>JBAPRX010000369.1:0-4104 GCA_049281335.1 Promineifilaceae bacterium (SeqCode)
CGACTACCGCGGTTAGGTCAGTGATCGAACCACCCGCTTTGGCCTGCCGGACGTATTTTTCAGGAAGCACAGTCACTTCAGGCACCAGTCGTTTGGCCTTCTCTTTCAAGAATGAGGTGTTGGCCGGGTGATTCAGTGTCAGGGCTAATAACGCCCCGGCCGAGGCGAACTGCTCTTGCCGAACCTGCAACATGGCCCAGCCCAAAAGGATATCCAGGGCAACCGGTAGGGCAGCCATATCCTGGGCCATTTGCCAGGCTTCGTCGAGATACTCCTTTGCCGCAAACAGGGTCCCACTGATACAGGCAGCCTGACCCAAAATAGTCAGGGCAGCAGCAATGCCCGGTCGGTGTCCCAATTTCCGGTACAGCTCCAGGCTTTTCTGGCAAGATTGGCTTGCCTGCCGGACCTCGCCACGCAGGATGGCCAGGTAGCCCAGATTATTTAGTGCTCTGGCTGTCCCCCGCCGATCACCCAACTGGCGGTAGATGGCCAGACTATGGCGGCTGTGACGTTCAGCCTCCGGGTACTCCCCGGATAGAAAGGCAGACTGGCCGAGGCCAGCGAGAGCAGCGGCCATACCAGGCCGGTCGTCTAACTCACGGCGCACAGCCAGGGAAATCTGGAACGACTCTCTGGCCGCATCGTATTTGCCCAAACCCAGGTCAATGGCTCCCAAGCCGTCCAATGCGGCGGCTACGCCCCAGGGATCGCCCATTTCACGGTGAATAACCAGACTCCGCTGGCATAATTCACGAGCCTGGTTAAAGTCCCCCAAGGAACGGGCTATCTGGCCCAGAGCGCCAACGGCCGTAGTTGCCCCGTATTGGTAACCGCTTTCGTGCAGCAATGCCAGCCCTTCCTGATAAGGCTGTTGGGCCAGTTGATACTCACCCAACGCCTGGTGAACCAGGCCCAGGTTAAGCAAGGATGTGGCTGTACCCCAGCGGTCTTGCAGTTCTCGCCAGATGGTCAGGCTCCGCCGGTAGCAGGTGCGAGCTTCCTGGTAATGACCTTGCGCGAACGCAATGGCCCCCAACAGCTTTTGGGCAAATGCCGTCTCCCACTGTTCCTCCAGGTGTTGGGCGATGACCAGACTTGTCGTTGCCAGCTGCCGCGCCTGATCATACTGGTTGAGCCGGTAGCAAAACCATCCCTGACGGGCGAGCATTTTTAGCTGCAAAACGCCTTCGGCTTTTGGCACGCTGGCCGCCAGGCTAAAAGTTTCCTGGCCTTCCTCGAACCAGTTACGCAGCTCATAGAACAGGTGAAGACCGTCCACGTAGCTGGCGAGCACTGACCAGTGTTTGCCAGCTACAGCCCATTTCCAGCCAGCACGCACATTTTCGATATTCCGGCCAAGTGCTGCCAGGGCCTCGGTTCGTCTGGCGCTACGCAAGGCTGGCGTCTGGTTTTGCACCAAATCGGCGAAGTAACGGCCGTGTTCTTCTCGGATTTTTTCCCCAACCTTGGGCGGCATCTGCGCCAGTTTTTCGGCGGCAAAGTAGCGTATCAGGTCGTGCATTTCGTAGGTGGCCCAATCCGGGGTTCCTTCTTCCCCCTGAAAACGCAGCAGAGATTGGTCTACCAGTGTCGCCAGTCGGCGAAAATCAGTCGCCGTTACCCGGCTGGCTGCTACCCGGTCAAACCCCCCCGGAAAGACGGACAGCTTTGCCAGAACCTGTTGGTTCTCTGGCGATAGGCGTGCCCAGGAGGATTCGAAAACAGCCCGCAGACTGCGATGGCGCTCTGGAACGTTTGACTGGTCCGTATTGAGAATATCCAGTCCTTGCTCAATCTCGTGCAGGATTTCGGTACAGGTCAAAACCTTACGCCATCCAGCGGCCAGTTCCAGGGCCAGGGGTAAACCTTCCACCAATTGGCAAATCCGGATGACGGCCGCTTCTTCGACGGCCAGGTCAAAAGCGTGCCAAGCGCGCTGCGCACACCGGGTAAAAAGGGTTACTGCGCCGTAACTACTTGCCGGAGCGGGCGGAGGCTTGTCCTTGGGCGCACTGGTCGGAAAAGGCAGGCCATTCAGTGGAAAAACCCACTCGCCTTGCAAGTTTAACACCTGGCGAGAGGTGACCAGGATTCTCACCTGAGGCGCGGCAGCCAGCAAATCGGCAATCAGGGTGGCCATCCCTGGCCGGTCGCTCAGCACTGTCTCGAAGTTATCAAATATCAGCAGCATTTCCTTGTTGTGGAGATATTCCAGGACGCTACTTTCCAGTCTTCCGCTTCCATGGGGGAAACCAACCGCTTCGGCAATGGCCGGGAAAAGGTACTCAAATGTGGTGGCGGCTGTCATGGGCACGAAACTCGCGCCATCAAGGAAGACTCGTTTCTTCTCGGCCACCAATAAACGCGCCACCTCAATCGCCAGACGGGTTTTACCGACCCCACCGCTCCCGGTGATAGTCAGTAACCTGTAGTCGGGGCCAGCCAGCAATTGAGCGATGGCTTCAACTTCTTCTTCTCGGCCGATAAAGGGGGTCGGCTGGGCTGGCAGGTTGTGCGCGGGTCTGGCCTTCATTGACTTGATGCGCTCGTACAGATCGATTGTCTCTTCGGTCGGCTCAACCGCCAATTCCTCGGCCAGTACACGACGACAGGTCTCAAACTGGGCCAGGGCCGCGCTGCGCTGGCCACTGCGGGCCAGGAGCAACATCATCTGCCGTTGAGCTTCCTCACGCCAGGGAGCCAGGGAAACCAACCGCGAGGCAAAGCGTAAACTTTCTGCATAGGCCCCCCGGCCGGCATGATGGTTAACCAGGTTAACCATCACCTGCTCAACCTGGCGCCGCCACCGTTCGCGCTCGGTCAGGAGCCAGGTGTCGAATTCAGGACAATCGTTCAGGAAAATGCCTTCCATGAACCCACCCCGGTATAGATCGGCAGCCGAAGTCAACGAGGAAATATCTCCCCTGGCTTGTAGTGAGTGGAAAGCGGCAATATCGAGCTGGGAATCGGCCGCAACCTGGAAATGCACCGTTCGCCGGTCAACGGTGAGACAGTCCGGGACGATTGTGGACAGGTTATGTAATACCCGGCGTAATTCGCCTCGCGCCTGCTGCTCCGGTTCATCGGCCCAGAAGAGGCCGGTGAGAGCATCGCGGGATACTAGCCGGTTTTCTGCCGCCAGGTAACCTAAGAGGGCGATGGCCTTGTTTGAACGAAAACGAGGATGTTGCGCCTCTTCCCATGTTACCTGGACTGGTCCTAACAACTTAAGTGAAACCACAACCTTACGATTACAGGGTATTTGATGCATACAGACATTTTGCTGACAAGCCTATTATACCCTGACTGAAATAATAATGGCTCTTTAGGATTTCGTGGGGCCAGTGAAAAACCTGCCACGAATTAAGTAGGTCACAAGAAGTTGTGAAAGAAAAATAGCAGCGAATTTCACGAATTACACAAATTTTTTACCTAAATTTCGTGAAAATTCGTGGCAAAAAATTAACTACCTGGTAGATGACCCCGTGAAATCTCAGAGACCCATATTAAATTAACCCGATTGGTTTGTCTGGCAGATACATTTCTGTTGAGACCAGGGCTTGCTGCAATCCTTGATGGCAGGCAACCTGGATGGGGGCCAGTCATTGCATTGTCTCTTTCGCCATGCGGACGTTTTGCGGACGTTTCTGTGATAGGATGCCAAAAAGTTGTGATTGTTCAGGACTGGTGCTCCTTGAGCCAGGCTGCCTAGATAACAGGAGATATCACCCATGGTCGAGAAGCGTCCTTTTCGGATTGTAATCCCGCTGCTGATCGCCGTCGTCACCCTGACGGCCGTGCTGGCTGCCCTATTTAGCAACCAGGCAAATCGCCCCTTGACCAGCCAGATGACGGCCGTCAAAAGCCCGGTCGATCTACTGGCTCAGACCGACCAGGAAGCTCTCTATGCCCGTGGGGACGGTTACCGCTCTGTCCTTACGGCCGTACCCGGTTATTACCAGGATGCGACCGGCCAGTGGCAGCCAATCAACCCCGCCTTCGCTGCCTCAGCCGTCGATTTCAGCGTGGTAGCCAACAGCCTGACCAGCCGCAGTGGCCGCAACCGGGCCTGGATCGCTGCTGGGACAGGTGGGGCGGAAG
>JBAPRX010000370.1:0-3072 GCA_049281335.1 Promineifilaceae bacterium (SeqCode)
AAATCTGGGTGGCAGATCTGGTAAATGACTTGGGAGTTGAACGCAAAAACAATTCCAGCTAACAAGGCAGCGATGGTGGATTTTGTCAGATAGCGAGCTAACTGGAACATGCTAAAACCGTTGAGAACAAGATTAATCAGCATGGTAATGTTGTAAGCTGGAAATGTCCCCAGAAACGGCCGTAACCCTAACGACACTAATGTATTAAGATGGCTAAAACTATGGTATACAAGGTTGGCTCCCTTTGGATAGAATAAATAATCCGTTTTCCACAGCGAAATGTCCGGGTCTGAAATCGCCTTGGCCGTCCACCAGTCATCCCAAGGGTTGATGTAGACATCGTTGTCGTCGCCAATAATAACGCTGTTAAGGTTCGCCACAACAGGCCAGGCAGCAACAATCGTTAAAAAAAGAAATAAAATGAAGACTGCAATATTAATTTTTTGAGGAAGATACTTTTTGATGTGTCCTATTTTGTTCGTCCTACGGTTGGATGAAAATAGTTTCGGCAAACTGTATTCTCACATTGCTAACATCACCATCAACTGAGCCACAACCATCTCCGTCGCCACCCGATTGAGACCGCCAAAGGGAATGATAATGTCGGCGTAACGCTTGCTCGGTTCGACAAACTCCTGGTGCATCAGGCGTACCGTTCGCATATATTGGTCAATGACCGATTCCAGAGATCGGCCGCGTTCCGTCATGTCTCGCTGCAATCTTCGGATGAAACGAACATCAGCATCAGTATCTACATAGACCTTTATGTCCATTAATTCCCGAAGTTCCTCGTTAGTAAATATCAAGATACCGTCTATTAAGATGATTGGGCTGGGTTCAACCAGAAATGTCTCGGCCGTTCTCCTGTGCTGAGTAAAGTCATAAATTGGAACCGACACCGGATTCCCGTCAATCAACTGCTTGACATGCTCAATGAGTAGTTCTGTCTCCAGTGAATCAGGATGATCATAATTCAGCCGGGCGCGTTCAGACAATGGTAAATAACTCATATCCCGGTAATAGGCATCATGGGGTAGATAAGCGACTTTCGATGCCCCAACCGCTTCTAAGATTGTGGTAGCTACCGTTGTTTTTCCGGAGGCGGTCCCTCCGGCCACGCCAAATACAATTGGCTTCTTTGACATGCTCTGCTTCCTCTTGGCGTCCCCCACACCTTCCTCCAACTGTTCATCGGCTCATTGTAGCACAAACCGGCATAAAAAAAGGCGCAACTCTTAAAAGACGCGACCTTCCTTTTTACTACCCTTTCGAATGACCCGTTGACCCTCCCCCCGCTCGCCGATCAAAGCCAGTACAAAAGTTTTACAACGTGAGATTTTAATGCCGGATTAGCACCGTAGGAATCATCGTACTCTGCCACTACAGGTAGCAATAACATAAGCGCCCTGACTAGTAGCTGATTCTATCACTTTTCCGTTTACTTTTATCTCACAAGTAATCGTGCCGTCATTATGGTTATTCTGAGCAGATAGATAAACAAAATCACCATAATTTGCTGAGAAACCCAATGTCCAGGGTGTTATATTCATAATCGTTCCCTGAATTATATCTCTTTGCTCGGTATTTCCACTTTGATTTTCGTATGTAAGACTCGCAGAATAAATACCACCTGTTACAACATATTCGACGTAGTAATCCGGCTGGGGATCAGCAACCACTACCTGAGAGAGAACGACAAAGCCGATAATGGTAACACAAACACAACCAGCTATCCCCAGCACGACAGCGGCAAGTAAGACTATTTTATACTTTGTTTTTCGGTCAGACATTTTGAACCTTTACAAACTCAAAACCTAAACCGATTGTAAAGCGATTGTCCTCACTCCCAACCGCTTAACAGAAAACTCCTCGGCAATGATGACATACGAGGCTGGAGTATGATTCCACGATATACATATACATACAGTGGCACTCATTCTCTAGATCTTTATCGTTGGACCTCTCGGAATAAAGGAACGGTCAGGTTATGAGGGAAACAATTAGGCATCCCTGGTCTATTCGCAATACTCCCAATAGTGTTTCTGGTTATCCCGCAAAAGAAACACCGGCACATCACCTTTTCAGCTTAGACTGAGTGTTAAAGTTGTTTGTCGTTCCCCATGAGCGTTAGTGGGTAGTAATTGAGGTACTATTCTGCTCTTAGTGAGTCGAAAGAGCCACCCAAGGGACTTGAACCCTTAACCTCTCGCTTACGAAGCGAATGCTCTGCCAATTGAGCTAGGGTGGCTTGCAAGGGTTTGATTATAGCAACCGCACCCCCCCTGAGCAAGGAGCTTGAACAAGCGATTTGAAATCAAAATTTTCTGTATTACAATATGGTTCGTGGGTCTCAACCAGTAGTCAACATCCTACTGCCAGTATTTGTACAAATCACCAGTTTCCGGCATGAAAGAAAAAGAACGGCCGATACTATATATTTCTCTGGCTCTTAACCTTGTTTTGGGCGTCATACTAATTCTGTCTTACACCAGAAAACCAGAGTCAACAGCCGTTGCCGAGGTTGCATCAGTCAATTCGCCAGAGGCCGATGTCGAGTCCAGCTCCGTTCCAACAGATATACCCCCCGCAAGCAACACCCAAACCCCAACGTTCACGCCGATTCCTCAGGCTTCCAATACTTCCGAACCGCCAGCAGCAACCCTGCCGCCAGAAGCGACCGAACCACTAACCACGATACCAACGGCGACCCCCCAGCCACCAACGACCGAACCGCCAACTGCAACCCCAACGGCAACCCTGCCGCCAACTGCAACCACACCGCCATCCCCAACACCAACAGAAACACCTGCTGCGACATCAACACCCACACCTCTTCCCCAACCGAACTGGTTAGCCTATATTAACAACTTCCGCCGGATGGTAGGCATACCGGATGTGGTCGAAATTACTGATTGGTCTGAAGGCAGCCAGTTGCACAGCGAATACATGGTCAAAACTGGCGATATTACCCACTATCCAAACAGCAGCAGCCAGTGGTTTACATCCAGGGGCTATTTAGCCGCCTCTAACGGCAACATTGCCGCCACAGTTTGGGCTGGCGCTGACTACACC
>JBAPRX010000371.1:0-1758 GCA_049281335.1 Promineifilaceae bacterium (SeqCode)
GTGCTATCTATTGACAATGCCCTGTATCTGGATGGGTTATCAGACGATGAGCAGCCCGGCATAGATACCCGCAAAGTAGACGGCGTGGATGGCAGGGCCAGCGACCAGCAGCTATTGGAACACTATATTACTATTATCAACCAGTTAGGAGGACAGACTGGCGGACACTGGAAATTTGCCGTTTGTATTGCCGACGGCAAGGGTCAGGTTTTTGAACATACCATTGCCTCCCCACGATATTTTGTAGCCCAGCCAAGCAAAACGATGATTCCCGGCTATCCGCTGGAATCGATCCAGATTGATCCCCAATCCGGGAAATACGTTTCAGAAATGACAAAGGAAGAGCAAGATACCTTCTGGCAGCGGATGATTGGCGAGGCGTTGTGTGGTTTTGTGGCAGAGGTGCTGGCAAAGATATAGCCTCCGACTTACAGCCCTTTACGTTTTACGTTTTACGCTTTACGCATTATCATTCTCTTATGGCGAAACTAAAAACCTTTCTCAATATGGTTAAATTTGAGCATACGATTTTTGCCCTGCCTTTTGCCTATCTGGGCATGGTACTGGCCTGGGGGAGTTGGGAAGCGGCAAACTGGTGGGACTTTATCTGGATTACGGTGGCGATGGCGGCGGCGCGAACGGCCGCAATGTCCCTCAATCGCTATATTGACCGCAGGATTGATGCCCGGAATCCACGCACGGAAAAACGGCCGATTCAGGCCGGGGCGATTGACGCGAATACGGTCTTGTTTTATGCGGCCGTTTCACTGGTCATTTTAGGTGCTGCCTCCTGGCTGCTCGATCCGCTGGCGTTGATTCTTTTCCCCGGCGCACTGGCTTTTCTGGTTGGCTATTCCTACACCAAGCGTTTTACCTGGTTGTGCCACTATATTTTGGGCTTTACCGATGGACTGGCTCCGATGGGGGCCTGGGTAGCGGTGCGGGGATCGGTTTTTACGGCCGAAGATTTGCCCGCCTGGCTGCTGCTGGCAATTGTCACCTTGTGGATTGGCGGCTTTGACGTAATTTATGCCTGTCAGGATGTTGCGTTCGACAAGAAGGAAGGGCTGCATTCTATTCCGGCCCGCTTTGGGGTGCAGCGCGGACTGCAAGTTGCGGCCTTGAGTCATATTTTAACGGTTGGACTGCTGGTGGTGTTGGGAATTACCAGCGGGTTAGGCTGGCCGTTCTGGTTGGGGGTTACGGCCGTTGCCGGGCTGCTCATTTATGAACATTCGCTGGTCAGGCCGGACGACCTCAGCAAGTTGGGGGTCGCCTTTTTCAATATCAACGGCTATATCAGCGTTACCATCTTCGTGGCGACGTTTGCGGCGGTTCTGTTTGAAAATTAGGGGTGGCCGTATTGGTAATTGAGTAATTGGGTAATTAACCGATCCAATTACCCAAT
Source organism: Promineifilaceae bacterium (SeqCode) (assembly GCA_049281335.1). Lineage (GTDB taxonomy): Bacteria > Chloroflexota > Anaerolineae > Promineifilales > Promineifilaceae > JAKEFB01. Next base: position 1,409 of record JBAPRX010000371.1, read on the forward strand.
TACATTCCCCTATTCCTGTAGGCTTTCGATTGTCTCCAACACGGCCGTCTCCTCCACATCTCGGCTAATAAACACATCCCCCACATCCCGAATCAGGATAAAGTGGATCTTTCCGGCCGCTTTTTTCTTGTCGCTGCCCATAGCTTGAACAATGTCGCCGGCGGAGAGGTCAGCCGGAATGCGAGTCGGGAGTTGTTGTTTGAGCAATAAGGTTTCAATGCGGCTTTCGAGGGCGGGATCGCAGTGGCCTAGAACGGCCGACAACCGCGCCGCCGCCACCAGCCCCATTGCCACCCCATACCCGTGACTGACCTGATAGCTGCTGACCTGCTCAATGGCATGGCCGAAGG
>JBAPRX010000372.1:0-6732 GCA_049281335.1 Promineifilaceae bacterium (SeqCode)
CAACAGCCCCATCCCACACCTAAAAAATCAACATACGCAAACACAAAACACTCACAAACCCCCTCACCTTGCCCATCTTCCTCACCTTGCTCACCTTAAAAAATTCCACTCCCCAAAAACCCCCCATCCACATACCCACATCCGCTTCGCAGCCATCAAAATAATCTGATACGATAACAATACGATTTATCTATCTTTAAATACCTATGTGTAATGAAAACGGGTCTCTGGGATTTCATGGGGTTATCTACTAAGCAGTTAATTTTTTGCCACGAATTACGAATTTTCACTAATTTTTTCATAATTCGTGTGAATTTGTGTTAATTCGTGGCTGTTTTCAAAGGAGACAACATGACAGAGGTTCAACACGATGAATGAAAATTTCATTCTTACCATTGTTCCTCTGCGTCTTTGCCCCGCACTCTTTGCGGCTTTGCGGCCTTTGTATCTTTGCGTTAATTATTTTCTGAGAAGGAAATCATGCAAAAAATAACCCGCCTGCTCATTCTTACCTGTTTGCTCCTCACCCTATCCATCACCAAACCCACCCACGCCAGCCCCAACACACCGCCCCCAACCTGCGACATCGAACCAGGAACCGGCTACATCCAAACCATCTCCGGTATGGTAGACGGCGACCCACTACAAATCCGGGTCTCCGACCGCTTCGGCGGGGCCGTAGACTCCCTTACCTGGCGGGGCAAGGAATTCATCAACACCTGGGATCACGGCCGTCAAATCAGCTATGCCTGGTCCCTCAACAACTACGGCGAATGTCTCAACCCCACCGAACCCGGTTCCGCCGCAGATTACCAGTCCCCAACCTCAACCAGCGAACTCCTATCCGTCTGCAAATCGGCCGATAACACCCTGACCACAACAACCCAACTCGCCTACTGGCTCGCCCCCGGCGAGAGCGGCTTCTGCGAGAGTGGCGCAGCAACGGCCGTAAACGACGATCTCCTCTCCGACCAACAACTCCAAAAGACAATCCAAATCGGCTACGAAGGGCTGGACAACGTCATCCTCTTCGACGCCCAAATCACCAATCCAACAGACTACGACTTCATGCAGGCTGAGATTCCAACCGGCTATCTGACCCGTGACTTCACCAGCCACTACTTCTTCAACCCCCAAACCGGCCAACTCACCTCCCCCGAAACCGAACCCTTGACCGAACCCTGGTCCTACAACAGCTACGGCCCCTATCCACCGATTATCGCCACCCCCGACGGCCAATACGCAATGGGCGCCTACTATCCGGGCCCCAAGCGCGTGACTTACTACGGCATCTACAGCTACGACTCCCCATTCCCCGACGACCAGACCAACAAATGGCACATCGTCATCCAGGAAGACCCCTATCCCGCAGGGACCTACGAATACCGCAGCTTTGCCATCGTCGGAACCCTGGAAACCGTACAAGAAGCAATGACCGCCCTCTACGCCATTCACCCCGTTGATTTCAACCTGCCCTTTGGCTACATTGATCTGGCAAGCTGCCGTGAAATTGCCGGGTGGGCCTGGGATGCCGACCAGCCCGACGAGCCAGTTGAAGTCGCTGTCTACGACGTGGGCGAAGACGGTACCGAGACGCTGATTACCACCACAGAAGCCAATATCTTTCGAGAAGACTTGGTCGAGGCATTGGGCGACAACGGCCAACACGGTTTCAGTATTGACACACCTATCGCCCTCCGGGATGGTGAGTCCCACACCATACGGGTTGACGGCCTGAACCCAAACACAGAGCTGCCAGATGGCACGCTCATGCCCGCTTCTCAACAACTAACCTGCGCCGCCGTTGAACAGCCAACCGGACCGCCGCCGCCGACAGAAACGGCCGAGACGACCGCCTCTCCAACAAGCGGCGCGGCAGCAGTTCCTACAGCCGAGATCATATCGCCGATATCCCCCCCGGCTCCTGAGAGTGATTCAAGCCAACCATTCTGCGGGCTGGCGCTGGTTATGATCGGCGCGGCGGTTTTGTTCGTTCGCCAGGGAAAAAACAGCCGTGAGCGGACAAGGTAGTCTGAAACTCACTCAAATAGGGATCGAAAGTTTGTGCTATAATTGGCGTTGAATTGTATTAAAAGGAAGAATTATGAAAATGACGACGCTTAATGAAGCTATAGAGACGGTTTTGCAGCTTCCACAGGAGCAGCAGGAAATGCTGCTTGAGATTATCCAGCGGCGGCACATTGAGGAACGGCGGAGGGAGATTGCCAGCGAAGCTCAAGCGTCGTTGGGGTTGTTTCGGGCTGGGGAGTTACGGCCACAATCTGCTCAGAATGTAATTGCTGAACTTCGTTCTTCATATAATGAGGACGAATGAGACAGCTTGTTTCTACGCCTAGATTCCGACGTGCATTTCGCAAGTTTGTTCGGCGGAATCGCCCTCTTCAACAGGCGATTGAGACTACCTTAGAGCGAATGGAAGTTGATGTGTTTGCTGCTAATCTTAGCACACATAAATTGAGTGGAGTGCTGTATGGCTTGTGGGCTTGTTCGTGTGGATACGACTGCCGTATAATCTTCTCTTTGGAGCGCGATGAAGAATCTGGAGAAGAGGTAATCGTGCTTCTCGATATTGGGATACACGATGAAGTGTATTAATTGACCATAGGCGACGGAAAAGATTCCTATTGGTTAGCGGATTGGAGGGAAGTTTCCAGGCTGTCCAGAGCAGTGGCGATGGTGGATTGGAAAACGGCCGCATCACCACTCAGATACCGTTCCCGCCAATCCTGGTAAGCATCCAGGTATTCCTGGGGAATGGGGTCTACCACATTAAAGGGTTGGAGGGCGCTGTAGTTCAGCGTCTCTTCGGTGAATGGCATCTCTGGAACAGCCGTTATCTGTCCACCTTCGGGGTGATCTATTGCTAAATTGGTGACGGCGATATGAATGATAGTTTTTTCTTCGCCATCTATGGTGGCCTTGTCTATTTTGGTGACGATAAAGGTGGACAGCGATTCCCCAGGGCGAGTTTGATAAGCCCATTCGTCGCCAACCTGGAAGCGGTTGCTGACGGCATCTTCAAGTGTTGGCTTTTGGGAGCAGGCAGCGGCAAAGATGAGAAGGAGGAAAAGGGGAAGGAGTTTTTTGAACATGAACTGGGATTCTCCAAAAGTGTTTTCAAGATCAGCCCAACCACGCAGATTGAACCAATCTCATCAGGGTTTATATTAGTTCTTGCAGCATGGCGGCGGCGTAATGGTCGGCCCACCAGTGGAAATGTTCGAGAATGGCGTCTATCCTTTCGTTTGGCGGGGCTGTCCGGTCTGGTAATGGCGTGGGTGGCATGGCACGCGGCCGTTTATCAATCCGAACCATTAATTCCTCGCGCAGTTGAATATTTAGCAGCTTATTCTGGAAATCGTGAATCACTTTATAGAACCCGTCACTGCCGTCAGCCGTGATATAAACATGAGGGAAGGTTCTGATTTCCATCCGGGAGGCGCGGCGAGCCAACTCCTTATACAACTGCCGGTGGGAGATGGTTAAAGACTCCAGCGGGTCTTGTCCCCAGGCGTGTTCATAATTATGAAAATAGCGGTCAGATGCCTGATTGTATTCCATGATGAGCCGGAATTGGGTCGGGGTGGATAACTGCAAGCCCTTGTATTGACCGGCCAGACTTTCAGAAACGGCCGTCCAGTCAACGGTGCGGATGTAAGCCTCGATCTGGTCGGCAGGCCAATCAGGTAACAGGAAGATAGCCCGCTCATCCATCTCGTAGATGGCAAGCAGGGAGTCTACCAGAGGCGGAGAGCCATCCGGGGGTGGTGCGCTCCATTGAAGCGTGGGATTATCGGTTATGAGGCGGGCTGCAAAGCCTTGTACAGCGGCGAATGTCTCAACGGGTGTGTTTGTCTGGGCATTCTCATCCAGGTCGAGGAACTTTGCCAGACGAAAGAGGGTCAAGAGGCTGCTTTCAACTTCATCCTTGGTGAGAAGCTGGTGGCCGATGACAGTAGAGGCATTGAGCGCAACTCTTGACAAGAGACTGATTCTTTCGGCAGTCGAGACAGGGGACACAGCTAGTTCTAACGATTGACCATATAAAAGGCGGCTGTGTTCTATGAGATGATTCCCCAAGACGGGGTTTACTTGCAGATGGCGAGATAAGGCATCAGGGGTTGCAATGAGGGGGGTCTGGCGAATAATCTCGCCGGCCTTTAGCCAGATCGGCCGTAAAGCTGACCTGATTTCATGGATGCTGGTCCCTTCTTCCACGACCGCCAGCAGGTTAATATCCGACTGGTCAGGCTCGTATTTTTCCTTAGCAATACTGCCAAATAGATATAGGGCGATTAGCTGGCTGCCCAGGCTTTTTTCGAGTGTGCGGTTGATTTCTTCTATAGCGTGGTATGGTTGTTGGATCATGTTGCCGAATCTCTTGGGCTTGATTATAACAACGTCTGGCGTGGTACAAAACACACCATGTATAATACCGCATCCAGGAGGCAATTTTAATGCGCGTTTTCATTACCGGCGGGACGGGTTTCGCTGGTTCTCACTTAATGGATAGGTTGTTGGCGGCTGGAAATGAAGTGGTGGGACTGGTTCATCCGGCGTCCAGCCATCAGCCGGTTCCAGACCATCCCAATTTTCGGCCGATTTTGGGCGACTTAATGGAACTGTCGTCGTTAAAGTCGGCCGTTTCGGAAGTGAGGCCGGATGTGATTTATCACCTTGCGGGAATGGCCTTGACCAACCAGTCCTGGGAAGACCCGGCCAGGACGTTGGCAATTAATGCCGGTGGCACCGCGAATCTATTGGAGGCGGCCCGAAACTGGGGGAAGCCGCGTGTGGTTGTTGTCACCAGCGCCGAAATTTATGGACAGGTCGCCCCGGATATGCTGCCGATTACGGAAAACAGCGAACCGAATCCGGCCCATCCTTACGGGATCAGTAAGTGGACGGCGGGGCTGATGGTACATTTGTATTGGGAACGGTATGGACTGCCGGTAATTGAAGCTCGGCCGTTTAACCATATTGGGCCGCGTCAGGCGAAGGGTTTTGTAGTACCGGATTTCGCCAGCCAGTTGGCAGCGATTCAGTTGAAAGGCCAGCCGGGAACGATTTCAGTGGGTAACTTATCGGCCGAACGAGACTTTACCGATGTGCGGGATGTGGTTCGGGCCTATACGATGCTGGCGGAAGACGGCCGACCGGGAGAAAGCTACCTTATCTGTTCCGGTGTCCCAACCTCTATCGAATGGATTTTGGAGACGATGGTTCAGATGGTTCCGGTGCCGGTTGAAATCGTTCGTGATCCGGAGCGAATGCGGCCGTCTGAAACGCCTCGGCTCGTTGGCAGCCATGCCAAGATTCACCGCGATACCGGCTGGCAGCCGGAGATCGACCTGCGCCAATCGTTACAGGATGCGTTGGATGATTGGCTTGAGAATTTAGGTAATCAGGTAACTGGCTAATTGAGTTGATGGCGAAAGCATCAGCTAATTCGTGAAAATTCGTGAAAATTCGTGGCTTTTTTAGAAAGAAGGAGGGAGTAGATTGGGCTATTTTGGCCTTGTTTGGGCTGGCTTTGCTGGTATTTGCCCTGCACAAGATCGTTTCCTATGATGTCTGGTGGCAAATTCGGACGGGGGAGTGGATTGTCCATAATGGATTTCCGACAACCGATCCGTTTAACTATACAGCCTCAAATTTACCCTGGGTGGAGATGCGCTGGTTGTACTGTGTTTTTGCCTACCTGGTTTTTGAGGTATTGGGGCTGAACGCCTTAATCGTTGTCAAACTCATCTTTCTGGGGCTGACCTTTTTCTTGCTGGCCCGATTTTACCGGGGCGTACACCGCTGGGTGGTGTTATTGGGGCTGGTGTTGACCCTGGCGGTGACGCAGAGCCGCTTTTTTGTCCGACCGGAGTTAGTTACGTTTCTCCTGGTAACGTTTTTTCTTTTTTGCCTTTACCGTTACAAGACAGACAAGAATATCCGCTGGTTGGTTCCGCTGCCTCTGCTCCAGATAATCTGGACCAACAGCCATACCTTATTTATCCTGGGGCCGGTTCTCTTGTGGCTGTTTGCGATAGTTGAGTTGGTGGCCCCGAAGCTGCTGGAGGGACTTCTCGCGCCCGATCCGGAGGCGTTATCGTGGGCGGCATTACGGCCGGTTTTCGCGGCAGCAGTCGGTGTAACGATAGCCTGTCTGGTGAATCCATATTTCGTGCGGGGGGCATTATTTCCCCTGCAACTGTTTGGGGAGATCAACAGCGGCCATGTGGTCAAGAGCCTCATCGCCGAATTTCTCAGCCCCTTTGCTTATGCCGGGTTTAATGTGCCCTATGTGTCGTACCTGGTTGTAATTGGCGTATCTGGGTTGGGCTTTATCTTGAATTATCGCCGGTTGGCGGCGAGTTCGGCCGTTATCTGGGGGGTGTTTTTCTACCTGTCGCTGCTGGCGGTGCGGAATGTGGCGTTATTTGGCTTTGTGGCCGGGTTTATGATCGTTTATCAATACGGCCGATTTGCAGAGCAGCCGGTGATTCCTGAGAAGGCTCGACAGGCGGTGGGCTGGACGGTGACAGGGCTGGCTGCCATATTTATGGTGGTGATGATCACGGCCGTTGTGACCAATGCCTATTACCGTAACGATGACAGGTCGTTTGGCCTGGGCGTGGCGGTGCAGCATTTCCCGATTCAGGCCATGAATTTTATCCGGTCGGAAGGGCTTCCGGGGCCGGTGTTGAATAATCTTGGCGA
>JBAPRX010000373.1:0-22773 GCA_049281335.1 Promineifilaceae bacterium (SeqCode)
CTATCTGGGTAGCTTCGGCAACCAGGAAGTAACCCTCAATCTGACGAATCTGCCGACCCATGACACAGTCACGATTGCATTTGACCTTTACGTGTTGGGGGACTGGGATGGCAACCGAACCGATACAGGGCCGGATTCCTGGGAATATGGCCATGACAGCACTACTCTCCTTCGATCCACATTCTCTAACCAGTCAAATACTTCTCCTAATTATCAAAGCTATCCTGCCTGGGACGACTTGGGTATCGGCGGCATCACTCTTTTCCAGAACTCAGATTACACCGGAGTAACAGAGGTCTTTACCTCCTCCGATCCCGATTTGGGTAATAATCCTATCGGCAGCAACCAGGCCAGCGCTTTCCTGGCTTACGTAGACTCGGCCTCTATTCTGTACGATGGCACCAACTACGGTGGTACAAGCTGGATAATCGACCCCAAGCGGAACAACAACAATATTCCCACCAATGATACCGTCTCCTCTCTGCACGTCTTTTCCGCCTTGCATTCACCGAAATATGATTCAACGGGCGACTCGTTATCTGCCTCCGGCTTTTCCGATACTTCCGTCTATCACATTGAATATACCCTCGATAGCCACACGGCCAATTCCCTGGAACTATTCTTTGAAGGGTTAGCCTCCGATTCCGGTCAGGAAAAATGGGGATTGGACAACGTTGTCGTCCAGATTCAAAGCGACGGCGGGAGCGTTCCGCTTACAAATTCCGACTTCACCCTTTCTGGATGGGCTAAAAGGGACACAACCGGAAGCAATGACTACATCATCAGTCAAGGAACCGACACGGGCGGTGAGGGCGTCTTTATGGGTTTTGAATCCTCAGACCTGGTCTGTTCAATCTGGGGCGTTAAGCTCACCTATGCAGTTGCGGGTGATGGCAACTGGCACCATGTTGCCTGTGTTGTCTATTCCTTTGGCGCTATTGCCCTCTACTATGATGGCGTGCAAGTTGGCTTCCAGAGTACGCCGGGAAGTTACAGTGGCTTCGGCGAGACTTACATTGGAAAGGGTATTCCAAGCGGTGGCAACTTTGACGGAACTCTGGACGAGATTGCCATTTGGACGGAGCCACTTACAGAAGATCAAATCCTGGAACTTTATCAAAAGGTCAAAGTAGAGGATGAATCGGTCTTACATGCCATCGTGCCGGTTCAAGATGGCTCAAATTTAGAAACTGATGATCTTATCATTCGGGAAACTGCGACGGATGCCGGCACAGATGCGCAAGTTGTAACCCGGACGATTGGGATTGATGGGGACCTTCCGACCGCTCTTGTTTTGTCCCCATCTGCGGACGAATATGTCACCGGATTGAGTGCTTTGCAGATTTCCGGTTCAGCCAGCGACCCGACTTCGTATGTTACGGCCGTTGAGGTGCAAATTGACGGCGGAGCCTGGCAGTCGGCTTCCGGTACTGAATCCTGGAGCTATACAATTCCGGCTGGAACACTGGGCAACGGCCTTCATAGCATTGGTGCTCGCGCTACTGATACCGTCGGCCATACCGGTAATACATCAAGCATCGAATTTATTGTGGACGACAGCGCCCCGAATGTTGACATCTCGACCCAAGGGCCTATTCGACCATTTCTCGATGATCAGGGCCGGTGGCTGGTTTCTTTGGGCGGCACAGCGGCCGATGGAACAGTCGGTACTCAGGCCGGGAGTGGTCTGATCTCGGTAGAGGTATTAATGCAGGGCGGGCCAAATGTCGTTGGGAATGGTTGGCAAACGGCGACACTGGACGTCGGAGTGTGGGACGTTGATTACATCCTGCCACAGGTTGGCACAGGCAATACGGATGTCAGTGACCCCACCGGCGTTTATACCGTGACCGTGCGGGCTACAGATTCGGTAGGTAATGTGACCCCAGAGTCGAATTACGTCACTGAGCAATTGACGCTGGATGTAGACCCGCCTATTCCGGTATTAAACACCGATTTACCGACCACTGCCATTACAACCTCTCTAACTATTACCGGCCAGATTCTGGATGCGACCTATATTGACTCTGTGGAAATTGGCTTTACGCCGGGCAGCAACATCGGCGCGTTGTCCGAATCTGTTCTGCACCTGACTTTTGATGAGAACCAGGCGCAAACCCAGTACTTTGCCGACAGGTCAGGGTCGAACAACCCGGCGAACTGTAACAGCGGTACCTGCCCGATGGTAGGGCAGGCTGGTCAACGCGATCTGGCAGTCCAGTTTGACGGAATTAACCACCATGCTTCGATTGCTGACAATGACAGTATTGACTTTGGAACAGATGATGATTTCACGGTTGCCTTGTGGGTCTATGCGGATCCTACCCAACCGACCACGACCCACCTTGACAATGATATTGTTGAAAAATGGTCAGGGAGTGGCGGTTATCCGTATGTTATCCGTTACAAAAACACCACCGGCCAGATAATAGCTGCCCGGTATGATGGTCAAAACAACCCTGCGATTGATTCCAGCACGGTTCTTAATGATGGTCAGTTCCACCACGTTGCCTTTGTCAAGAGCGGAGACACGCTCTATCTATACATTGACGGTAAGCTAGACGGAACGACAACGGATACAACCACCGGAAACACAACCAATTCCTCAGACCTGTTCCTGGGTATGCGTGGCAATGGTGCGAACCATTTCAAAGGGATTCTCGATGAATTAATAATCCACGACCGCGCTCTGGCCGATTATGAAGTTAAGGATCTGTATGACTATGGACAAACGACTTGGCTACCAGTTGCCTTTGATAATACCGTTCTGAACCCGACCTGGAGCTATACAATTTCGGAAGGCACGGACGGCCTGGAAGGCATCTATCAGATTAACGTTCGCGCCACTGATGTTCTGAGCAATGTCACTCAGACAGACAGTCAGCGTATGTGGCGCGGAGAAATTGATACCAAGCCGCCGAACGTGAATTTTCAGAGAAGTTATATTAACATCCTAAACTACACGACCTACACCTGTGCCGCTCACGACTTCAACCTGGATAAAGCTACATCCTGCCAGGTGGTACCGCCCGATACAATTCCTATGTTCTTTCCCACTAATTCGGACCTTACTGCTTACAGCTCAGTAGACTTGTGGTATGCGGCTACATTCACCGATACATACCGCCTCTATAAGATGAAAGTTTCGATAGGTTACACTGGTAACAAACCTTCGGATATGCTTGTGCAAGCCTGCGATACATACGGTCACTGTACTACCGATGCCATCGGTTCTGTTGCTCCAACTGAAAGTGAATCATCCAATCCCAGGTTTGCCGACAAGGACAATACAGTCGCAATATTGGGTTCGGGTATCTTAACACCCACTCAGGGAACCATTCTTACCTCAACAGCACCGGTGACTATTACTGGTATTGCCGCTGCGGACAGCGGCGTACAAAACTTAACTGTCACCGTTAACGGAGCCGGTGCATATAATCAGAGTTGGCCTGTTAGCCCAACCATTACCAATACTCTCTGGAGCTTCGCCTGGACGCCACCCGGTCAAGGTGCTTACACGTTTGAAAACAGTCTCAAGGATTGGGGTGGCAGTACGGCCGCAGGACTCTTTACAACCACTGTCTACGTAGACACCGAATTCCCAACGATAGACATTAACCCGCCTGTCCTGACCACTACCCACCAGGTTGGTGAAGAAGTGGTCCTGCTTAGTGGCACTGTGTTTGACGCCGTCGGTGTCTACGAGGTCGAAGTCAGCATTGACGGCGGCCCCTGGCAGCAGGCCGTTGTGGCCGAGAACGGCGACTGGCATTTGGTCTGGCTCTTGAATGACTCACTCGACGGCGAGAATATTAACATCAGCGCTCGCGCCACTGACCTGGCCGGACAGACGGCGGTGGACACAGAAAACATGTTTATTGACATCACGCCGCCACAAATGGTAACTATCACCCTGGTGTATGAGGATACTGGTGGTCAGATGCGGCCCATCTCGACGGGTGACACCCTGACGGATGCCGCTTCACTGGTCGTTAGCTGGACGGCCGCCAATGATGGCAGTGGCATTGCCGCCCACCGCGTCGGTTGGAGCCAGAGCAAGACACCGATTGCGGCCGAATTAACTTCCTATCCCGGCGCAGGCACCCACACGCAGGCGGTCGGCGAAGCAGAAACCTGGTACGCTCATGTTCAACTGGTTGATGGGGTCGGTAACATCACAACCCAAACAGTTGGGCCTATTTACATTGATAGCTTGCTAACCCCGGATATCGCCAGCGACCTGGACTATCGTGGCTGGGCAAACGACATCTGCACCATTGAAGGGGTAGACCGACGGCTGGCCCAGACTCACCCCGGCACGTATGGTGATGCAGAGCAGCAGTTCTATGTTACCTGGGATGGGGCGGCGCTGCGTCTCAACTGGCAGGGAGCCAACTGGAATTATGATGGCGACCTCTTTGTCTACCTTGACACCCGCCCTGGTGGCTCTGATAGGCTGTACAATCCTTACCCTGATGACGCCGGGACTGCCATCTACTTGCCGGGTAACTTCCCCGAACCGATCTTCTCTGGTACGGGATCGCGTCAGGAATCGGCTCAATCCACCATCGGTTCTGAATCCAGCCTGTCGGCGATGGGCGCTGATTATATGGTCTGGGTTGAGGACAGCGGTCAGGCGACACTGTATATCTGGCAGGGCTACGACTGGGTTGTTCAACAAGCGCTAGGTGCGGATTATTATCACCTTGACCTCAACGTGGACAGCACCGACCTGAGACTGCCCTTCAACGAGATAGGCATTGCGGATCCCAACACGGCCGCGCTTGGCCTGCTGGCAGTGGCGACGGAAGAAGACGCCCTCCAACTCTGGTCAACGATGCCGGTACGTAACCCGGTCAACAGCGCCAGAGTGGTTAATCCAGTGGCCGGGCTGACCGACGAACATACCTTCCCCCTGGTACGGGCTTACTTCTGGAACAGCCTGGCAGACGGGCAGTGTGGCAACGGCCGTTTAAGTGGCGATGGCTCCGGCCCGACCGGTGGCCCCTTCGCTGACAGCGATCTGCAATTCTCGATTTCGGCCGAGCCGGTTGGCACAACTTACAGCTTTATGAACGACGAGTTGGCCTGGTTGTGGTCGCTGTTGTTCGGCTTTGGCGATGTGCCAATTGTACCAAGCCAGTTATTTACACATCAGGACACCGATCACCCACCGCTTGGGCCGGGACAGACCGTAACCTACACCATCCACTATGAGAATCTGGGTACGGAAACGGCCAATGAAGTGACCGTTGAATTGGAAGACTGGTTCAGCCTTCAGTTAATCGGTGACAGCACGCTTGAATTAGGCGACATCCAACCTGGCGAGAGCGGCGACGTTCAGGTAACGGCCGTCGTTGACCCGACCGGGGTGAACACTGAGGAGCAGGCATGGGCGGCATTGGATGCATTTGTTTATGATGAACAACATCCTGAGAACCCGAACGGAGGCTCATGGTCTTCTGCTCCGCTGGAGTGGATGTGGAGCGACCATCGGGTGGATGTCCAGCCTCCCTCTGATGTCGCTATTACCGCTCCAGACTTTGTTATCCAGCCCGGAACCGTGACAGTTCGCGGGATGGCCGTTGATGAATCGCCAATTCCGATGGTCAATGTGGAAGTTTTGAAAGGGGATGGGACCCTCGAGACGCTTATGTGTGTTGATGCAACTCCGCAAGACGGCCGTTGGGCGTGTAATTGGGATACCGGTCATGTTGTTGATGGAACCGTCTTCCAGTTAAGGGCGCAGGCGGTAGATATCTTTAACCAGGAAAGCGAATGGAGCAGTTGGATCGAGCTGGAAGTAGATTCGACACCCCCAACTTTGACCGTTGATTTCGAAAACCGGACATTTGGGGTTGGCATTCATAATCTGAGCGGCGGTATGGTTGATGATCGGGGCATCGGCACCATTCACGTTTGTCTGGAAGATAACGAATGCTCGGTTCATGTTGTTAATCCTAGTATCAATACACCGCCTGGCGCGTTGGCAGAGGACGGAATCTGGTCCACATATCTGCTCCCGCCAAGTGACTTTGAGGTAGATGGACAAGAGCAAACCGTTACGGTATATGGCGAAGACCTGGCCGGTAATCGCTCGGAAACTATAACGGTTACGTACTCAATGGATAACACACCGCCTGACCTGGTCGTTGTCCAGGTGGCGGATCAGATTCCGGGAATCGGATCCCATCTTGTTTTGAGCGGTACCGTGTCCGATGGCAGCCACTCTGTTGTCAACGTCCTGGTTGACCCGCCAAGTGGTCCAAGACAACGACTATCGGCATCAGTTGCCGGGAATGCCTGGTCTTTCTCGGCCGCCTGGACGACACCCGGCACCTATACCATGTGGGTACAGGCCATTGACGCAGCCGGTAACACAACCACAGTCGGCAGCTTTACTGTCACCGTTGTCGTGGCCGAAACATCTTACTTCCCGATTATCTTTAAACCGTAGATGAATCTCAATTAATTGGCGGGCGTGTTAACATTCTGACACGCCCGCCAATTACCAAATTCCTGATTGTGGATGATGTTATTCCACCGCTTCCTGCTTCGTTCTGTCTTTACCTCATTCAGCAATTTTGACAAGCAGATCCTGTTTGGCAACGCTTTGACCGGGCGAAACGTTAATCCTCTCAACGACACCGGACATAGAGGCACGAATTTCATTTTCCATCTTCATAGCCTCCAGAACCATCAGTGGTTGACCGCCCAGCACCTCCTGACCCTCTTCAACAAAAATCGTCGTAATAAGGCCGGGTATAGGGGCTTTGACGCGGCCGTCTCCCCCGCAAGGCCAGGCATCAGTGGCTTCAAGGTCGCGGATTTCAAGGGGATAGGTATAGCCACTGGCGCAAATCCAACGCAGGCAGGGATCATATGTTAGTTCTATTGGACGGCCGTCTACAATAATCCAATCCAGCCCATCCCAGCCAGCTTCCGTCTCAACGAGAGTAACTGGTATCTGGCGACCGCCTACCTCGGCGGTTAATTGGTTTCCATCCTGTGGAATCCAGTCTAGTCTTACTTCAACGGTTTGGTTGTTGAGGGCAATGGCTAGTTTAGTCATTTTACTCCTCCAAAGCGGCTGCTTTGGTGCCAGCCGGTGGTAAATGGGGGTGGGGTTTCCTGGTGGGCGATTTGTCGGGTACGATGGAGATATAGGAATGCAGCCGTTACTGCCAGCTCTTGCAGCTGCCGGGAGGATAAAGTGTTTACATCCGATGGCAAGAGATAGTCAACACGGTGGGCAAGCAATTCTGTATCAGCCCTGCCCGCCGTGAAGGCTTCAGTTTGAAGCGCCCACAATAATAGAGACAGGTTGGTGTCCGTTCCAACGAGTCGGCATTCTTCGAGAGCGCTACGTAAGCGGTTGATGCTGCTAACCCGTTCCGGGGAGCAGACAGTTATTTTGGCAATCAAAGGGTCGTAAGCCGCCGAAAGGTAAAAACGGTCGGCAGCATGACTGTCAATGCGAATGCCGTGACCACCGGGAAAACGAACCTGAGTGAGCCGACCGGGACAGGGCATGAAACGATCCCAGGATTTCTCAGCCCGTATCCGGGCAAGCATCGCCCAGCCGGAAAAGGTAACGTTTGCCTGTTCGATTACCGGCTCGGCAGCGGCGATTCGTAGCTGTTCCCGAACAAGATCAATACCGGTTCTCATCTCAGTCAGGGTGTGGTCGGCCTGGAGGCGGGCCTTGATTTCGGAGAAGTAGTATCGGCCGTCTTCATCTACCAGGAATTCGACCGTACCGGCGTTCTGGAAGTTGATTAGACGGGCGATATTGATCGCTGCCATCCACAACGCCTGGCGGCTTTCCATAGTCAGCCCAGGCGCGGGCGACTCCTCAATGATTTTCTGGTTGCCAGCCAGGATGGAACCTTCCCGTTCGCCAAGATGGATGATTCGGCCGTTCTGGTCGGCCAATATTTGAACGCCTATTTGATGGGCGGGCAAGATGGCTCTTTCGAGGTAAAGCTGTCGGCTGCCATAGACCGCCTGGGACTCCGCCTGGGCGCGGCGGACCGCTTGAGCCAGTTTTTCCGGCCTTGTGACCAACCGCTCACCCCGACCCCGGCCGCCCCGGCTGGATTTAATGATCAGCGGAAATTCGATAACGGCCGCTTCTTCTTCAAGGGCTTCGTATTCATCGGGGCCAAAGGAACGGTTGGAATGAGTAACAGTCGGAAAACCGGCAGCCTGGATAGTACGCAGCGTCTCGATTTTGTCTTCAATGCGGGCCATTTGCTCGGCTGGTGGGCCGATAAAGGCCAGATTGGCTTCGTCGCAGGCCTGGATAAAATCCGACCGTTCCGCCAGGAAGCCATAGCCAGGATGGATGGCGTCAGCCTCTTTGTCTCTAGCAATGTGAATTATCTTACCTATGTCGAAGTAATCGGCTGGACTGTCCAGTTGGACACATTCATCGGCCAGACGAACGTGGAGCGAATCTTTGTCGGATGGCTCGTAGAGAGTCAGGGTCGAGATGCCCATTTCCCGGCAGGTACGAATGATCCTGAGGGCGATTTCTCCACGATTGGCAATTAAAATTTTGCGAAACATTAACTCTCCTTGGGGTATTTGCTGCAAATTTCTGTCATCTACGGCTTTCATTTACATAGGTGAAATGCCGTGTTTTTTGGGAATATGCCGTTCCCGCTTGGAAAGGGTCAGTTCGAGCGACTTGATGAGAACCCGCCGAGAATTTCGCGGTTCGATGATGTCATCAAGCATGCCTCTGGCGGCCGCCAGGTAGGGATTGTTAAATTTGCATTCGTAATCGCCCACCAGTTCTCGGCGTCGGGCGTCGGGGTCACCGGCAGCGGCCATCTCGCGGCGGAAGATGATGTTGACTGCTCCTTCTGCGCCCATAACGGCGATTTCGGCGTTAGGCCAGGCATAGAGCAGGTCGCCGCGCAGCCCTTTGCTGCTCATCACGCAGTAAGCGCCGCCGTAGCTCTTTCTTAAAATAATCATCAACTTGGGTACGGTGGCTTCGCTGTAGGCATAAATCATTCGAGCGCCGTTGCGAATAATAGCGCCATACTCTTGGTCTTTTCCAGGCAGGAAGCCAGGGACATCTTGGAGAGTAATAATGGGGATGTTAAAGGCATCGCAGGTGCGGATGAAATGGCAGGCTTTGATGGAGGCTTTGATGTCAATGCAGCCGGCCAGCACTATTGGCTGGTTGGCAACAATGCCGACAACGTAGCCGTTAAGCCGGGCAAAGCCAACAACGATGTTTTGCGCCCAAAGCTGATGAACTTCCAGAAATGTGGCGTCGTCCACAATGGCCGCGATAACCCGACGGACATCGTAGGGTTTATGAGGGTCGGTTGGAACCAGGTGTTCGAGTTCGGGGCAGCTTCGGTCAGGGTTGTCGAACGGCCGTATATAAGGCGGGTCTTCCTGGTTGTTGCTGGGCAAATAACTGAGCAGCGCCCGAACCTGACCCAGACATTCGCGGTCATCGCCTGCTAGAAAATGACAGACGCCACTTTCCTGGCTGTGAATACGCCCGCCGCCCAGTTCCTCAAAGGTCACATCTTCCTGCATGACCGCTTTCACCACCTGAGGCCCGGTGATGAACATATAGCTGTTTTCGGTCATGAAGACGAAATCAGTCAAGGCAGGCGAGTAGACCGCACCGCCGGCGCATGGCCCCATAATGACTGAAAGTTGGGGGATGACTCCGGAGGCTTCGCAGTTGGCGTCAAAGATTTTGGCATAGCCGATGAGGCTGTCTACTCCTTCCTGGATACGCGCCCCGCCAGAGTCGTTTATGGCTATAAAGGGGCAGCCATAAGTTAGGGCCATGCGCATTGCCTTTTCGATTTTATTCGCGTGCATTTCGCCCAGAGAGCCGCCCATAACGGCCGCATCCTGAGAGGCAGCGAAGACCTGACGGCCGTTCACCAACCCGAAGCCGGTGATAACGCCGTCGCCATAGCGAGAGCTTTTGCCGCCCATGTAGCTTTCGTAACGGGGTGTGACCAGGGTATCTAGTTCAGTGAAGGTGTCGCGGTCAAAGAGCAGTTCGATGCGCTCGCGGGCGGTGAGACGGCCTTTGCTGTGTTGGGCGACAGCCTCTTTTTCTGTTCCGGCTGAGATCGCTTTTCGGTTGCGCAAATCGACCAGGTAATCATCCATCTGTTTTATCATGAATCCAATTCTCCATTTCCCAGGTAGTATCTGTGGCCAAAACGGCCGTTGGGGCCACCACTGTAAACACAAATTGCCCCAGCGCCTGCCATCGTCCCGCGAACGTCTGAACCGGATCAGAAATGCGGGCCAGGTCCAGTGTAATTATAAGCGGCTGCCTATATGGTTCCCGACCGGTTTCCGGCAAGCAGGTAACGGCACGGGTGTCCACCTGCAAGCCTAGTTCTAATGCCTTCAGCGCCGACTCTTTACCACTCCAAATGGCATTGATAAGGATGTCTCGTTGAGAAGCAGGTGTTTGCTCTACCAGGTCTTGCTCGGCAGGTGTGAAATAATCAGCGATAAAAAGAGCGGAGCGGGGCGCTGTCTGTTCAACATCACAGCCCAGATAACCGGCTTCATCCAGCCGGAGGGCGCAAAAAGCCACTCCTGAGGTATGGCTGATGGAAAGCGTGACCGGGGGACGGCCGATTCCATCAAACCATGTTACAGCGGGTGCTCCATTTTCCTTCCTCAGAACCGCAAAGTCGTGATAGTCCAGGTGGAGATTTCTTTCCTTCTGGAACACCCGCTGTATCAAATGTTTAGCCGTATAACGGCCGTGCAGCCAGTCCCGGCGACGTTTTTCGGTTTTGAGGGTCTGGTAGACGGTTGTTTCTTCGGTCGTTAGCAGCCCATCAGGTGGCGTGTCGCCGATCAGTTCGGGAGTATCATTACGGTCAATAACAAGTGTGTACAACATTCGTTACAAAAAGTTCCATTTATATTCTTCAGAGTCATAACCGGGCTAATTAATTTCGACCCGGCCGGGTAGTTGGACGGTCCGATAACCGGTCAGTACAACATAGACATTTCCTGCTTCATCAACCACTTGTGCATTATAGGATGCGCCATCGGCAACGGCCGTTACAATGCCATACAATCGTCCTTCGACCGCGTTCAACTGGCGGTAAGTTGCCACTCGTTCAATTGAGAGGGGGAGAGCCAGGGTGTTATTGGTATAAATATCCCACACACCTGCCGTTTGGAAGCAGAGTTCGATGAGCCGAGGAGCCATCAGGGCAACGACATCGGCCGGGTTAGTATTCGGGGGCAAGGAAGCGGCCATCAAACCAATGGCTTTATCCTCATTGACCTGGACCCGTTCCAGCACTTTGTAAGCCGGGCCGTGAAAATAGATTTTGTAGATGGCTTCAGTCGTAAAGGGCATGTTTTCGGCCGTTGGGGGAGTAAAAGGAATGGTCAGCGCTTCAGGCGGTTCGGCCGTCAGCAAGACATCGGCCGAAAAGTGCAGCTTCTCCTGGGGCCGGTCGGATGTTGCCAACTGGCGGCGGGAGCGAAGGGTGGTATGAGCGCCTAACTCGCCAGACCGGAGCGGCCGAATAGTAACATTTAGAACCATGGTCTGTGGTTCCATTTTGTAGAATTTGAAAGCTTTGTGAAACTGGACGTTAGTGACGGCCGAAACACGATAACCCGGTGCAAACGCCTGGGCCAGTTCGGCAAAAGTTTCCGTCCCCATAACGCCCGGCAGGAGTGGCGTGCCGTCCATAGCATGATCGTGGAGGAAAGGCTGCTCGTTAGGGTCAAAGGTAGTCTGGATTTCGACGCCGTCCAAGAGACTGAAGGCTTTAACTTCGCCCAGCATCAGGGTGCTTGGTTCCTGGCCGGCCAGCCAGGCGTTTATTTGAGTAATATCCACGCCGCCGCTCTCATCCCATTCTTCGGTCAGAATGCCCAATGCGCCGCCCACAACAATTTCACGGGCCGCATTGCTGCAAACTAACTCCCGACGGACGGTTGGAATTCCGGCCGTTGGCGGCAGCATATCAATCCCAGCCATTTCCATAATTTTGGGAATGGAGCCACGAGTTGCCATGCCAATTTCGGCCCAGGCAGTCCAGTCAATAGCAATAGCACGGGTATCCGGCCGCCAGTGGCTGAGATTGCTGGTCAACTTGCAGAGCAGGTCGTTGACCGCGCTGTAGTCAGTCTGGCCGCTGTTACCGAAACGGCCGGCAACCGAGCTAAAGACTACCGTCGCACCGATGGGCAGTCCGGCGGCCGCATTAAGTAGGTTGAAAAAGCCATCGGCCTTGATGTCGAAGACGAGGCTGAACTGCCCGTAATCTTTGTCAGCCAGGGAACGGCTGATTTCGATGCCACCGGCGTGAATGAGGATATCTATGCGCCCTTCACGCTCTCGAATTTCGTCTATAACAGCTTTGACGGCCGCTCCATCCAACAGGTTCAGGCTGTGGTAATGGGCTGTACCACCCGCCGCCTCAACCGCCTCGATGGCTTTGAGAGCGCAGTCCTGTCGTTCGACGGCCGCAATCTGGCGTTCAATGATGGCCGGAGTCGGCCGTTCGCCGTCTGCCTTAACCTTTGCAATTAACGCTTGCTTCAACCCTTCCTTGTCACTACGAAAGAGGGCGATGTTGGGATCGGCCGGGTTAGGGGCTTCGACCAGGTCAAGCAGGTAAAAGGTTCCGCCGGAGGCAGCGGCCAGGTCGGCCGTGATGGCGCTGGTGATGCTGCCTGCCGCACCGGTAACGACGAAAACGGTATGTTCATCCAGAGTCAGACCCGGTTCTTCATAATCAGCAGGTGCTTCCTCAAAGGCAATGGCATAGCGATCTTGCTGCCAATAGCCTACTTCGATCACGCCGGGGTCGGTCAGGGTTTCCCAGATGAGGTGGTCGGCCAATGCGGCCGTTTTGCGGCTGTTGGCGAAATCGACCGCTTTGACCAACGTTTGCGGCCGTTCCCGCTTATAGGCTTTCGTGAATCCGGTAACGCCACCGCCTAGAGGGGATTCGGCCGGGGCAGGGCCGTAGCCGTGCAGGCCGCCGAGACGGGTAGCGGAGACCAGGAAGTTATCCCGACCATTCACCTGTCCATAGACTGCTTGCATGGTCAGGAAGAGGTTTTTGACTCGCTGCCGGGTTAGTTCGCGCCAGCTTTCGAGAGTCATTTCCTCTAGCGGCGGTTCTGGTTCCAGGGCAGGCAGCCAATAGACGCCCTGGATAGGGCCGGTGGACAGCCAGTTTTTGAGTTGGGCATCGAGCGCTTCTTTGGGTAGAGACACATCCAGGGTCAAGACGGCCGTCCCCAGTTTCTCCAACCGCCCACAAAGCGCCTGCCCCACGCCACTGTCATCAAGGGCGACGATGACGCGGCTGTTTTCATCAAGGGTGACGCCGGTCGGTTTGTACCAGGGTT
Source organism: Promineifilaceae bacterium (SeqCode) (assembly GCA_049281335.1). GTDB lineage: Bacteria > Chloroflexota > Anaerolineae > Promineifilales > Promineifilaceae > JAKEFB01. The sequence continues at coordinate 13,396 of JBAPRX010000373.1, forward strand.
CGACCGGACGTAAGGTTGGGACGGGAATGCGGCGGGGCATAGCGTCAGCGCCAGCCAGGGTATAGGTCATAGGCGCAGCCGGGGCAAAAGCCGGGACGGTACTTGTTTCTGCCGTCTGCTCTGCCACCGCTGCGCCGTTAAAAAAATCCGGCCGCATCTCCTTCACAAAACCGATGACCCTTTCCAGGGTATTATAATCCCGCAGACTCAAATCCTCACGGCGAGGAATATCAAACTCCTTGCGAATGGCGGCAAAAGTTTCAGCCTGTTTGACAGTGTCGATACCCAGGTCGGCTTCGAGGTCCAAATCGAGGTCAAGCATATCCTCTGGGTAGCCGGTCTGTTCCGCGACGATAGCCAGGACTTTGCTGACAACTAGGTCAGCGCCATTTGATGTGGTTTGTGGCGGGGCAGCAACCATGTGTTCGACTATTGGCAGTGTTTCGACTGGCGGTGTAACTGGGGCGGGGAGGACGGCCGACTTCAAATCCGGCCGCATTTCCTCCACAAAACCGATAACCCTTTCCAGGGTATTGTAATCCCGCAGACTCAAATCCTCGCGGCGAGGAATATCAAACTCCTTACGAATGGCGGCAAAAGTTTCAGCCTGTTTGACAGTGTCGATACCCAGGTCGGCTTCGAGGTCCAAATCGAGGTCAAGCATATCCTCTGGGTAGCCGGTCTGTTCCGCGACGATAGCCAGGACTTTGGCGGTGATGGAATCTGGGGCTTCTACAGTGACCGGGACCGGTTCTACTTTGGATTGTTCCGACAGGGGCGTGGCTTCGGCCGTTACGGGTTGTGGTGGGGTTACAGGTTCGACTCTTACGATCTTAACGGGCTGCGGTCGAGTTTCCACAACGGCGGGCTGTGGTTCAGGCATTGTGGCTGGAACAGGCATCGGCGCGGGCCGGTAAGCAGGCAGGGCGGCCATGCCGTCGGCCTGGGTACGAATCATAGGGCCGGTTCCGTACTGCCAGGCGTTGGCGATAGGGACGCGGGGTGGATTGCCCTGTTCCTTGATGCGCAGCACCCGCTTGACTATCTCCGTCTCTGGCCGATCATAGCCGCTGACGTCGGACAACCAGCGGTCGTATTGCTGCCGGTTATCAACCCGGTTCGGCCCGCCGGGAATGCGCCGGGTAAGGGTCAGGGAGATTTGAGAACCGAAACCGGCTGCCAGATGGATGGCGTATTGGACCGGATAACGGCCGCCGCGACTGAGATTGAGCGGGCCTAGATCGGGATCAACCTCCTTGAAATTGGGAACGGGCGGCACGATGCCATGTTCCAGAATTTTGACGGCGATAACATCTTCAATGCCGACGCCCATCGGATGGCCGGTGAAGCCTTTGGTGTTGCTGACGATTATTTCTTGGGCTGCCTCACCGAACGTTTCCCGCAGGGCGACGACTTCGGCTGCGGCGCTGCCGCCCCTGGCCGGAGTGTATGTTTCGTGGGACATAAAAACGGTCTGGGGGGCTATTGCATAGCGGTTTAGGCCGAACCGGCGTTCGGCAGACGTTATCAGGTTATTCATCACCTGGGCGATATGTTCGACATCCAAACGGGTTCCGTGAAAGGCGCTGTTGTTAGTCTCACTGGCGAGCAGTTCAACAATGCCCCTCATACCCCGTTCTTGAACGGCGTCTTCACTCTCGACGACCAGGGCGCAGGCTCCCATGCCCATAATGGTTCCATGACGGCGGCGGTCAAAGGGCAAAGCGGCTTCTTCCAGACGGTCGTTGGTAGTAACAGCCCCGACAGCCAGGAACCCGGCCCCGACCCATTCCATCAGATTGTCGCCAGTGACGTCGTCGGCAGCGATAACAACTACCCGACGGCAGCGGCCGGAACGGATCCAATCCTCCGCAATGGCGATGGCCTGAGCGGTGCTGGCGCAGGCAGAGTTGACCTGGGTATTGGGGCCGCGAGCGCCGACGTATTGGGCGAACTGGCTGTGGCCCATAGCCAGAATGCGGAACAGGAAGCGGCGGTCAAACTCGTATGGCTCCCGTTCCAGCGCTTCTCGCAGTTCGGCCGTTCGACGGCCGATTTCGGAGAGTGTGTTGGGGTCGGCCGTATAGCGGCGGAAATCTTCGAGCATCTCCAACTGCTCACGTCGGTTCTGATAGCGATAATAACGGCTGAACTCGTCGGCGAAACGGTCGCCGCCGGGGAAAGCGCTGGCGAATATGACGCCTGTCTCGTCCCGCAGGGCCAAGGGCAGTTTCCATTCCAGCGGCAGATATTTGCCGGTGGTCGTTTTCTTATAGGTCATGACCAGGGGGATGCCAGCTTCGCGCAGAGCATCCAGACCAGCAGCCATGGCGAATTGGGTCGTAATATCCAGGGCTTCGACCAGCTTGGCCGGAACGCCATACTCTTCGGTCAGGTCAAAGGAACCCGGCCGTCCGGCAAGCTTGATGACTTCCTCAGGAGCATCAATGGTCTCAAAACGGCCGCTGCCATCCTCCCCTTTGATCAGGCGCATGATATGCTTATCGACCATACGGCGGCGGAACCGTTCGGGAATGAGGTCCACAAATTGCTCGCCCCGCAAAATCCGCATGGCGTTTTCGGGATCCATAACCGCTTTTTCTGCGCCTGGCAGCCCCAAGCCGGTGCCGCTGATAATAACCGATCCCAGGGGCGGATTGTTGCGGTCTTCGGGAAGTCGGCCGTTCGCGGTTTGAACAGCCGGAGCCGCCTGAACCGGGAATTGATTTGCTATTTGATACGGCGCTGCTGTCGCGCCATTTTGTGATTTCATGATTAACTCCGTCTCTATCTCTTTGCGCCTCTGCGTCTCTGCGCGATTCATATTCATAAGAGGCGCCATCGTTTCCGACGTAATAATGCCGCCAAAACCGGCCGCATAGAGGCCGCATAAAGCCTGGTTAAAAGTCGGTATAGCGCCCGTCTTGGGATGATTGGTAATCAGGGCTAGGATGTCGCTTTTGTTCTTGAAGACCTCGTTGGCAAAGCCGCGTAAGGCCCGTTTCGGCCCAACTTCGATAAAAGTCCGCACTCCGTTGTTGTAGAGTGTCTCTAACCCCTTCACCCACTGCACCGGGGAAGCGACCTGTTTCTGAAGGAGGTCTTTGATTTCGTTCACCCTGGTTGGATAAAGATTGCCTGTGACGTTGGCGACTAATGGCAGTTGGGGCGGTTTGATGGAAAGGCGATTGAGGACACGGCCGAGTGGTTCGCTGGCCGGGGCGACAATGGCGGTGTGGAAGGCATGGCTTACGGGTAACACCATGCTCTTGTATCCTTTGGCCTCAAACAGTTTGACGGCTTCCTCAACGGCCGAACTGGCACCGCCGATAACGCACTGGCTGTAGCTGTTGATGTTGGCCGGGACGACGTAGCCGTCTATTTCGGCCAGGGTCTCCTGAACCACTTCTAACGGGGCCAGGATGGCAGCCATTTTGCCGTTGTCGTCTACACTGACTTTACTCATTTCGCTGCCACGAGCCGCCGCCGCTTCCAGAGCTTGCGCGAAGGGCATAATCCCGGCGGCGATAAGGGCTGCATATTCGCCCAGCGAATGGCCCATGACCATATCCGGTTGAAAGCCAAAGTCAGCTAACAGCTGCATCATGGCAATGTCAAGGGTCAGCATGGCGGGCTGGGTGATTTCGGTTTGCATCAGGTGGAACTGGGCCTGGTTGAGGGCTTGTTTGTCGTCCGGGTCTACGAAGATGTAGCTGGTGAGCGGCCGTCCCAAAATCGGTTCCATTATGGCGTCGGCTTCATCAAAGACGGCTCGAACCGATGGGAAAAGTTTGGCCAGTTCGCGGCCCATATTAGGATATTGGCTGCCCTGGCCGGGGAAAAGGAAGGCGATTTTGCCGGTTGGCTGGCCGCTACCCCGAAAGATTCCCTGAGGCTGGAGGGCTTGCCAGGCCGGTAAGCTGTCCAGAGCCATTGCTTTTTGGGCGCGTTGCAGACGGGTTAGCAGTTCGTCGTGACTGCCGAAGTCAATGATGAGCCGTTCAGAGGCTTGAATATCGGCCGCTTTGGGGAGGGCGGTGGGGGGCGTGAAGCCCTCTTCCACCCGACGCAGGATATCATTTAGCTTTTCGCTCAACACAGCCGTACTATCCGCACAAAGGGCTAAAATGCCGCGCACCGGGGAGGGTGGAGTTGGTTTAGCAGCTTGACTTTCGGGTTGGATGTGTTCGGGAGAGGCCGTCTTGTCGGCGGCAGCAAACAACCGCTTTTCTCTTTCTGCCATTCCGGGAACGTATTCCTCCAATACCAGGTGAAAGTTTGTGCCGCCGAAACCGTAGGCGCTAACCCCGCAGCGGCGGGGAGAGCCGTTATTCAAAGTCCATTCACGGGTTTGATGATTTAGATAGAATGAGGTTTCTTTGAAACAGATGTTGGGATTTGGAATCTCAGCGTTCAGGGTTGCGGGGATGATCTTGTAATGGAGAGACATAGCGGCTTTGAACAGCCCGGCTGCCCCTGCGCCAGCTTTCAAGTGACCGATGTTGGATTTGACGGAACCGAGAGCGATGCTGCCCGGCGAAGCGCAGCCGAAGACTTTCTGTAGACTTTCGAATTCGACGACGTCGCCGACGCGGGTGCTGGTTCCGTGGGCTTCAATCATGGTCGCGGTGGCTGGTTCCAGACCAGCATTTTGCCAGGCCCGCTGCATCGCAAGCTGCTGACCGATGGGGTTGGGAGCGGTGATGCCTTTGCCCTTGCCATCGCTGGCTCCGCCGATGCCGCGAATGACGGCGTAAATGTTGTCGCCCTGTGCTTCGGCGTCTTCCAGACGTTTAAGAAGGAACGCAGCCGCACCTTCACCCATCACAAAGCCGTCGGCGCCTTCGCCGAACGGCCGAGTTCCTTTGCCGCTGAGAGCGCCGATTTTGCAGAACTTGACGAAGGTGGAGGCGCTCATGTTGCGGTCCACTCCGCCGCTGACAACGGCGTCCACCTTGCCTTCAACGAGCATTTGGACGGCCGATTCAATGGCAGCGAAGCTGGAGGCGCAAGCGGCGTCGGTGATGAAATTCGGGCCGCGCAGGTTGAGCAGGTTAGCCACTCGACCGGAGACGATATTGGGTAGTTCGCCGGGCATGGAGTCTTCGGTAATGGGCGGAAGCCGGTCGCTGATGCGTTCATGCCACTTTTCGATGATTTGTTGGCGCAGTTCAGCCGGAAGTTGCTCAAATTCGCTGACTTCAGCCAGTGCTTCGGCAAATTCGGGGAAGACGATGCGGCTGTGAGTAATATAGTGCAGTTCGCCGCCCATTGCGGTACCGAGGATAACGGCCGTTCGTTCAGTGTTAAGCGGCCGTTTGGGATAGCCATAGTCGGTCAGCGCTTCGGCAGCAACGGTAACAGCCCACTGTTGGCCCTGGTCCATTGCCGCAACGACTTTGGGTGGCATTTTGAAACGTCGCCAATCAAATTCAAAGCCGCGCACCCAGCCACCGATTTTGCTATAGCTTTTGTCGGGGGCGGTTGGGTCAGGATCGTAGTATAAGTCGGCCGACCATCGTTCGGGAGGGACATCAATGATGCTGTATCGTTTGTTAAGGATGTTGCTCCAGAAGGTTTCGGCGTTCAGGGCATCAGGCATGATCGCTCCGACGCCAACGATAGCTACCGCTCGCTCAATGGTAGTCCCCATGATATTTCTCCTCAAAATCTAAACCCACTCCATGTCATTCCAACCGGATTTCTCCTCTGTTTCTCATTTCCTGGATAGACCAAGAAAGAATCTTTCACGCTGTACTGGTTGAAAGATTCCTCGTTTCACCCGGAACGACAGGGCAAAGGTTTCTCATGTTTTATGTTTGATTTGTAATAAACGTACCGCCAAACCTATTCCGCGAATGCCTTGTTCAACGAGGCGGAGACGAAATCCATATCCTCGATAAGACCACCTTGAGCTTGGTAGATAGCGGGAAAGTCGAGCAGTGTTACTAAGTTGGGATCAGGTTGTCCGGCACCGTTGATCAAGCGTAGTCCGTCTGTGGCAACTTTCAACGCGGCTTCGCGGGCATGAATGCGGGACATGGCCTGCCGGGTGGGAATATCGAGGGCAATGGCCTCGGTGGGTTGCTGGACAACTGTTTCGGCAAAGATAGCAGCCGTTTCTGTATAGGCAGCCATCTCACCCAGGCGAAAAAGGATGTGCTGTTGGCGGGTCAGGCGGTCTTTACGGCAGCGTTCGAAGATGACGGCCAGGGCACGCAGGGCTAGGGCGGCCGTGTTTGCGCCGTTGTCCGGTTCGGCCGTGTGGTGGGTCTGAAGGCGGTCAGCCCAGTCAGTGTAATATTCGCCGCGCGATTTTAGATGCTGCTGCCAGCGCTCGCGGGCAATAGTCCATTCCATAATTTCGGAGGTTCCTTCATAAATGGTGGTGATGCGGACATCGCGCTTGATTTTTTCGACCATGTATTCGCGGGTGTAGCCGTAGCCGCCGTGTGCCTGGATAGCATCTTCAGCAGCTTTGTTACCGGCTTCGGTGGCCATGTATTTAGCAATTGCCCCTTCGGTTTGCAGCCCTTTCTCGCCGCTGTCCAATCGGTTGGCAACCCACTCGATGTAGGCACGAGCTGCCTCCAAGCGGACGGCGTTGGGAACGATTAGCTTATGAGTGTAGCCTTGTTTCTCGGAAAGTGGGGCGCCAGCTTGAATGCGTTCCTGAGAATAACGAATGGCCCGGCGCAGCGCTTCCCAACCGGCCCCAAGGCCGAAAGCGCCGACCATGAGCCTGGTGTATCCGAAGACTGCCTGGGCTTGAGTCAATCCATTGCCTTCCTGGCCGCCAAGCAGTCGTTCGGCCGGAACGAAAACCTCATCCAGGTAGAGAGCGGCCGTGTTGCTGGCCCGGATGCCATGTTTGTCTTCGGGACGGCCGAAGCTAAAGCCTTCCGATTCCCGGTCGACGACAAACCAGCTTGGCCCACCCGGAGCCAGAGCCAGGATGCTGTACAAATCGGCCACGCCGCCATTGCTGATCCACTGTTTCCGACCGGAAATCTTATAGCCATTCCCGGAACCGTTGCCAGAGACAGGAACGGCCTTTGTTTCCATCGCTGCCAGGTCGCTGCCAGCCTGTGGCTCGGTTGCGCCATAAGCCATGAGTAGTGCTTTTTCGGCAATGCGGCCCATCCAAAATTCTTTTTGTTCGGCCGTTCCGCCGACGCTAATAGGGTCGGAGCCGAGGAAAGTTGCCAGCACACCGGTTGCGATGCCGAGGTCAATACCAGCCATCAGTTCCGAAACCCGGTAAATGTCATAAGCGCCCCCACCCAGTCCGCCATATTCCTCTGGGATGAATAACAGATGAAGGCCAAACTGGGTTGGATCATACAGGTCCCGTAACACGTCCTCTGGAAATAATTCCTCATGATCAATCTGCAGCAGATAGTCAGGGGTTAGCCGCCGCACTGCATACCGTTTTAAGGTATCCAGAACCATCTCTCTTGTTTCTTTATCTAATCCGGCCATTAACAAGCCTCCCTATCGAATTGATATTGTATTTTTTTTCACTAACTTAAATTTTAGATCGGAGAAATGAATTTCCAGAGTGACAATTGTCATATTTTTAACAGGCAATCGGCATAATGTAGTGTGTCATGATTTGATTCTTGCAGAGGCTCGATTTGGATTAAGGAAACAGGAAGATTTATTAGTAGGTGAAAGGATGGCGTTATAAACGTCACACGCTTTCTATTACATTTATTACTACCTGTTGGGGACAAAACGGGCTTAAGCTATGGGGGAATTGTGCTTCTTTGTGAGGTGAGTATGCACGCTGTCGTTTGTTTGAAACAGATTATTGATCCTGATATTCCGCCCCATTTGTTTGAAATCGATCCCATTGAGAAAAAGCAGATTAGACGGTCACAACCGCTAGTTATCAGCGCTTTTGATGAGATTGCGTTGGAAGTGGCGCTGCAATTGAAGAAAAAGACGGCCGGAACCGTTACGGCCGTGACTATTGCCGGGCCAGATGGCGTTCAAGCCCTGCACCGGGCGCTGGCTATGGGGGCCGACCAGGCTATTTTGCTGTCGGACGCGGCTTTTGAAGGGGCTGACTCCTATGGCAAAACTCGCATTCTGGCGGCAGCTTTAAAACGGCTGGAGCCGTTCGACCTGGTGCTGTGCGGCCGTCAGGCGGGGGATATAGAAATGGGGTTGGTCGGGCCGTTTCTGGCCGAAGCATTGGCATTGCCCTTTGTGGGCCTGGTGGCCAGTGTGGACACGCGAGAAGGTCGCCTGCGGATGAAACGGCCGATTGAAGCCGGGTATGAGATTCTGGAAGGACAGTCGCCGCTGTTAGTGACCATCACCAATGATGAGAACAATGTTCCACGGCTGCCAACGGTGCTGGGTATTCGCAGCGCCACCCGTCGGGAAATCCCAGTCTGGTCAGCGGCCGAACTTGGTCTTGAGCAGGTGTTTGTTGGAGAGCAGGGCGGTCGCCCGGAAATAACAGAGTTGTTTATTCCCCAACGCGAAAGCGTTTGCGAATTGGTTAACGGGGAGTCAGGCGCGGATAAAGCCAGAACGCTGGCCCTGCGCCTGAGAGAAATGAGGCTGGTATAAAAAAGGAAAAGAAGATGGTAAATATCTTGACCCTCTGCTTTGCTTTTGGGGAAGAACTGCCCCGGCAGGCGTTGGAAACCATTTCTGCGGCACGGTTGGTGGCGGGTCAGATGCCGGACGGCCGTGTTCAGACACTGCTCATTGGGCCGGAGGCGGACAGATACACCAACGGTCTAATTCACCATGGGATTGATGAACTCTTTGTAGTCGCCAATAACCACTATCGGCCCCAAGAGACAGCGCCAATACTCAAGGTGATAGAAAATTTTGTCCGTGAAAGACCATCGGATATCATCTTGCTGCCCCACGATAATTTAGGCAGCGAGATAGGCGCTCGCCTGGCATATCGCTTAAAGGCCAGTATTTCTTCCGACTGCACTGGGTTTAAGGTGGAGAACGGCATACTAGATTGGCAAAAACCCGTCTACGGTGGCAAGGCGCTGGCCTATATGGCTTCCGGCGATGGGTTGCACGTGGCAACGATTCGGCCACGGGCTTTTGAACTGCTGTCGCCTGACGAACGCTGTCAGAGTAAAGTGGTAAGGATTGAGGTGGAAGCGGACGTCCTTTCACCGGTCGTCCTGGTTGAGACCATTCAAGAAGAAGTGGAAGGGATAAGTCTAGATCAGGCACAGATCATTGTTAGTGGCGGGCGGGGCATGGGCAGCGCCGAAGGCTTTGTGGTATTGGAAGAACTGGCTGAGGTTTTAGGAGCGGCCGTAGGTGGTTCCCGACCGGCGGCCGATTTGGGCTGGATACCCCATTCCCGACTCCTGGGCCAGACTGGGAAGATAG
>JBAPRX010000374.1:0-4692 GCA_049281335.1 Promineifilaceae bacterium (SeqCode)
CCAGCCGATGGCGGCTGCCAGTGTTGTGGCGATAATTCCGGCGACTATCAGCCCGATAATGATGTCTTGGACGATTGAACGGCCGAAGGCTGGCCCCTGGGAAAGCTCCACGTAACCGAGCAGTTCATTGTCTGGATTTAAGATGGGGGTTTCGTAGGTTGCTGTTGAACGAACGTTAGGTTCGGCCGTAAATCCTGGCCCGAAGTTGAAGGGGGTTTCGAGGAGTGAGAGGGAGATGTTTTTCTCTGGAGATAGGGGGTCTTCAAGCGTATTTCCGACAATAGAGGTTTCTGATTCGATTCGCTGCTGGCCGCTGACAATTTGAATTGTGGAGCGAACACCCTCTTCCTCGGTGCCGATTGTCTGGCTGAAGGACTGTTCGCCGAACTGGTCTTCGTCGCCTACTGCTACCTGTAAGGAGAGGGTGGATGTGGCTTGCAGCGCCTGGGGATTGCCGGAATCGGCCAGTAAATCGTGGGCCGGATCAAAAATACGAATTTGCACCTGGGTGATAAAGGAGAAGGTGTTGACCTGGGATTGCAGGAGTTGAAGATGGTCTGCGGGGCTTTCTGATGTTCCGGTGAGGATGAGACGGCCGATTAAGTCGGCGATGGATTGAGCGTTTTTTTCCAAATAGGCTTGTTCCTGGTTGTGGTAGTAGCTGGAGAGGGATGTAACCAGGGCAATTCCCAGAAACAAGGTGGCTAATAACGCGATTGCCCCGTAGCTGAGGGGTAGTCTGTGGCGGATCGAATTTGGGAACACGGATTTTCTCAGAAAATAATGAACGCAGAAGCGCAAAGGGCGCAAAGATTGCGGGGCAAAGACGCAGAGGAAATTTGGGAAAGATGTATCTTTTCATTCATGGTTTTGAACAGCACTGAAATACGCCTGCCCATATTGTCTCCTCAAAATAGTGAACGGTGAGTTGTGAGTCGTGTGACGCGCCTGGGTTAGGGGCGCGTCACACCTGGAGGAGTAATTCTAACTTATTGGGTCGTAAACTACGACATCGGCGTGAAGTTGGCCGTTGACCATTGTTCCCCATACTCGGAGAATCATGTCTTCACCGAGATCATCGGCCGAACCGGGCTGTAGGGTGCGGGTTAAGCTGATGTGACCGGCTTCAATTTCTTCGCGGCCAATTTGTGGCTCTGGGGTTGTATCTTCGTAGAAAATGGTGTTGTCTGTCAGAAGAATGTCAACTTCATCCCCGCTGTAACTGGCGTTGGATGTTGTTTCCGGTTCCTGGTCGTTAATCTGTTCCACGTCTACGGTTACTGCGATAGACCCTGTTCCCAGCGTAAGGGTGTCACCGCTCCGATCTACGAAAACGCCATGCGCATCGGGAGCGTCTGCGGGGAGTTCGGGCGGGTCTTCGAGGGAGACGAAGACGCCGCCGGAGAGGTCTTCCCCATTCAGATTGCGGGAAATCTCAATATACATAGTTTCGCCTGATTCGTTGTTGCTGTCACCGCTTTGTTCCTGGCCGGCGGCGAACGCGGCAAAGGGTTGTACGGCTGCGACAAAGAGGGTTAGGGCCGCAAACAGAAGTACAGCCATCAATCCTCCTAAGATAATTTTCTTGCTCATAGTTACCTCCAATTTCTTTGAATGATTAGTAAGATTTTGTCTGGAATTGGGTCGTTGATGTTTCGGCCGATTCCTTGAACATGACCATGTCTATTCAAAGATAGTGGGGGCGGGTTTCAGCGTTGTTCCATTGAGGTTACAGTTTTGTAATCTGAGTCAGGTTGACTAAGCTGGCTCGGTGGGACATCGGCCAGAGCAGGGTTTTGCAAGAAAAGTAGCAACGAATTTCAGGAATCAGGGAGTGGTCAAAAGGATTGGACAAAGAGGAGCAGAGTGGCGCGGAGAGGTTTTGTTGTTCAAGTTGGTGTTGAGCAACATGGACAAGATGGACATAAAAATGATAGTGGGTTGACGTTACGTAAGTGTAGAGTTTACATAACTAATCTTTTATTAGCCTGTAGCCAATGCCGGGAACGGTCAGGATGAGGGTTGGTTTGCTGGGGGTGAGTTCGACTTTTTCGCGTAGGCGGCGGATGTGGACGTTGACGGTGCGTTCGCTTTCTATGGCGGCTGTGTCTTGCCAGACGCCTTCTAGTATCTGGGACCGGCTGAGTGCCTGGCCGGGGTGACGAGCCAGGAAGACGAGGAGCCGGTATTCGGTTGGGGTGAGGTTCAATGTTTCGGAGCCGCGCAGGACTTCGGCCGTGTCGAGGTTGATGGTCAAATCTCTGATATAGAGGCGGGTGCGGTCGGCTGAGTGACCGGACAGATCGCCGTAGGCTCGCCGGAGCAGGGCGCGGATGCGGGCTACCAGTTCCCGGAGGCCATAGGGCTTTGTCATGTAGTCGTCGGCGCCCATTTCGAGTCCTAAGACTTTATCAAGTTCTTCCCTGCGGGCGGTCAGCATCAGGATTGGCTGGATGAGGTTGAGGTTCCGCATTTCGCGGCAAAAGTCGAGGCCGGAGCCGTCGGGCAGGCGGATGTCGAGGATTATCAGGTGGGGCTGTTGTTGCTGGGCGACGGTGATACCGGCCTGGCCTTCTTTGCGCCAGCTAACTTTGAAGCCTTCTTCTTCCAGTCCTTGTTTGAGGCTGCGGGCAACGGCCGTGTCGTCTTCGATGATCAGGATGTGGTGGGGGTCGGGTTGGAGCATAGGTGGTTGGGTGATGGCTAACTTGCGGTTAGATTGGTGATTGGTGATTTTCCTCAAGGTTAATCAACTTAATCAATTTAATCAACTAAACAAATTTGTCAATTTTGTCAGTCCTTCTCCCAGACCATGATGGCCAGGGTTTGGTGGGGAGGGCTGAAGCGGTCTATGAGAAAAAACATACGTAATATCCAACGGAAGTAGGTGGGCATGGGTTCTTTGAGTGTGACTCGTCGAAAGCCGAATTGTTGGTAGAAGCCGGTTAGCTGGGAGACGCACATGAGCCATAGGGGTGATCCGGCCGTTTCTTTGATGTGATCTATAAGCCGCCGGGCAACGCCTTTTCGCCGCCATTCTTTGACTACAACCAGTGAGGCGAGTTCAATCACGTCGCCTCGATGGTGCTTGTGCTGGACACAGCCGATGATTCGGCCGTCCGGGGTTTCTGCCAGGGTGAAGCGCTGCCAATTTAATCCCATTGGATTGAGGTGAGCGCCTTTCACCATTTGGGTGATGGTTGGTTGATCGGCCGTAGATGCTGCCCGGAGTTTGAAGGTGAGTGGTTTGGTGTCTTCAAGTTTTGTAGCTGTCATGATCCGGGAGTGTAAGATTGGTAAAAAAACTGATTTTTGTGTTCCTTCTTGAACCAATCTACTGTCCGCTTATCATTTTTTGCTGGCTTTGTTCATCCGGGCAAACATGAGACCCATTGAGCCGAGGGCGGTGAAAAAGGCCAAGGCGATTTTGGTGACGTCAACGATAGGTTCGACGATGACGCCTTCTGGCCCGATTTCAATGGCTGCGATTGGTCGGGCGGTTGCCATGCCGCCGCCACCCCCGCCGCCACCAAATCCCCCTGATGCTTCCTTTTCTGCTTCTTTTTGATCAGTTCCACCACCGCCGCCGTAGCCGACCCCCATGCCGATTGAGACTTCGGAGGCGGTTATGACGGTGTATTCACCTTGAGTGACGGGTTTTCCGAAGGCTGCTTCTGGTTTGGCTGTGTCGAAAAGACGGCCGACTAACTCTTTTGTTTCTTTCTGGTTGGATATGTTTTCAGCAAAAATATTTATTCCGTCTAACATGTTTCACTCCTCAGAAAATAATTAACGCAAAGACGCAAAGGCCGCAAAGAGTGCGGGGCAAAGACGCAGAGGAAAAATGGTAAGAATGATATTTTCATTCATCGTATTGAACCTCTGTTCATGTTGTCTCCTTCGAGAATAATTTAATGCAGAGATGCAAAGGCCACAAAGAGTGCGGGGTAAAGACGCAGAGGCTTGCGGTTTGCCAAATTGGGCTATAGTTTCTGGTTGAAGGTTTCATTTTTCCTAGGGGCGGCGTTTCTGGGTTGTCCATAGGAGCAGACTGACTGTTGTAACCATCAGAGTGATGCCTAGTTGCGCCCAGCGGGTGACGTGGATGATGGGGAGTTCTTGAATTGCTCCGTTTTCTTCGACTTCGATGGCTACGGGCCAGTTCCAGACGCGGCCACCACGCGGCCACCGGACAGTTAGGATTCGAGAAATCGGCCGAATCATTCGCCCATCTTGCTGGAAAATTGGCTCACCTTTATTTCTTTCCCACTCAATGTATTCTCCAAATTTCATAGATTGTCTCGCAGTTTCAATTGAACAGTAAACAGTAAAAAGTGAAAAGTTTTAGGGATGTGTGTTGTCTTTTCAGAACTGGTATAACTGTAGCATAACATTGATGCTTTCTAAAAGTGACATTTTGCATGAAAATGAAATCTTTTATTAGGAGTGGGAGTAAGGTTGGATGGGGCAACTTTGTGGAAAGACGGTTGCTTTGGCGGGGATTGCTGCTGTTGGCGGTTCTTGTTTTGGGTGGGCCTGCTCGCGGACTCCGGGCGGAGGGAGCGGCGCAGACGGCCGATTCGCTCAAGATTACTGAGGTTTATTATGATACGCCTGGGTCAGATGGGGAGGAGGAGTGGATTGAGCTGGCTAACTTTGGTTCTGCGACAATTGATCTGACGCAGTTTAAGG
>JBAPRX010000375.1:0-7794 GCA_049281335.1 Promineifilaceae bacterium (SeqCode)
GGGTTAATCTTTCAGGGCTGCGGTTTTATGCTGGTCAGCGCGGCCGTCTTTCCGATGATCCTGGGGGCGGCCGTCTGGCTGCCTTTGCTCCTGGCCTGTATCGAGATGGTCGTCCGCAACAGCACCCAGAGCGCCGGGGCCGGGAAGACGCTGCCCTGGGCTGTCGCGGGGGCCATTGCGTTGGGCTGTCAGGTGTTGGCCGGTCACATTGAGATCACCTACTATACCCTGCTGATCATGGCCGCTTACGCAGCGTGGCGGCTGGTGGTGGTTTTTTTCAAGAGAGGCGAAGATGGTTCGCCTGCCTTGAAAGGGGTTTCCTTTCTGCCAGACAGATTGAATAACGGCCGACTCCTGGGCCTGTTCAAACCGGCTGGCTGGCTTTTGCTTTTGGTCATTATCGGCCTGATGTTAGGGGCTGTTCAATTTATTCCCTTTGTGGAAGTGGGGCAGGCCAACTTTCGGGAAGGGTCGGCCACGTTGGCCGAGATTCGGGGCTGGGCTTTTCCCAACCGCCGTATCCTGACGCTGGCTTTGCCGGACTTTTTTGGAAATCCGGCCGATCACAGCTATGTGGATGCTTTTACCGGCCAGACGGTTCCGTTCACGACCAACTACTACGGACAGCCCAATCCGCACGGATCCAGTACCAGCGATTGGGGCATTAAGAATTATGTTGAAGGCGGCATCTATCTTGGCATCCTGCCCTTACTCCTGGCGCTGCTGGGCATTTACTCAGCCTGGAAGCACCGGAGGGAGAAGCGCAGCCAGATTGGTTTCTTTGCCGTATTAACTCTTTTTTCTCTGGCCTTCATCTTTGGCACGCCCTTATACGCCATTCTCTATTACGGCCTGCCCGGTATCAACCAGCTTCATTCCCCTTTCAGGTGGGTCTTTCCTCTCTCGCTTTGCGTCGCGCTGCTGGCCGGGTTTGGGGCGGATTATCTGGCGCTGCGGCGGCTGGATATTGGCGACTGGCGAGAAAAGCGCAAGACGAGAAACCCGCTTGTTTCCAAGATTCAATCCCTGTTTACATTGAGCCAGTCAACGCCGAATGTCATTACCTCGTTAGCGGGGCTGGCCTTTTGGGGCGGACTGCTGCTGTTAATCGGGCTGTTTCTATCCCGAATTTTCTATGGCAACCTGGAACCGGTCATCGAGCGACTGTTTCTGGGACTGGCACAAGCACCGGATGCTTTTCCTGATGCCCGTGCTTTTTACAGCTATGAGTTCCGGCAGTTTTTCCTGCTGGGGTTGATGCTGGTTGGGGCAGGGTGTGTACTGCGGGTCAGCCGCTGTCCGATTTATCTGTTCGGCCGTCCCATTTACGAATGGATGGCTGTCGTTGCTATCGGTTTGGACTTGTTTGTGGCCGGGTATGGTTTTAACGCTTCGGCCGATCCTGCTTTACTTGACTATGAACCGCCGCTGATGCAGTTTCTGGACCAGCAGCCCGGCTTATGGCGATTGACGACCTTTACTCCACATGGCGACAAACCTCTCAACGCCAATACGCCCTGGCTTTACAATTACCAGGATATTCGCGGCTATGATTCTGTTATTCTGAAGCAGTATACCGATTATATGGCCGTTATTGAGCCGCAGAATGAGCTGCAATTTAACCGGGTACAGCCGATTGTTAATTGGGAGTCGCTGAATTCGCCCTTGCTGGACTTGTTGGGGGTCAAATATATCGTCAGCAGTGAAGAGATAGCGCTGCCTAAATTGAATGAGGTCTGGCATGAAGGCAGTCTGCGGGTATACGAGAATCTGGCCGTCGTGCCCCGTGCTTATACGATTTCCGACGCGAGTACAATCCTGACCGATAACGCCCTGACTAAAATGCGCCAGGTAGACCCCCGCCAATTTGTTATCGTAGAACGAGAGGATGGTAGGCTCAAAACAGCACTGGAACCAGCAGGAACATTGCAAGCAGCCGAAATCACGGCCTACGGCAATATCGAAGTTAAAGTTCAGGCGACGGTTGAGGAACCATCCTGGTTGGTGTTGAATGACACTTATTTTACGGGGTGGGATGCTTTTGTTCGGCCGTTGGGAGACAACACGGCCGAGGAAATACAGATTCCTATTACCCGCGTCAATGGCAACTTCCGGGGTGTCCTGCTCGAACCAGGTAGTTGGGAAGTCCGCTTCCGCTACAGCCCCCTCAGCTTTAAGGTCGGCGGCCTAACCAGCTTTATGGGTGGCATCATCGTGATCTTTGCCCTGGCCGTCTGGGGCTGGCGGCGCTTCTACAATCCAGAGGGTGAACTAACCAACACCCGCAGCATTGCCAAAAACAGCATTGCGCCAATGGCACTCAACCTCTTCAATCGGGCCATTGACTTTGGCTTTGCCGCTTTCTATCTGCGCCTCCTGGGACCGGCCGACGCCGGGAAGTATGCCACTGCCATTATCATTGCCGGTTGGTTTGAGATCATCTCCAACTTTGGCCTCAACACCCTGGTTATTCGGGAAGTCTCGAAGGATCGAAGCACTGCCTCTCATTATCTGCTCAACACAACCATTTTGCGGCTGGGGACGGGGCTGGTGGGCGGTATTCCGGTCTTTGTTTATTTATTGGGTATCAACGCAGCCGGAAATCCTTTAAGCTCCGATACGACAGCGGCGATCTTGATGATCATGGTCGGCATGATCTTTTCCGGGATGGGACAGGGATTGACCGGGCTGTATTATGCTTTCGAGAAAGCTGAGTTTCCTGCCACCATCACCACCGTCACGACTATTTTGAAGGTGGGCTTTGGCGTTATCGCCTTGTTGTTGGGCTATGGCTTTGTGGGATTAGCGGCCGTTTCTATCCTGGTCAACATCATCACACTGCTCATTTTGACAGTGGCGTCCTTCCGCCATTTCTCCCTGACCGGCCCCTGGCAAGTGGATTTCGACTTGCAGCGCAAAATGGTCGGCCAGAGTTACCCTCTGATGCTCAACCACTTCTTTGCCGTCATTTTCTTCCAAATAGACATCCCCCTGCTGCGCCAGTACAGCGGCGAAGAGGTTGTCGGCTGGTATAACAGCGCCTACAAATGGGTGAATGCCTTCAACGTTATCCCCTCCTTCTTCACTTTTGCCCTCTTTCCTGTTATCTCTCGTCAGGTCAGCAGCTCCCTGGTAGATGCCCAGCGCACCTTCCGTATGTCCTTAAAGTTAATGCTGCTCGTTTCCCTGCCTTTGGCGGCTGTCACTACCTTTGCCGCTCCCCTGCTCATTGGCCTGCTGGGTGGGGAGGAATTTTTGCCGCATGGGGCCATCGCCTTGCAGCTTGTTATCTGGTCTATTCCCATTGGGTGGATGAACAGCGTCACCAACTATGTCTTGATTGCGCTGGGCGTTGAAAAACGGCTCACCAACGCCTTTATCATTGGGGTCGCCTTTAACGTCATTGCCAACCTGATCTTCCTGCCCCGCTACAGCTATATCGCCGCCTCCGTCATCACGATTCTGTCGGAAGTGGTGTTGTTGTGGCTCTTTGCCTATTATCTACGCCCGGTGATGCCCGATGTTCGCTGGAAAAAGATCCTCATTCGGCCGTTAGCCGTCACTGCTTTTACTTTGTGGGTCATGGTGTTGGGCAGCCAGATACATCTGTGGGTTGGGCTGCTGGCGGGGGTCGTTGCCTATCCTGTCGGCCTGTTCCTGCTGCGGGTCTTTGGAGAAGAGGAAAAATTTATTCTCTCCTCCCTGCTGCCTGAACGGGTCATGGCCCGGCTTGATCCCTTCTTATGATGGACTTTTTTAACGCAAAGGCGCAATGGCCGCATAAGAATGCGGGCAAAGGCGCAGAGGGAATAGTTAAAAACTACCGCGTTTACCTGGTTGTTATTTTGTTGGTTGCGGCCGTTTTGCGTATCTACGGCCTTAACAATCTCTCTCCGCCGGGGTTGGAGCATGATGAAGTCGCCCACTGGCTGATCAACCAGGAGATCGAGGCGGGCCATCACGCCATTTACTTCACCGAGGCTTACGGTCATGAGTCCGGTTTTCATTATTACCAGACCGCCTTCATGCTGCTTTTGGGAGACAACACGCTGGCGCTGCGGCTGCCGTCGGTTTTTGCCGGGCTGTTGGGGCTGGCCGTCTCCTTCGCCCTGATCCGCCGACTCTTTGGGCTGAAAATCGCTCTTTATTCGGCCGCACTCCTGGCCGTTCTCTTCTGGCCTATCTTTTACAGCCGCCTGGCACTGCGGGCTATCTCGCTGCCCTTTCTCTCCGGCCTCTCGGCCTATTTCTGGTGGCGGGGATGGCAGTTTAAGGACAACGGCCGTACATACGGCCGTACATACTGGCTTTACTTTGCCCTGGGCGGGTTCTTCGCCGGGCTGACGCTGCATACTTACATGGCGTCGCGGGCGGTTCCCATCTTCTATGTCCTTTTCACCGGCTATCTCTTTTTGACGCAACGGCCGACTCTCCGCCGCCGCTGGCGGGGCATCTTCCTCTTCTTTGTTATCTATGTCCTGGTCACACTACCTCTGGTCGTTTATTTGCTGAACAACCCAACGGCCGAATTTCGCATCAGCGAGGTAGACGCCCCGCTTAGAGCTTTACGAGAAGGGAGCCTCCAGCCCGTCCTCGAAAACAGTCTCAAGATAGCGGGCATGTTCGGCATCAACGGCGATCCGCTCTGGCGGCAGAACGTCGCCGGGCTGCCTGTCTTTGATCCCCTGACTGCTCTGTTTTTCTATATTGGCGCTGCTTTCGCATTGTGGCAGTGGCGCAAACCGCGCTACTTTTTCCTGATCTTGTGGTTATCCACAGCCACCATTCCCAGCATTGTTACTGTTGACGCCCCCAGCACCATCCGGATCATCAATGCCCTCCCTGTACTGACCGTTTTCCCAATCCTGGTATTACATCTTATTCACAGTTCGAAGAAGTTATCCACAGTTTTCACAAAGTTATCCACACCTGCATGGGGAAAACTCATTTCCCTCCTGGTCATTGCGGTGCTTTTATTGAATATCGGCCGTACGACCTGGAATCTGTTCAATATCTGGCCTAATAATGAGGAAGTGCAGTTTGTCTGGCAGGCGGCTTTCACCGATATGGCCGCTTACCTGGACAACTTTCAGGAAAGCAAATCGGCCGCTGTCGGTGGTTGGACGCCGGAAACAATGGACCCGCCTACAATGGCTTTGCTGCTGCACCGGGATGATTTGACGCTGCGCTATTTTGATCCGACCCAATCCCTCATTTTGCCTGCGGAAACGGCCGATGGCGTTTCAACGGTGGCCTGGCCTGCAATTCTTCCCCTGGCGTCTGAAATAGAGCAGAATTTGGCGGGTTGGGGTCTGACAATAACACCTCATGACACGTTTACGCTGATCCAATATGACACCCTCTCTCTTCCCCCAGCCCAATTTTCGGCCGAGGCGACCTTCGGTGATCAGATAACGTTTCTTGGGTATGACTTGCTGGAACCCCAACCACTGCTAACCCCCGGAACCCACCGGCTTCTAACCTATTGGCGGGTGGAACGGCCGAGTGGGGAACCCCGCCGCTTCTTCCTGCACCTGGTTGACCAACAAGGACAACCCATTGTCCAACAAGACACCCTCGGCGCACCTGCCGAAAATTGGCAGGCCGGTGATCTCATCCTTCAACTGCACACCCTTGACATCCCCTCAACCACCGAGCCTGTTTCGCTGCTGCTCGGTATATACAACCCTGAAACCAATCAGCGCATGACTACCGGTGACTCAGATGTGATTCGATTGGACATCCCATGACTATCCTCTTATAAATACCTGTTCGTTCTCTATAAGAAAAGGAGTAAAATATATTGAAACTCTTTGGAAGGCAGCTTACCTGCGGGATATTAATTTAAATGAGTAGCTTGATTAACAAAGTACAACCCACCCTATTCTCACGTCTGGCTAAATTTCAGACACCTGATTCCTTTATCCTGGTTTTGACGGCCATTGTTGTCGGTGGTGGTACGGGCCTGGGAGCTGTTATTTTTATCAAGATGCTGTCCGCATTGACCAAGCTCCATCATAATTTAATCGCGCTTGGCCCGCCTTCCTTTGCTGTCCCCATCTTGCTTCTGACAATGGGCATCGCCGGTCTGATTGTCGGATATATGGTTGACCACTGGGCCAAAGAAGCCAAAGGGCATGGTGTCCCAGAAGTGATGGAGGCGATTGCTTTACGGGGTGGTCGGATTCGGCCGCGTGTCGCTCTAATCAAGGTACTTGCCTCGTCTATTACTATTGGTTTCGGTGGATCGGCCGGTCGTGAAGGCCCCATCGTGCAGGTAGGGTCGGCTCTTGGTTCCACTTTGGGACAGGTTTTACATTTGTCAGGGGAGCGAATCAGAACGCTGGTTGCTTGCGGGGCGGCTGCCGGCATTGCTGCCACCTTTAATGCCCCTATTGCCGGAGCAATCTTTGCTTTGGAGGTCGTTCTGGGCCGTTTCACCACCCGCTATTTTGGCGCTGTCGTGATCAGCGCTGTCTCTGCCAGCATTATCGGCCGAATTTTTCTCGGCTCCCAGCCAGCCTTCGCTGTCCCAGCCTACCCCCTGACCAACTTCGCAGAACTGCCTATTTATATAGTCTTGGGCTGTTTGTCGGCCATTGTCGCTGTTGTTTTTGTCCGGCTGCTCTACCGCATGGAGGACCTCTTCGATAACTGGCGTCTCAGCGCCACCTTCAAAGCCTCCATCGGCTTAATCCTGACCGGGATAACTGCTTCCGTGATGTCGGAACGACTCGTCCTGGGGCCGGGCCTGGATTTTATTGGGGAAGCAATCGCTGACGATTTCAGCGTTCCCTTGACCGTTATGATGCTCCTGCTCGTCCTGAAACTGTTTGCAACCTGCTTCACCCTCGGTTCGGGCAACTCAGGCGGTGTTTTCGCCCCCAGCCTTTTCATGGGCGCTATCGTTGGCGGTTTGGTCGGCAACGTGAGCCAAACTCTCTTTCCGGGCGTTGTCGGACACCCAGGCGCATTCGCCATTGTCGGTATGGCGGCCGTTTTTGCTGCTGCCGCCCGCGCCCCTATCACCGGCATTCTGATCGTTTTTGAAATGTCAAACGATTACCAGTTGATCTTACCCCTTATGATGGCAACCGTCCTCTCTACGTTGGTCGCCGAACTCCTCTTCTCCGAATCGATTTACACCTTGAAACTACGCTTAAAAGGGATTTCGTTGCAGCGCGGGCGAGATCGGGATGTCATGCAGAACCTGTCGGTTCAGGATGCAATGGAACGCAATCCCTATGTGGTCGAAAAGAATATGCCTTTGGACGCCCTTCTCAGATTCTTCCAAAAGGCCCATTCCCACAGCTTCCCCATTGTAGATGACAAGCATCACCTGGTCGGCATGGTTACTATGAGCGATTACGAACGATACTCTGAAAATGGGGAGCTTGGCAGCAAAACTGTCAGTGACATTGCTAACATTGGTGACATTCTGTTAGCTTATGAGGATGAACCGTTGGGGGATGTATTGCAGCGAATCGCCCTACGTGATGTCAGTAAGCTGCCGGTCGTTTCCCGCCGAGACCCTAAAAAGGTGGTCGGTGTTATCCGACGGCGTGACATCGTCAAAGCCTACAATCTGGCTTTGAGTCGTCGGGCTGTGCCCGACGCCGACTCAACAGATAACAATCATCAATCCTGGAAGGCGACGGAAAACACTGAGTTCCTGGAGGTAAGGATAAAGGATGACAGTTTTGCGGCCGATAAATCGCTCATTGATTTGAGCAAGCGTCTGCCACATGACTGCGTCATCGTCTTTGTCCGCCGTCATGGGACGGTCCTTATTCC
>JBAPRX010000376.1:0-33637 GCA_049281335.1 Promineifilaceae bacterium (SeqCode)
CGCCCGACCGTCGCCGACTGGAACCGGGTCAACCGACAGACGCCGCGTCTGGTAGATGCCCTGCCCAACGGGCCGCGCAACCACCCGACGGTGCAGGTTTTTATGGCGGGCGGTGTGCCGGAGGTGATGCTCCTTTTACGGGCGATGGGGCTGCTAAATCTGGATGTGATGACGGTAACGGGCCAACCCTTGTCGGCCGTCCTGGATTGGTGGGCGGAAAGCGAACGCCGTCGGGCCGTGCGGGACCGGTTGAAAGAGGCAGGCATTGAGGTTGACCGGGTGATTATGGATGCTGACAGCGCCAAAACGGCCGGGTTGACCAGTACGATGGTTTTTCCGGCAGGGAACATTGCCCCGGAAGGTTCCGTCCTCAAAGCCACCGCTATGGACCCCTCCGTCATTGATGAGAATGGGAAATATCACCATCGCGGCCCCGCCAGAGTCTTCGTCTCAGAAAGAGAGGCGATGAAAGCCATCAAGGGATTGAGCGATAACCCTGTCAAACCGGGTGATGTCGTTGTCCTGATCGGCGGCGGCCCGTCTGGAACGGGCATGGAGGAGACGTATCAGGTCACGTCGGCCCTCAAATTCATCCCCTGGGGCAAGACGGTTCCGGTATTGACAGACGCCCGCTTCTCAGGCGTCTCGACCGGGGCGTGTATCGGCCATATCGGGCCGGAGGCGTTGGCTGGCGGCCCCATTGGAAAGCTGCGCGACGGGGATATGATTGAGATTGAAGTTGACCGGCACAGCTTGACCGGGCAAATTAACTTTGTGGGGACGGAAGATGAAGAAGCGGCCGATATTCTGGCAAAACGGCCGAGCCACCCCGACCTAAAACCCGATCCCAACCTGCCGGACGATACTCGACTTTGGGCAGCCCTCCAACGGGCCAGCGGCGGCGTTTGGGCCGGTAGCGTTTACGATGTGGATACCATTATTCGGGCGATTGATATTGGATTGGCCCAAATGGCGAAAGAGTCTGGGAAATGATGAAGCGAACAACCGAGCAATTTGCGGATTATGACTGCGTAAAAATAGAGAATGACGCCCTTCAACTATATGTGACGCGGGATGTCGGACCGCGTATTATCGGCCTGCGGCTGTCGGGCGGCGATAATTTGCTGGCGGTGCTGCCCCACCGAAAGTCCACCACTCCTTCGGGGAAGCTGTACCATTTTCGAGGCGGTCATCGGCTCTGGTACGCGCCTGAGGAGCCGGAACAGACTTACCTGCCGGATGATTCGGCCGTTATTATCACCGAAATTCCCAATGGCATCCGAACCACCCAGGCCGTTGAAGCCGGAACCGGCATCGAGAAGCAGATGACCATTACCCTGATCAACAAGTCAGCCCGCGTTATCATCACCCACTCGCTGACAAATCGGAATGCAGAAACGGCCGTTGAGCTTGCTCCCTGGGCCATTACCCAGATGAAAACCGGTGGTTTTGCCATTCTGCCCCAACCCACTCAGGATACCGGTCTGCTGGCGAACCGCCGCCTGGCCTTGTGGCCTTATACTCACATTCAATCCCACCATTTGCAGTTGGGGGATAAATTCATCTTTGTCCGTGCCGCCATGCAGGACGAGAAATTCAAAGTGGGGTGGGCCAATCCGGCGGGCTGGCTCGGCTACTGTGTGGACAATACCTTGTTCATCAAGCAAGCTCCCTACCACGATGGGGCGACCTATTACGATTTTGGCAGTTCCAGCGAATGTTATTGTGACGACGATTTTTTGGAGCTGGAGACGCTGGGGCCGCGTACCACGCTGGCCCCAGGTGCATCCATCACCCACCAGGAAATCTGGCGCGTCTATCCTGATGTCGCGCTGGCGGCGGACGAAACGACCGTTAAAGAACGCATGTCTCAACTCTTACCATGATTGGAGCCAGGAGATAGTCGAGGCTGCTATTGGCTGATGTCGCCCGTCCAAATCAGTCATGTAGGCGGGGGGAATACGGTCGACACTCCACTATCCCCCAATGGACGAATGTGCAGATTGCCCAATGCCCATCTACTTCGGCCGATACCACCAAACTTGCAAAGCAACATACCCTAAAGACGTGTATAACCATCCTCCAACAACACCTACTATCAAATCAGCTATGGTGCTATTAAAATAGTTAAGCAATATATTAGCGACAAAAACGCCCAATGGCACAGCCCATACCCAGCGGTTCTTTGCGGGCGAATCACCTGGCTCTTTCGGCCTCAAATTTGCTGGGTCCCATTTTTCTGAAATTAATAGACAGTATGCAATACCCAGTAATACCCCAATCGGCAACCCTACAAAATAGGCTTTTGTCGTTTCCCCCAGGACAATATTTATAATTTCGAAGACTAGAAAAAAACCAAGAACTGTCAACAAGGCAGAAATAATAAATTTTCGATTAGAGATATACATAAAGCACTCAACCTCTTATCTCGACTTGAACTTTTTAGGTAACATTTTCTTGATCCTTGATGGTTTACCTCTAGTTTTACTTTTCAATACTTCCTTGCCCAATGCCCATCTACCTCAGCCGATGCCGCCAAACCTGCACCATCATGTAGCCAATAATCATATACATCATTGTCATACCAAAGCCTGAGAACCAACCAAAGAAACTTGCATCGAAAAAACTTGAGAAAATTCTTCCAGCTATGACACTTGTCACGGTTACAATTGGCAACCAACAACCAGAATAAGCATGGGTGCTGCAACCATCTCTTGACTTCAGTGTCACCGGATCCCAAACGGTGGAAAGATACCAGCAAGCCAGTGCCCCTGCTACTATCCCTGTGATAACTCCATAAGCGAACCCGCTTAACGAAACTGATGCTGAAACTAAAACTGATAGGCTTAGACAAAGCGCCAGAGATGTAATAATAAGAACGAGTGCCAGGTTTTTTAACGCCTGTCGATGAGTAAATTCTGTATTCATAAGGCTCTATGGCTCTATCGGCCTTCCGAAGTGTTTAGGAATGATGATCACCCCATCTGTGTTCTGCAACAGCCAACCTCCCTCACCGTTGTAAACATACGATGTCTGGCCGACACCATCAAATCTGGATATGAGTGAGTGGCAGCTAGTTTTTCGGCCGATACCACCATACCTGGAAAATGATATATGCTATTGCCCAAACACCCCCAAAGAGCATGCATCCCGCGACCAAAGCCCCTATCTCTTCATTAAGCATACCAAGTATCACTCGCCCAGCAATAAATGAACCAATAACAACAATTGTCAGCCAGCGTGAATCTGTGATATTTGCATTAGTATACTTAGGGCGTAAATTCACAGGATCCCATGACAACGCTAGGTAGACAGAAATGGGAATACCCGCTCCAAATCCCAATAGGCAACCAGGCCAGAGAAAACTCTGAGGAATAGCGTCAAGCCAAACAGCAATTATTGCAAAGGCAATTAACATACCGAGGAAAGGTATACCTACAGCGATGACTAATTTACGATTTTTCTCCATCTTTTCCATGTACCTACAATTGGGATGAAGGCTAAAAATCTCGTCGTTGACCTTTTGACCAACCCCCGACATAAATGGAGTTCTCGCCCCGTCCTGAATCTGAGCCAATACTTGGGCCAGGGTGCTGGCCCAGATTCAGGGTATAAGTGGTGATGCTCCCACTGTGTACTGCCACAACTGATTGGCAGCCACATTGGGGGCGCTGATCTACAACGCCAATTCAGGAGAGTAAATCTCGTATTCCGGCTGGTACATCGCCTCCCGAACGGCCGATTCCAGGTCGTCCGGTTCCGGCACCGCTGCCAGCCCTCGCTCGTAAGCAATGCGGGCGACGGCTGTTGCCAGATGGACCGATACCTCACGGACGCGGGCCAGTGGAGGCATGACACAGCCTATCTCCAGGTCGGCCTCTGAGACTTCCAGGGCCAACGCTTTGGCCGCTGCCATGAACATTTCGTCTGTGACCAATCGTGCGCCGCTGACCATGACGCCCAGACCGATGCCGGGGAAGACATAGGAATTGTTACCCTGGGCCGGGACGAAGGTTCGGCCGTTGTATTTCACCGGGTCGAAGGGGCTGCCGCTGGCGAAGATGGCTCGGCCGTCTGTGTAACGGTAGGCTTCTTCCGCCGTACATTCTGACTGGGAAGTGGGGTTCGAGAGGGAGAAGACAATCGGCCGTTCGTTCAGTTCGGCCATTGTTTCCAGAATTTCTTTGGTGAACATATGTGGACGGCCGCAAGCGCCGATGATGGCGGTTGGTTTGAGGGTCTGAACGGCGCTCAGGAAGTCGGGCAGGAAGGCATGATCATGGGCGTAGGTGCGCTTGTAGCTGGACAAGTCCTGACGGCTTTGAACAACCAGCCCCTTGGAGTCCACAAACCAGCATCGCAGCCGGGCTTCTTCTTCCGTCAGCCCTTCTTCCATCATGGCGGAAACAGTCAGATTGGCGATGCCGGTTCCGGCTTCGCCTGCACCCAGGAATAGGAGCCGCTGGTCTTTCAACTCGCCGTCGGTGAGTCGCAGCGCCGAGTATAGACAGGCCAGGGTCACGCCTGCCGTTCCCTGAATGTCATCGTTGAAGGTGCAGACCTCTCCCCGGTATTTTTCCAATAGGGAGAAGGCATTTTCGGTAGCGAAATCTTCAAACTGGATCAGGAGCTGGGGATAGCGGTCATTTGCGGCCGTAACCAGTTCTTCTACCAGCTCTTCATAAGCTGCGCCCCGCAAACGAGGCTGCCGCAAGCCGATATAAAGCGGGTCGTTCAGCAGGCTTTCATTGTTGGTGCCGACATCAAGGGTAATGGGCAGCGTTTGCGACGGCGGAACCCCGGCACAAGCGGTGTAAAGGGAGAGCTTGCCGACAGGGATACCCATGCCGTTCGCGCCCAGGTCGCCTAACCCTAAGATGCGTTCGCCGTCGGTCACGACAATGACGCGCACATCGTCATGGGGCCAGTTCGCCAGGATCGAGGCGATTTGTCCCCGATCTTCGGCCGAAATGTACAGTCCGCGCGGGCGGCGGAAAATATGCGCATACTGCTGGCACGCTTTCCCGACTGTCGGGGTGTAGATAATGGGCATCATCTTGGCCAGGTTGTCTACCACGACGCGATAAAACAATGCTTCGTTGCGGTCTGCCAGGCTGATCATATAAATATATTTCTCGAGATCATTTGGCTTGCGCTCAAAGTTTTCCAGGACACGCATCTCTTGCTGCTCCTGAGTGAAAACACGGGGCGGCAGCAGCCCGCGCAGCCCTAGAGCGTCTCGCTCATCACAGGTGAAAGCGGTGCCTTTGTTGAATTCGGGATTGTGTAACAGATCAATGCCCTCTTGATCAAGGGATGGAGTTGACATAATTTTTCTTCCTTATGTACTGGACGGTGGGTGTCCCCGACCGTTGATAATGGATTGACAGGGGCTATTACAGCCATTATTGCTGCTTATTAATGTAGTCCAGGAAACGTACTGTCGGAAGTGACAAAGGGCATTTTTGCCAGCGACTAATGTCATCAATGACACCGCTGCTGGTAACAGTGTTTAGTTAGGGTGGGGGAGTGGAATTACCTGGTAACCAGGGTGATAAAGACATCTTCAAGGGTCGGAACGGCCGATTCAACCACCAGATCGGAGAATCCCTTTTTGGTTAGGGCAGTTGAGAGCGAGTCGGCCGAATGAGTCTTCTCTCCGGTGATAACCCGCAGTTGCTCCCCCGCCAGCATCACTCTTTGGACGCCGGGCAGCGTTTCCAAAGCCGATAAAGCCGCCATCTGCCGCTCCCCAATGGTAATTTGCCACAACGTGCCGGGCTGGATCGTTTGTTTCAGCCCATCCGGGGTATCCAGGGCCAACAACTCGCCCCGGTACATAATCCCTAGCCGGTGGCAGTATTCGGCCTCATCCATAAAGTGGGTGGTGACAAAAATCGTATTGCCTCTTTCAGCCAGTTCGTAAATCAAGTCCCAAAAGGCACGGCGAGCCTGGGGATCGACGCCGCTGGTTGGTTCGTCGAGAAAGATGAGACGGGGCTGGTGAGTCAGGGAGACGCCTAACGCCAGCCGCTGCCGCCAGCCGGTGGAGAGGGAAGAAACGAGTTCCGATTGATGATCTTCCAATCCAATGAGCGACAAAACTTCTGCCAGCCGCTCCTTCTGCTGCTTGACGCCGTATATTCCGGCATAAAAGGCCAGATTTTCCCGTACCGTCAAGTCATCGTAGAGGGCAAATTTCTGTGACATATAGCCAACTTTCGGCCGTATCGCCTCCGCCTGGCTCTTAATGTCTAATCCCAGCACTCTGCCGATTCCGGCGCTGGGTCGGAGCAGCCCCAACAGCATCCGAATGGTGGTTGTCTTGCCGGAACCGTTGGGGCCGAGATAGCCAAATATCTCGCCTGGGGCGACCTGGAAGCTGACTTGATTAACGGCCGTAAAATCACCGAATTTCTTGGTTAAGTCCTGAACGTCAACGGCTGGTTCCATAAGGTTATGCAGGGACGCCCTCCTCAGTTAGCGTTTCACCTTCCAACAGGGCGATAAAGGCGTCTTCCAGGGTCGGGGGAATGGCGATCAGGCTGTCAATTGTGACCGAACTATCGGGCAGGTTGTCGTGAAGGCGGGACGAGACATCTGCGCCGGTTCCGGGCTGGACGCGCAGGTGGAGCTTGCTTCCAAAGGTGTTGACGGCAATAACGGCCGGATCATCGGCTGCGATCTGGCGCAGCGTCCGCTGGGGCGAGCCGGAGAGGGCCAGAACCCTATCTTTCAGGGCAAGCATTAGCTGCCGGGGAGCGCCTTGAGCCAGCAGTCGGCCGTCTTTCATAAAGCCAATTCGGGTGCAGCGGCTGGCCTCGTCCATATAAGGGGTGCTGACGATGACCGTTACCTGCTCTTCCTGAACAGCACGGCCGATCAACTGCCAGAAATCCTGGCGCGTCACCGGATCAACCCCGGCGGTTGGTTCGTCCAACAGCAAGATGCGCGGCTGGTGAATCAGGGCCGTTGCCAGCCCCAGCTTTTGCTTCATCCCCCCCGACAACCGTTCGGCCAGCCGTCCAGAAAATTCCGTCAGGCCGACAAAGTCCAGCATATGATCGCAGCGCGGCTGCCATTCACGGGCCGAAATGCCATACAGTTCGGCAAAGAAGCGGAGATTTTCGAGAACGGTTAAATCCCCGTACAGACTAAAACGTTGGGGCAGATAACCAATCTGGCGGCGGATAGGCTCAATGTCGCGCCGTAGGTCATATCCGGCAATGGCGCCATCCCCTTCATCGGCCTCTAACGCACCGACCATGAGCCGAAAGGTCGTTGTCTTTCCGGCCCCATCCGGCCCGACCAGACCATAGATTTCGCCGGTCTGAACGGAGAGGGAGAGGTGATCAACGGCCGTAACCGGGCCAAAACGCTTCACAATTTGCCGCAGGGTAATCATGGGTAGCCTTAATTCTCAAAATTGACGTCGGCGGGCATACCCGGCTTGAGGCGGTTATCGGTGTCGGTGATGGCGAGTTCCACCGCATAAACGGTGGAGGCCCGGCCTTCGGCCGTCTGGACATTACGGGGTGTAAATTCGGCCTGATTGGCAATTTGCCGGACGACCCCGCTGAATGTGGCGTCGGGGAATGAATCAACGGAAACGGTGGCGGTCTGGCCCAGCGTGATTGCCCCGTATTGGTCTTCGGGGACGTAGACGGTCATGGTCAGATCATCGAGACGGCCGATAACCAGCAGCGACGCCCCTGGTGTCGCCACTTCGCCCGGTTCGATAGCCCGCGTCAGAATGACGCCGTCTACCGGAGCCGTTAAGGTCTGTCGTTCGATTTGGGTTTCCAACAGCGAAACGGCCGCTTGCGCCACCTCAACCTGGGCTTCGGCTGCGGTCAGTTGTTCGTTCCGCGCTCCGGCCAACACCACGTCCAGCTGGGCCTGGGCCGCATCCACCCCGGCTTCGGCTACCGTCACCTGTCCTTCCAATATCTGGTGCTGGTTGTTCAAGCTGGTTTGCAGCCGTTCCGCTATCTCTAGCTGGGCGGTTAGACCGGCAATCTGCCCTTGCAGTTGGGCAATGACACCGGTTTGATCCTGGCTGCGATTGCTTTGTTGGAGCGTTTGGGCTTCGGTGAGATCGCCTCTGGCGGTTGCTATGTCGTCCCGCAGTTGGGCGACCTGCTCTTCCACATCATCGAGTTGGGACTCGATCAGCGTCACCTGATCGTTGGCAGCATCCAGGGCAGCCTGGGCGCGATTGACGGCCGTTTGGGCGGCATTTTTCTGTTCGGCCGAACTCCCGGCGGTCATCAAATCATAGTTGGCCTGGGCGGCGGCAACCTGGGCCTGGGCCTGGGCCAGTTGTTCTTCCATCAGGGTGGTATCAAATTGAAGCAGCGGCTGTCCGGCTGTGACCGCGTCGCCTTCCTGGACCATCACTGCTTCAACTCGGCCGCCCAATTCAGGGTTAATCGAAACTTCCTGGGCTTCAATGGTTCCCGACGCTGCCAACAGTCCGGCGGAGGCTTCGTCTCGTAAGAAGAAGAACCAGTAGGCCAGGGCAGTCAGGGCGATAAGTATGACAACAACCCGTATGATAGGAGGGGGGCCATGTCTCATAATAAAATCTCCTCAGATAGTAATTCACGCAAAGGCGCAAAGGCCGCAAAGGGTAAAATTAGTCGAGCCGCTTGCGGAAACGGAGGGCGGCTGCGCTCATAATAACCAGACCGAAAATTAACAAGGCAAAGACTTCACCCGCCAGACTTTCCATTCCGGCCCCTTTCAGGATGATGCCTCGAACGACGATGAGAAAGTAGCGCAGCGGGATAGCATAACTAACCACCTGCAAAATCGTTGGCATGGCCGCCAGGGGAAAGATGAAGCCGGATAGAAAAACGGACGGCAGCAGGGTGAAAAGGGTCATAATCATTGCTTCTTGCTGGTTGTTGGCAAGGGTGGAAATGAAGATACCCATACCAAGCGTTGAAAGGATGAAGACGGCCGACAGGAGCAGCAAAAGGGGAATGCTGCCATTAATAGGGACGCCGAAGATGAGAACCCCGGAAACCAGAATTTCCATCATGGTAAAGAAGGCGATGATGACATAGGGGAAAATTTTGCCCAGGATCAGTTCCCAGCTTTGGATGGGGGTCACAATCAACTGCTCGATGGTGCCGCGTTCGCGTTCCCGAACAATGGCGGTGGCGGTCAGCATTGTTGCCAGGAATTGCAAAATCAGACCGATAAGCGCCGGAACCATGTAGTAAGAGCTGACCAGATCGGGGTTGTACCAGACCTGGGTTCTTACTTCGATGGCGGGTTGGAAAGCGGACGCACGGCCGCTTTTTGCCAGCCGTGTGATCATTAATTCAGTGGATTTGCTTTGTCCGATGAGGGTGGCGGAAGCCAGGGTTGAGTTGGCAACGGTTGGATCTGAGCCATCAATGATAAAGGCCACCGGCGCCGGTTCTCCGGCAGCAATATGGCGGCTGTACCCGGCGGGGATGATCAGACCGGCGCGAGCCTGGTTATTTTCGATTAATGTCTGTAATTCCGTTTCAGATTCAACATCGGCACTGATCGAGAAGTAATCGGCGGCGCGGTAGGCGTCGAGCAGTTCCCGCGAGGCAGCACTTTTGTCCTGGTCGAACACGACCAGTGGAATGTTGCGAACATCGGTTGTGGCCGCATACCCTAACAGAAAAAGCTGGATAATTGGCATCAAGAAGGTAAGGGCCAGCGTTCGGGGGTCGCGTCGAATCTGGATGAATTCTTTACGAATAAGGGAGCGTAAACGGGAGGCTGTCATCGTCAGGACTCTTGTTGGCTTGGTAGGCGCAGGCCGGAGAGAAAGATTTCAATAGCGGCCGTCATATAATGTTCATCATCGGGGCCAAATGTCGCCAATGGGGAAAAAACAACCTGTCCAAGCGCTGTTGGCACAAGCAGCCCCATAAAGGCTTTGGCGCTTGCTTTGACATCGTGGGGGCGCAGACGGCCGAGTTCAACCTGGTGCGTGAAATAGGTTTCCAAAAACGTTAAGACCCGAAGGAATATCTTTCCGCCAATAAGGTTGGCTAATTCCGGCCGTTTAACCAGTTCTGCCAGGAACAGTCGAAACAATTTTTGTATTTCCGGTTGGCTGACCATCTTAATGTAGGTGTGGGCCAACTGCGGCAGAACCACATCCGGGGGCTTTTCCATGTGCAGCTTCGGGTCGGCAATAAATTGCAGCACCTGGATATGATTCGACAAAACGGCTTGAAACAGCTCCTCCTTCGTGGGGAAGTACCAATAAATTAAGGAGGGCGACTGTAACTCGGCCGCTTTGGCGATGTTTTTGATGGTTGCCCCTTTGAAACCTTTTTTGGCAAACTCATCAAAGGCGGCCGTCAGTATTTGTTGTTCGCGTGTCTGTCCTTCACTGTCCATTGGGTCACTTGATTGAACGTTCAATCAAGATATTATGACGAATGGGGAGCCTTGTCAAGCAATTGGTACAAATCCATTTTTGTAGGCCAATCGTTTGATTACCGTGCTTGTCTCACCGCCAGTCTCGTTTTATACTTTTCTCAACTACAATACGCGACACAACTGTGAATCATGGGAGACAATTATGCGGCGTTTCAGTTTTGTGTTGGGTTTGGGGGCGGCTGCTTTTTTCCTCCTGAGCTTCATCTTTTTTCTGTCCACAGCTCAAGAAGCAGCGGCCACCGGAAATTTTGACCTCATCCGAATCAACTTTGGCAGCATTTCGACGGGGCCACCGCCTGGGTACCTGCGTGACTACGGGTCGGCCTATGATGTGCGGGGAAGCGCCAATCAGGGCGGCGGTATTTACAGTTATGGTTGGGTAGAACCAGGCAGTTCCACACCTTTAGAATTGAATGGCAACGGCATTAAGCGCTCTAGCCCCAGTGATGTCCGGCTGGCATCTTTTATGCAAATGGAAAAGTCGGCCGCTGACGAAGGGGATTGGGAGATTGCTCTGCCAAACGGCATGTACAGCGTGACGGTTGCTACCGGTGACAGCCAGTTATTTAACAGCGAACATTGGTTGAGCATCGAAAATCAGGCGGCGATTATGAATTTTGCCCCGAATGCCGCCCATGCCTTTATCACGGTAACGCGGGCCGTGTGGGTGGATGACGGCCGTCTCTCCCTGCGCCAGACAAACGGGGACAACACAAAAATCAACTACGTGGACATCATCTCAACGACCGCCTACCTGGATCGGCCGTCCATCACTGCTTCCACTCCCGGCCATGCCCAAACGGCCGTGCCGCTGACAGCCAGCGTTGCCGTCACCCTTTCCTTACCCAATGGGGCCATTGATGCCGCGACCGTCACAACAGAAACAGTCCACCTGACCCGAATCATTGACGGCGCGATGATAACGGCCGTTGTCAACCTCGCCGTTTCCGGCGACACAATTATCTTAGAGCCTACCGCGCCCCTGGATTACAACGTCCCCTATCTCTTTGAACTGACCGATGGCGTCAAAGATATAACCGGCAAAGCCGTCCTCCCTTATCAGATATTCTTTAAAACCGATAACGGCCTTGATCCCAACAACGGGCCGGTTGCCTTCGACAAAAAGATCGTTTTTACCGGTGGAGATGTCACAACAATGGCAATTGGTCCCGATGGCAAACTCTACGCCGGAACCCTGGACGGCTTCATCCTTCGCTTCGACATCAACCCTAATGGCACATTGGGCAACCAGCAAACGATTACGACGGTGCGGGATGACAATGGCGGCGACCGGGCAATTTTGGGCATGACCTTTGATCCGGCGGCAACGGCCGATAATCTGATTCTCTGGATTAGCAACAATCCGTCGGTGGTGGTCAATGCACCTGATTGGGACGACAAGATCAGCCGCCTGACAGGGGCAAATCTGGAAAATATCGAGGATATTCTCGTCCATTTACCCCGTTCTTACCGCGATCATATGACCAACGGGCTGGCATTTGGGCCGGATGGCGCGTTGTACTTCATGCAGGGCAGCAACTCCACAATGGGTGCGCCGGACAGCATCTGGAACTTTCGGGATGAGCATCTCCTATCGGCGGCGGTGCTGCGGTTGGACGTTACGGCCGTCTTCACGACTCCCCTTGATGTAAAAACCAGTGATGGCGGTATTTATGACCCCTTCGCGCTGGACGCCCCGTTGACCATCTACGCCTCTGGAACCCGCAACGCCTATGATCTCGTCTGGCACAGCAATGGCAACCTGTACGTTCCCACCAACGGTTCGGCCGCAGGGGGCAGCACTCCAGGCACACCGCTGCCTCTCCCCGATGCCTGCCAGACCCGCCGCATTGATCTGGCAGCCAACGGGCCATACACCATGCCCCAGGTCATCTCCATGACCAATGTTCCCCAGATACAACACGACTTTTTGTTCAGGGTCGAGCAGGGGGGCTTTTACGGCCATCCTAACCCGGAACGGTGCGAATGGGTGTTAAATGGCGGCAACCCAACAGCCGTTCAGGATACGGCCGAAGTCTATCTTTACCCAATCGGAACAGAGCCAGACCGTAACTGGCGTGGCTCGGCTTTTGACTTTGGCTTGAACCAATCGCCGGATGGGGTGATCGAATACCAATCTGACAGCTTTGGCGGCTATTTGCAGGGCAAACTGATCATCACCCGTTACAGTCGGGGCGACGATTTGGTGGTGCTGACACCAACCGGGCCGGATGGGGACATCCTTTCAGTTGAAACGAACATCCCCGGCTTTACCAAGCTGGCAAATCCGCTGGATATTGTCGAGAATCCGGCCAACGGCAATCTCTATGTCTCCAGTTTGTCCCCAGGCCGCATCCGGCTGCTCCGGCCGAAAGAAATAGATGTGGGAATAGAAAAGTTGGTCAATGTAGCGATGGCCGTTCCCTCCCAGACAGTCACCTATACCTTGTCCGTTAGCAATGCGGGACCGATAACGGCAACCAATGTGATCGTGACCGACACGCTGCCGACTGGATTGCTATTAACCCATCTACCGGCCGAATGTAATTCAGAAATAGTCTGTACCCTCCCGTCATTGGTGGCAGGGGAGACGGTAACGCTGACGTTGGGAGCGCAGGTAACGGTGACAACGGCAGCGACATTAACAAACACGGCCGTTGTGACGGCCGACGGCATTGACAGGGTAATGGGCAACGAGACAAGCACTGCCGTCCTTCAAGTGCTGCTGCCCCAGGATTTGCAAATAGCAAAGGTGGGCGAACCGGAGGTGCTGCTGGGCGATTCAATCCATTACACCCTGACCATTACCAATGCTGGCTCCTCGTTAGCATCGGCCGTTGTCGTAACTGATGTCTTACCGGCCAACACCCTGCTGCAAGGAACATCGCCGGAATGTATGCCTGGAACGACAATCGTCTGTGACATCGGGACGTTAGACATGGGAGAAACGGCCGTCCTGACCCTGACCGTCATCCCAACCGCTGTTGGCTCCATTACCAACACAGCTCAGGTGACGGCAGTCGGATTTGATCTCAATCTGTCAAACAACCAGTCTCAGGTGACAACATCCGTGCTGTTGGAGATGATGGCGGTCCAGTTGACCGGCCCTGCGGATGGAACAGCCGGACAGGCAGTTATTTTCTCGGCCACTATCACCCCTATCACTGCCACCCAACCCATTACCTATATCTGGCAGGCAACGGGGCATGACACCATCACCCACACCACTGGCCTGACAGATACGGTCACGTTTACGTGGGCGCTGCCGGGCCAGCAAACCATCACCGTGACGGCCGTTAATCAGTGGGGAGAAGTAACGGCCGTGCAGACAACCACGATTGTGTCCCGGCTCTATCTGCCCATTGTATTAGGCAGCGGCGGCTCCGCTCAAAAACAATCTACGGCTTTCGCACAGGTGCATGCTGTTGAAGCGGTCACAACGGCCAGACAACGGTGGCCGTTACCCCCTGACCAATTCCTTCGCTGTCCAGCCGGATTGTGCCGCCATAAAACTCAACAATCATACGAACCAGAGACAGCCCCAAACCAACGCCGCTCACTGCCCGGGAACGAGATTTATCAACCCGGTAAAAACGGTCAAACACGCGGGATAAATCTTCGGCGGCAATCCCCTGTCCGGTATCCGTAATGGTGTGTTGGATCGCTTCGGCCGAAACTTGAATGATCCAGGTAATCTGGCCCCCGTCAGGCGTGTATTTCAGAGCGTTGCTGAGTAGATTGCGAAAGACGATGGTAAGGTGCGTCTGTCCGGCTGTCACCATCGGCAGGGTGGGTGGGGTATCCAGCAAAAGCGTGATATGGTGTTCTGCGGTTTGAGGTTTGAATTCGGCCACAAGCTGCCGCGCCAGTCTGAGCAGGTCAATTTGCTCCCGGCCTGCTTCCAGACGGCCGGAATCCAGGCGGGAGAGCATCATTAAGTCCTGAACCAGGTTGCCCAACCGCTGCACTTCCTCATCAATCTCAACGATGTACTGCTGCGTGGTTTCCTCATCCAGACGGCCGTCTCGCAGGGCTTCACTGCGGATGCGGATGGTGGTAAGTGGGGTACGCAGTTCGTGAGAGGCGTTGCTGGCAAAGGTGCGCTGTTCTTCAATGATTGCCTCCACCTGACCGGCCATATGGTTGAAAGCCGTCGCCACTTCTCCAATTTCATCCTGGCGCATTTCCGGCAGCCGCTGCGAAAAGTTACCTTGAGCGATTTGCATCGCTGCGCCCCGAAGTTGGGCTAACGGCCGAGTCAGCGTGGAGGAGAGCCAGAAAGCGGCCAGCCCGGCCACGACCGTCACCACCAGAACAACCCCGCCCAGCGCCAACCAGCGTTCCTGAACCAGCTCTTGAGCGGTCGAAAGGGGGGTGGCAAGCTGGACCACGCCTAAGATTCGGCCGTCTTCTAAAATCGGGGCGGCGGCGTAAGCATTGCCGTCCCGGACTTCTGTGCTGATGTTTCCGTTTAAGGCGGCATTGATTTCCTGGGTGTCTGTGCTGCTGATGCTGTTATTGCTGCTGACCCAGAAACGGCCGTCTCGATCTACCAGAACAATATCGGCCGATACCTGACCGGCATAGATCTGTAAAAGCGGGAGCAAGCCGGACGAACTGTCCTCACTCTCGCCAATCTCCTCCATGGTTTCTTTCATTCCCTGGGCAACCAACTCTGCCTGTTCCGACAAGCCACTGGTGAAATCTTGCACCGTTCCGGCCGAAATTTGACGGCCCGCCAGCAAAGCCAGCACACTAAAACCAGCCAAAATAAGACCAGCGTAGGCCAGCAGGAGGCGAGTTCGGAGCGATGTCAACGCTGTTCCTCCGCGACAAAGCGGTAGCCCACACCTCGCACCGTCTGAATCAGGTGTGGTTGGCCGGGGTCAGCTTCTATCTTTTCGCGCAGCCAGCGGATATGAACATCTAAGGTGCGGGTGTCACCCAGCCAGTCGGTTCCCCAGACCTGATCGAAAAATTCGGCGCGGGTGATAACCTCCCCCTGACGACTGATAAGGAGCGTCAGCAGCTCGTACTCTTTCTGGCGCAGCAGCAGTTCCTCGCTGCCTTTGAAAGCGCGGTGGGTGTTGAGTTCCAGTCGCAAATTTCCGGCAGTTAACTGTTCACCGGTGGCTTGCTGTTTGCGATCCAGCTCTACCCGCCGCACCAGAGCTTTGAGGCGGGCAATCAGTTCGCGGGTGCTGAATGGCTTGGTCAGGTAGTCGTCAGCGCCAAGTTCCAACCCCAAGATGCGGTCTACTTCGTCGCCCAAAGCGGTCAGCATAAGGATTGGCACGGTGCTGTCCTGACGGAGAGCGCGGCAGACGTCCCAACCATCCATCTCCGGCATCATCACGTCGAGGACAACCACATCGGGCTTCTTTTCATGGGCCAGAGCCAGCCCATCACGGCCGTTATTGGCAACAAGGGTCTGATACCCTGCCAGAGTCATGGCCCGAACCAGCGGGTCGGTAATCATTTTTTCATCGTCTACCAGGAGAACGGTGGTCATATACAGCATTGTGACACAGGAGTCGGCCGTAATCAATGCCCAAATAGTGATTTAAGGTGGATTTAACATTGTTTAGGCCGGGTTTAACCCACCAAAAGCCGTTAACGGCTATGATTGTGACAACTGGCACAAATGGTGCCATAAAACGACTAAAGCACTTTCAAAGGAGCAATTTAGTAATGAAGCATGTAGTGAAACGGATTATTCAAGTCGGGCTGATTGCCGGGGTTGGTGGGTTTTTATTGATACAGTTGATTCCATACGGCCGAAACCACACCAACCCATCTGTTACCAGCGAACCGAACTGGGACAGCCCTCAAACAAGAGACCTGGCACAACGGGCCTGCTTTGACTGCCATAGTAATGAGACGGTCTGGCCCTGGTACAGCAATGTTGCCCCTGTTTCCTGGCTGGCCCAGCACGATACGGACGAAGGGCGTCAAACGCTCAATTTCTCGACCTGGAACGAAGGCGGGAAGGGGCGTGAGCCTGGCGAAGCAATTGAAGCAGTTTCTCGAGGCCAAATGCCACCGCCCGTTTACCTGATTACACACGGAGATGCCCGACTGAGTCCAGCCGAAAAGCAGGCCTTGATAGAAGGATTGCGGGCTACTATTTCGAATAGTAATTGATGTTGTGTACCTGCTCTGGCCGGTGCCTTACTGGCCGGAGCCTATGTATCATGAGTAATAACTGATTGGAGGTTTAAGATGAATCGTAAGAAAAGTATTATTGCCGCCGCGACCTTTACCGGACTGTTAATGTTGACTGTTCTGGCTCTAGGATTTGGCAATTTACAGGCAGACGCAGGTGGAACGGCCGACACCCCAAATACGGCAGAGGTCGCCCCTCCGGCGACCGACAATACAGACATGGCACAGGCGCTGCAAGAGTGGCAAAACTACAGCGCCGAACTGGAACAAACTGTCCAGACACTTCAAGAGCGTGACTTGGCTTACCAGCGGCAGCTAGACGCCGCCAACGCAACCATTTTGCAGTTGGAAGCGCAGGTTAATAATAGCGGAAATTCGGGCAGTTCCTTTTTTGGAGAAGAATCACATGAACACGAACAACACGAACATGAAACACAAACATTCCAGGGATTCGATGACTAAGCGACGCGGACGGCCGAACCAGCAGACAGGCAAGTTGAAAGCGCTGCTCCTGACAGGCAGTGTGATTGCGACCCTGGCAGGCATGGAACTGCTGCCGCTGCAAGATCAGGCACAGGCGGCCGTACTGGGTTCCGGTTCCGAAACGATTACGGTTGTGGTTCCAGACAGTGGAACATCTTCGATACCATTGCCTCCAAACAGCCGGAAAACACAGGTGGAACTGAAACCGATCCCCCAGGCGATTCAGCCTCACATCAATGTGGTGACTCGTACGCGGTCATCACGCTGAGGATGCCGGTAAGATTGGTTCAATCCCGCATATTGGACCAATCTTTACCGGAGGATGCGTCAACAATGGCTTTTGAACCACATCCCGAACGGTGGCACAGGCGAGAATTTCGAGCAATGGGCTGCGAGATGGCGGTATGGCTGGAAACGGCCGATTCTGAAACCGCCACCACCGCCCTTGACCGGGTTGAAGCACTGTTTGCGACCAATGAGCAGGCACTCAGCCGCTTTCGGCCGGAGAGCGAATTATCACAGCTAAATGGTTCCACCGGGCAGTGGGCGGTTGTGTCACCTTTATTGTGGGATGTATTGAGCCTGGCCTTAAAAATGGCGGCCGAGACAAATGGCCGTTTTGACCCGACAATGCTCAACGCCCTGGAACAAAATGGTTATAACGTCAGTTTTGAGAAGCTAGGACAAGCTAACCGAAACAATTCAACTAACGGACTAGCATTTCCCGGCCAGTGGGCGGCGGTGGAACTGGACGAGACGCTGCGGGCTGTGTATCTGCCCAAAGGCGTGCGGGTAGACCTGGGTGGCATCGGCAAAGGGTATACGGCCCAGCAAGCGGTTGACCTTTTGCGGCCGTTTGGCCCTTGTCTGGTGGATGCAGGCGGCGATTTGGCGGCAGGGAATCGGCCGATGGGCTGTCCCGGTTGGCCGGTTGCGGTCAGCGCCCCCTGGCAAGGGGAAGGAGTGGACACCACTGATTTATTTACGGCCTGGCTGGCGAATCAGGCTTTGGCGACGTCGGGGATTGATTATCGTACCTGGCAGATGAACGGCCGTCCCACCCACCACCTGATTGATCCATCCACCGGCCGCCCGGCGGTTACGGATGGGGTGACAGTGACAATTGTGGCAGAGGATGCGGCATCGGCCGAGGCCTGGGCGACCGCCTCCCTGGTAGCCGGTTCCGAAGCCGGAATGGAAGCTCTGCTGGATGCTGACCTTGCCGGGCTAATGGTCCTGCAAGACGGCAGCGTTCAAGTCACCCCATCCATGCACCACTATATCCAAAATGGTTCATTCATTGATAACAAATAGGAATTATTCATGACCACAACAACAAATTCATTCCCAACAAGAAATCATTTCCTTAAATTATTAAACTTTTTATCCAAAGTTCTCATGGTGGGCGGTATTGTTATTGGGGTGGGCTGGTTATTAGGAACCCAACCGGCATGGGTTGTCCAACTGTCCAGTGTTCTGGGCATCACCGACAAAACACCCTGGTACCTTTCCCGTTCGGCCGGAACAGTCGCTTATCTGCTGCTGGCCGGTTCGACGATTTGGGGGCTGTTGTTAAGCACCAAGATTGTGAAAGAGATGGTTCCGGCTGCCCTGGCGTTAGCAATGCACAATATCCTGTCCTGGCTGGCAGTGGCCTTTACCGGGGTCCACGTCCTGTCCCTGCTGTTTGACAATTTCTACACCTATACGCTATCGGATTTGACCATTCCCTTTATTGGTCCTTATCGTCCTGGGTGGGTCGGGTTAGGCATCATTGGCTTTTATCTGATGTTCTTGACTTCCATCAGTTTCAATTTTCGCAAGCAAATCGGGCAGCAGCGGTGGCGGCAGCTTCATTATCTGACTTTTGTCGTCTATATTCTGGTAACGATTCATGGGGTGATGGCCGGGACGGACAGCGGCAATCCAGGGATGCGGATTTTGTATCTGGGCAGCGGGCTGCTGGTCTTTTTCTTGACCAACTACCGGTTGTTGAGTGGCAAACAGGAGAAATCGGCCGTCCGCAAATAAGGGCGCATTAATCCGCTGCCGAATTATGCAGATAATTTAAGAGATGTGCTTTTCGAGCCAGGCTGTCATTCGGTCCGCGACCGTTTGCCAGCCTGGTTCCAGCATCATATCGTGGGCCATGTCGGGAAATACTTCGGAGTCGGCTCCATAGGCGCGTGCGGTACGAGCGATTTCGCCGGGGGTGAAGATGGCATCATTGGCCGCGCCGAGAATGAGCATCGGGGTTTTGGGGACTTTTTTCGGCCGAGGTAAATTCAAGAGCAGCATATCTAAAAAGCCCAGGTAAGATTCGTCCTGCATCTTTTCATAGTAGCGGCGAACCTGCTCCTGGGGCATATCGGCCGAAAAGAAAAACGATTTGGTCAGCGCTTCTGTTCTAACGAGGGGGTAGAGGCTTAATTTGAGATTCACCCGTAAAAAATCCAGCGGGTGGTGGCGGGCAATATTAAGTGTTGTTCGCAGGACGCCATTATCGGGAACGGGAGCAAGCAAAACGGCCGCTGGCGCTTTGTACTTCTCCAAATATTTCTGGGCTACATATCCCCCCATCGAATGGGCAATGATAACGGGGTTGGTTGGAAGCTGCTCCGCTACCTCATGGACATCGGCCACATAACCACTGCCTCGCGCCCAGCGCAGCTTATCCCGGCCCGAACTGCCGCCATGCCCCCGCAGACTCAGGGCATGAACGCTGTAGCCTTTCCCGGCAAAATAAGGCAAGAAGTTCTCGGCCCAACACCACGCCCCATGCCACGCCCCATGCACAAATAACAGCGGCGTCTCAAACCGTTTCTCATCAGGCTCTACCGAAATAAGTTCTAAACCCATCACCATACCCTTTCCACCAACCGCTTCAATTACTCAATTACTTAATTACAAGCCACTTTAGGCTCCATATATCCCAATCAACCTAATCAACCAATTACCAATCACTAATTACCAGCACTTTTCCGCCCGTCACCCCAACCCAAAAGCCGGAATCACCGCCCCATGTATCGTCCTTGCCGCATCTGACGCCAGAAAAAGAATGACCTCAGCCAACGCCTCCGGCTGAACCCAACGGCTGGTATCGGCGTTGGGCATTCCCCTGCGGTTGGCCGGGGTATCCAATGTACCGGGGATAATACAATTGACATTGATTCCCTCGGTCTTCAACTCGGCCGACATACTCTCCGTCAATCGCAAAACGGCCGCCTTCGACGCCCCATGCGCCACATTCTTTGCCCCGCTTGACAAGGCTGACTTTGCCCCAAACGAGATGATTTTGCCCCGCTGTTGTCTGAGCATTTGCGGAATAACTGCTTGAGAGGCGTGCAAAACAGAACGAGCATTGATGTCGAACATAAAGTTCCACAAATCGGCCGACATTTCATGAACGGGCTGTCCCGCCCGATAGCCGCCAGCGGTGTTGACCAACACATCAATACGGCCGAAATGTTCCACCGCCCGGTCAATGGCCGCGTGTGTTGCCGCCTCCTGGGTCAAGTCGGCGACCAGAAACAACGTTTGGGCCGAGTTCTGATAAGTGGGAAAAGCCTCTTGAAGCCGTTCCAGATTACGGCCGAGCAGCCCCAACTTCGCTCCGGCAGCGGCGAAGGCTTCGGCCGTCGCCTTTCCCAACTCCCCATTCGCCCCGGTCACAATCACCACCTGATCTGTAAAGTCAAACATAATACTCTCCTGCCGGGTCGCTTCACCCTACTTTGACAATCGGCCGTAAATTCAAGGTACAGACGCACTTGCGGCAAATTGGATCCGCATTCATATCAAGTCCCTGCCGGAAAGCAATTTCCTGGGGGCTGTTCAGCAAGTCAATCAAAGAATCGTCTCGAATATTGCCCATCGGCCGGTGGAAATAACACGGCCGTACCGTCCCATCAGACTCAATAACGGCCGATACCCAGGGGGCATTGCATTGAACCGGTGGAAACTCCCCCTGCCCGGTATAAGCCGCGTAATATTGATAAATGCGGCGCAGCTTGGCGGGGGATTCGGCGATGTACTGGTTGGCAAAATCGGCCGCATAATCAGCAATCATCCCCTCCAACACCTGCTTCATAACCGGCAGTTGATCGGCGTCGAGTTTAACTTCGGCCGTTCGTTCGCTGTCCCAGGGATCATCGCGGTTGAAAGCGTCGGTCGAGACATCAGCCGCCAGAAAGCTGATCTGGTCCAGCCCGATGTCACGAGCAGCGTCAACGATATTCGGCCAATCCTCAAAGTTGAGCCGCTGAATGACACAACGGCCGCTGATGGGAAAGTCAGGTTTTAACGCTTTGACTGCCTGCACACCCTCTTTGAGCTTGCCATAGGCATTGGGGATACGGCGAATGGTATTATGAACCGCTTCAGAGCCGTCCAGCGAAACGATGACCTCATCAACCCCCTCCACCACCTGCCGGGCGTACTTTTTCAGCAGCAGCCCCGTTGAGAGGATCGTCACTTTCAGCCCCCTGGTTTTGAGCAAACCGCACAATTGGAACAGATTGGGATTCATCAACGCTTCCCCGCCCGACATCACCACCCATCGCGTCCCCAATCGCTCAAAAGAATCAAGCAGATCGCAAATATCGTCTTCGGTTAACTGGGTAAGGTTGCTGTTTCCCTTCCAGATGTCGCACATCACACAGCGGCAGTTACAACTGCTGTGGGGCATCAAAATCGCCACCGGCAGCGACCGAACCGTGCCG
This sequence comes from Promineifilaceae bacterium (SeqCode), assembly GCA_049281335.1. GTDB lineage: Bacteria > Chloroflexota > Anaerolineae > Promineifilales > Promineifilaceae > JAKEFB01. The sequence continues at coordinate 21,807 of JBAPRX010000376.1, forward strand.
GTCTTCAGCGTCATATATCGTTTTACAGTCTGAAATGTTAATTCTCGTGCCATCGGTGATTAGATTATACTGGGAATACCAGCAAATAGCATAGTGGCCTCAAAATACGTTCTGCCCCAATTAACACCTACTTCCAAAGACGGGGAATAATTCGTGATAATACGTGAAATTCGTGGCTGCTTTATTACCGCTCGGCCGTTCCCCACAAGTTCAACCACATCTCAAAATAGCCAAACTTTACCTTATCCATCTCAAACCCGGCACGGCCGAAACACCACCCGATCAGCGGCAGCGTATACGTGAATTCATGCTCGTTAATCTCCTCCGCGCTAACGAGCCGTACCCGAGCCATTCCCCGCAGGAGGCTGTCGCTCCAGGCTGCGGGTGTCGTCAGAATCACCTGTCCCCCAGGTTGCAACACCCGGTACACTTCTCCCAATAGCTCAATTAAACTGGCCGGATTCAGATGTTCAATAACGGCCAACATCGTGACGGCGTTGAAAAACTGGTCCTCGAAAGGCAGGGTGGGGTTTCTGTTCAGGTCAAGGGAATGCCAGTGAATCTCCGGCACAGTCATGGCAGGTTCTAGCTGGTCTATGGCAAACTTTTCCTGAAAAGAAGTGTGAGCCAGAAAGTAGGGCGAGGAGCCACAGCCAACGTCCAGAATACGGCCGTGTCGCAGCCGCTCCGGTATCAACCGGTTCGCCATCCTGGCCCGCATCCGGGCCAACAGCGGTTCCAGCAGTCCATTTCCCCGCGTCGAACGAAAATTACTAGCCATCTATTTCAAAAACTTTAGCAACGAATGAACACAAATTAAACGAATTATAACCTGAACAAAAAACTCTGCGCCTTTGCACCACTGCGTTAAAACGCTTTGTTAATATCTTGGTTCGCACGGCCGACAATGTTACTATGACGGGGTTGTGAATCGCAAGTACCTGCCAACGACCCTGTTATTGATTCTATTCCTTATATTTTGGGCTGTTTCCTTGCGTCACCTGACGGCCGTTCCCCCTGTTTACGAAGATGAACCCTGGCAGGCGTCCACCGGTTGGAAACTGGCGACCGATGGCGTTTTCGGCTCAGATCTCTTTGCCGGGTATTATGGCATGGAGCATCATTATTACGGCTATCTGCCCGTTCATCCTTTTCTGTTAGCGGCCGTATTCAAGTTAGCCGGTCTTGGTCTGTTTCAGGCCCGCTTTGAGCCGGTGGCCTTGGGACTGCTTGTGCTGGCCTTGACCTACGGGGTTGGGAAGCGATTATTTCGGCCGTCTGTTGGTCTTCTGGCTGTGTTCTTACTCCTCTTTACCCGCACCTCCGCCCTGACCCCCAGCCAATACACCGGCATCGTCCTGGTAGACTTCGCCCGCATCGCCCGTTACGACATAGCCGTCCCCGCCTTCGCCCTCTTTGCTTTTCTTCTCTACACTTTTTATGAAAAGAAACCTCACGCCAAGACGCCAGGACGCCAAGACCAAAAAAATGAATCACCAATCACCAATCACCAATCACTTTTTACTTTTTACTTTTTACTCTTTACCCCTTACGCTCTCATCGGCCTCTTCACCGCCCTCGCCTCCCTGAGCCACCTCTACGGCCTGTTCTGGTTTGTGGCATTCTTCCTTTTGCTTCTGTGGCACCGGGTTCAACGGCGGCAGTTGGCGGCCTTCGTGGTTGGTTTTTCGTTACCCTGGATCATTTACCTAATGTATGTCCTGCCCGGCTGGCCCGATTGGGTGGGGCAGACCCAGGATTACGCGCCCCGCTTTGCGTTGTTGAATCCGGGGTGGTATTGGCAAAATATACGCAATGAAGTACAGCGGTATGGAGCCGGGTTGGGCGTCGGCTCCTGGTTCCGGCCCGGATTCTGGACAGCGGCCGTTGTTGTGCCACTGTCTCTCATCGCGCTCGGCCGTCAGGCGCTGCGGGGGAATAAAGCGGCACAAACGCTGGTTGTGCCGGGTGTGCTGCTGCCCCTCCTCTTTGCCCTTTTCATTTATCTGAAGCTGACTAACTACATGGCTACCCTGGCGCCCTTGTTTGCCCTGGTGATGGCCTGGGGAATGATGAAACTGTGGAAAGCTGGTGCGGACGCTTCCAGGCATTGGTATAGGTGGCGAATCGGCTGTTTCAGCCTCACTCAACTGTTGGTCATTTGCCTGCTCCTTCTCATTGGAGTCGAAGGCGTTTCTCGATTTATCCATCTGGAGCGAGCAGCGGCCACAACAACGCCCTACGCTGACTATTCGGCCGCTATCCAGTCACACATTCCGCAGGACGGCCGAATTCTGGCTTTACATAACTACTGGTTCAACTTTGAGGATTGGGACTATCGAAGCTGGTTTGTCCCAATCCTTCAAAGCAACCCCGACTACTGGCATCCCCCGCTTTCCCTTGAAGCGGCCCTGGACGGCGTTGACCCCACCATCATTTTGATTGACCGGCGAATGCGGCAACTGTTTGAGGCCGATCCGGAAACGGCCGAAGCAGTCTTCGACTGGATGACGGCAAACGGTTTTGAACAAACGGCCGCTGTGGAAGACGCGACATACGGCCGTATGGACATTTACCTGCGAACTGATGAACAGCAGTAACCGCCTTCGCTATCTTCCTTTGCTGTTCATCATTCTGGTCAATGCCGTCGCGTTGCCCGGACAGGTGTCTGAAATAAGGCGCAATTGGCCGGTGGTGCGCTTGTGGGGTGACCCGGCAGCACAAATGGCGTTGATGTTGGAAGATGTTCCTTATCAGAGCTTAAAAGCGGCGGCCGAACAACTGGCTCCTGATATAACCGTTTTGCTGGTCACTTCCGGCGACGATGTGCGGCGGCGGGAGTATGCCACCTACCACCGCGCCCTATATCTGCTAACGCCCCGCCCGGTCTGGTGGCTGTCGCCTGCGCCCTCTGACAACACCTGGGAGTCGCGCTGGTGGATTTCAAAGCCATTGACGGCCGAAAACGTAGCTGCAACTGCGGCCGAAAAATCGGCAGACTGTTTGCTTCTGGTAGATGTTCCCGCCCAACCCGGCTACGGCACGCCGGTTGGACAACTGTCTGGCGCGGAAGTTATCCAGGTTGGGTCAAAAAACTGTCTGGCCGATGCGCCTGAAAAAGTCGTCAATTACCCGGTTCCGCTGTGGCCGTTTAGAGTAGCAGCAGCCCTGCTGGTTGTTTTGGGCTTCGGCTTTGTTTTTTTGGCTATAGCGGATCGACTAGGCAGTAAAATTAGCGGAATGGAGGCCATCTCATTGGCCTGGCTGCTGGGGGCAGGTCTGCTGTCAACGGCCATATTTTGGCTAGATAGAGTAGGGTTTTCTCTGGACAGCCAGCTTCCAATCTTGACAGTGGTTGGCGGTTTGCTGCTTGTATGGCAGCGTCGTTTTGTAATGCGAACAATTGCGGCGCTCAACCCCGACGGCTCAATATTGCAGTTGAACGGAGATCTTTTGAAACAAACGGCCGTCCTACTGCTAACCGCTTTCCTGGTATTTCAACTGCTTTATATCGTTTTCATGGTGGTGGGACGGCCGTTAACGATCTGGGATAGCTGGGTGAACTGGGGCAGCAAAGGCCGGACGATATTCCTGGAGAATGGCATCACACCGGCCTTGTACGCCGACTCCTCGCGGGAAGTGATGCTCTTGGGTTACCCGTTGTCCGTTCCTTTACTGGAAGCCTGGCTCTATGGCTGGCTGGGTGCGGCCGATGATCGGTTGGTGGGAGTTTTGTTTGTCTTGACTTATCTGGCGCTTGGCGGCTTTGTATATGGTTTTGGCCGTCGTCGTGGCTTAAAGGCAACCGGAGCATTGTTAGTGATGGGTGCGGCCGTTTCGTTAGGCCATATCGTTAGTCTGGCGGCAACCGCCTTTACCGATTTGTGGTTGCCTATACTGTTGGCTGTCTCGGCCGTTTACCTGCTGGAATGGCTTGAGAAGAGGCAAAAAGGGTACCTTTTGATTGCGGCTGTGGCAGCCGGGTTGCTGACTTGGGCCAAGCAGGAAGGGATGATCCTGGTTTTCGTGCTGCTGGCTGCATGTGCGATGATTTTCTTCTTGAGCCGTAAGGAACGAGGGTGGGGCGGTTGGCAGCTCATTTTTGGTGGTGGCGCTGTCAGCCTGTCGGCCGTTCTCTTTGGCGCACCCTGGCGGCTCTTTGCCGGGCGGGAAGCGGTTCTGGTTTCTGTTTTTATGCCTGTCACGGTGGACAATCTGCTGGCGAATATCAACAGGCTGCCGGTGATTATATTGTTAGCAGGGAAGGAACTGGTTAATCCTCAAACCGGTTTTGTGTGGGTGATCGTTTCGGTTATATTGTTGGTTCGGCTTTCAGAACTGCGGAGGGCCGCCAGGCGGCCGAAGACCCTCTTGCTGTTCGTCCCGGTTTTTTACCTGGGAATCATGTGTATCCCTTATATTTTCTCCGATTTTGTCCCGTACCAGCAGCATATTCTCAGCTCCTTCTTCCGAATTGATGCCCATGTTTTGCTGCTCCTCCTCCTCTGGTTAGGGATTGGAGTTGAAAGCAGTGACCAGCTATAAAGCTGCCTTATCTAATGCTCTTGTTTTTTGTAAACGCCACGAAAGAGTCCTGTTGGCAGGCATCTTCACGCTTGGCCTCCTGATTCGGCTGCCCTGGTTAGGATCGGATTTTACCGTAACGGCCGACCTCCCCATTCTACGAGAGTGGAGCGCGAGTTTGCAGCAGGAGGGGCTGGTGGCCTTTTATGGGAAGACAGGGGTGCGTGCTTATCCGCCCGTGTCAACCTACTTATTTGCTGGGGCAGGTTGGTTGTCCGCCAAATTGTCCAACTCGGCCGTTCCGAACGAATCTCTACTGAACGCCCTGATCAAGCTCCCGGCAATCCTGGCCGATCTGGCAACGGCCGCTTTGCTCGTCCGGCAGGCAGCGAAACAGACGGCCGTCTGGCGCATCCTGGCAGCCACGCTCTATCTCTTCAATCCGGCCGTCTGGTACGTCTCCGTTTATTGGGGCCAGACAGACGCCATTTACGTCTTTTCCCTGATCGCCGCCTTGATGCTTCTAGCGCATGGCGTAGTCATGCCTGCCTGGGTCTATTATTGTTTGAGCCTGGGCGTCAAGCTGCAAGGGCTACCGCTGCTCTTCCTCTTTTTCGTATGGACTGTGGTGTATAACGGCCGTCGGGCGCTTGTGAAGGGATTGGCGGCGGCGGGTGTCACAGCGTTGGTGTTGATTTCACCCTGGTTGTTGAACGGCCGTCTCATTGAACTGGCGCGGGCAACGATTTCGCGCTCCTCACGAGTCGTCCAGAGTGCCTATAATGGCTGGTACTTCATCTTGGGGGAGCGGGCAGGCATGGCCGGTGCCTCTCAAGCGCCCGGCTTCCCGCCGATTTCTTACCAGATTATCAGCCTGTTTTTATTCCTCATGGTGGTGTTGTTTGTCACCATTCTCACCATCAGACGGCGAGAACAGCTTTCGTTACCGGTTACGGCCGTTGTTCTGACCCTGGCCGCATTTCTCTTCCTGACGGACATCCACGAACGGTATCTCTTCCCTGTTTTGCCGCTGTTATTATGGGCCGCAAGCCAACGGCGCAGGCTGCTGTGGCTCTATCTCATCCTGACAGTTACCTGGTTTTTCAACCTGGTGACGATTGCCTCCTTTGCTCCCGACCTCTGGACAAATCTGGTCGCCTGGAAGCGGCCGTATCCCCTGCATATCGAACTGTTAAAAGATGCAGCCTGGGTTGTTTCGGCCGTTCATCTCACGATTTTTATCTGGCTGTCCCACTTCCTCATAGCGAAAAGCTATCCTCCAAAACTATCAACTTGATCAAACAAAAAAACTCATTTTCTTGATCGAGTTGATCAACTTGACGAAGGTTATTCTACATTTTTATTATTTTCCTCTGCATCTTTGCCCGCATTCTTTTGCAGCCTTTGCGTCTTTGCATTAAGAAAAATTAAAATGAGCAGGAATCCGGCGACTTTGGCAACGATTTTCGCAGCCGCCGCCCCGCCAGGGCCAAAGATGGGAATGAGCAGCAGCGCCCCGCCAAAGAGGACGACCATCCGCAGCCCATCAGCTGCCGCCAGCAGGCGGGGCTGATTCAGGGGAAAGGCCAGTAAAATGACCGGTAATGTGAAAAGGTCCAACAAGACCATCCCGATCAGAAGTTGAAAGAGTGGCACAGCAGGCGCATAATCAGGGCCATAGAACGTGACGATAAACGGCCGTGCAAGCGGGATCAACAGGAGCAGCCCCAACGCAATCACGCCACTTCGCGCCAGACTCCGCCGCAAATAACGGCCGATGCCTTCCCGCCCGGAAAGGCCAGAAGCAGCGGGCAACAGCGTCGTATAGAGGCTTTGATTGACCACATCTGCCTTGAAAGCCAGATTGAGGGCCAGCGCATAGGCTCCAGCGGCGGCGCTGCTGGTCAGGCGGTTGACCAGGATGAGGTCAAGCTGTTGGGCTATAATCGCAAACAGGCCGCCGATCCAAAGCCAACGGCCGAAACGAAAAAGGGCCATTGTTTCCTGTTTATAATCGAGTCTGTTGGGGATTTTCCACAACGGCCAGCGACCGGGCAGCAGATAATAGGCCAGCAAGATATTCACGACCGTCGTCGCCGTTCCCAGGATAAGCAAAGCTGTGACGAGATTGAGGCGATTTGTGATAAATAACAACACCGCGAATATCGTTGTTAATCCGGCATTAACCACATTGACCAGCGACAACGCGCCAAAACGATGGGTCGCCTGGAGCATGGCATTCAAACCACCGCTCAAGGCCACAGCAACCATTCCGGTCATTGCCAAAACCACCAAAAGGGGGCCATTGGAGATGCCTTCCAATCCCAGAACGGAACTGGCTAACGGCCGAGCGGCCAGCGCCAGGATAACAAACAGCAAAACGGCCGTCACCGCCCGGTTCCAGAAGAAAATGCGCCCCCGATTAATCGTTTCCTCTGGCGCAGCAGGCCACTGTTCGGCCATGCGCTTGACGGCCGTTGTGGTCAAGCCCAGGTCGGCCGCAACCCCCGCCATCGTCATTGCTGCTCCCAGGATGGCATATGTTGCAAACCGTTCCGGCCCCAACGCCCGCGCAATCAGAACACTGGCGGCAAAACTGAGCGCCATACGGCCGACATTGCCCACCACAACAACCAACCAGCCCCGCGTGACGGGATCGAGTTTGGCGGTTAGATGAGCCAGGAAAGGCGGTTTCCAGGAAGGGAGCATTGGCAGTTATGGTTGGCTGTCGCTGCCTTTTGCGCGGCAGCGGTCTGGTTTTACGGGCAGGTATTGTGGCCTTCAGCGACCAACCTGACGCATGGATTCGGCGCATATTACAGCGCATCACGTTTGCTGTCCAACGGTGACATCTCGGCCGATATTTATGATCCCGCTTATTTCCGCCCCATCGTCCGGGCAGACAGCGGGGGAGCGGCCGATGACATCTTCAACGCCAATCCCCCAACGACAACGATCATGTTCCTGCCCCTCTCGTTCCTGCCCATTGAGCAGGCCCGCATGGTTTGGACGGTAATGGGAACTATCTTCCTGGCGCTTGGGTTAGGGCTGCTGTTGTGGGGCTTTGGTGTCCCCTTCCAAACTCCCAATCAACGCACCCTCTGGTTCATTGTCATGACGTTGGCGCTGCTGTTTCAGCCCGTTATTCAAAATTTCTTGTGGGGACAGGCGTATGTTCTGGTCTTCTTTCTGTCCTCGGTGACAACGGCCGCTTTCTTCAAAGCCCAGGCGTCGGATCAGCCCAATCATAAAATCGAATCAGCAGGCGGGATTGCTCTGGCGGCCAGCCTGTTGTTAAAGACGGCCGGTTGGCCGCTGCTCATTTTGTTCCTCTGGCTGCGAAAGTGGCGATTTTTAGCCTGGATTATCGGCTTTGGCGCGGTTGTCTTTCTGGCGACGCTGCCGATTTTCCGGTTGGAGATGTGGCAGGTTTACGGCCGTCTCCTGTCGGAGGTCAGCAGCTCTCCAATGAACTGCGTTCCCGCTTACCAGACGACTCGGAGCCTGTTATGCCATCTCTTTGCTCCCAATGTTTATTGGCAGGATGCGGCAGCGGCCGGAATAAAGATACCCGATCTGGTGACAGGCACGTACTTTGTTTTGGGTATTGGTTGTATCTTGGGGCTGCTGCGGTTGGCCCGGAAACGGCCGAATGCAGCTTTTGTCGGCTTTGTTTGTTGGAGCATCTTGTTTCTGCCGCTGGGCGAAGTTCACCAGCACACGGTACTGCTTATTCCATTGGTGTGGCTGATTGTGAAATGGTCTGAGCACGGCCGTTTCGGCCGAACGGCTCTCTTACTGGCAGTTGTCTGCTACTTGATCCCTTTCCCGATGAACGCACCTCAATTCCAGTCTGGCATGCTGGCTTTGCTGGCCTATCCTTATGTGGCCGGAGCCTGGCTCATCTTTCTGGGCATCCTATGGGATCACAAATCAGAAATTCTTCCTGGTTGGGGATAACGACGATAAAGGGGATGGGGTCGCTGCCAACTGTCTCACTTTGAAGGACTGCGCCATCTGGCGGCCAGACTGACAGGGGCGGTATCCAATGGTAAGGTAATCGGGTGGCGAGGCCGGGTTCGGCATTTTGAATGCGAAGGACATTTTGTTCGGCCGTGATCGTCGGCTGCGCTTCGGGTTGGTAGCCGTTGACCTTGTAAAATTGGTAGATGCCAAATTTAGGGCCGGGTTCAACTTCCTCCGGGTGGCGGGCCAGCCACTCTGACATTGTGTGCCATTCCGGCACACCCCAACCGGTGTTCACAATCAGCCACTCGACGTTGTATGTTTGAAGTGCCTGCCGCCAGCTTTCGGGGGTGTAATCGGGGTAGGGGACGTCTAAGAAAGTCCATATATTGGCATTCGTATAGCCGTAGTCAGTCCAGATAAAGAAGAATGGGCCGCCGATAACTTCAACCGCGCTGCACCAGGGGAGCAATGTCCCGACGCGAGCATCGTCTGTCAATAATCGGCCGTCCAGCGGCATGAGTGTCTGCACATAATCGCACATCGCCATCAGTTCCTCCGATGGCCCCTGCCACCTGTTGAAGGGTGGGCCGCCCAGTTGAGGCGGCCGGAACAAAACGGCCGCCCGCAGGACCCACAAAGAGATCAAGACAATTACTACCAGCGAGAATGCTCGTTGTAAGTTCGGCCATCTGCTTTCGTTATTTTTGATTTTAGCCCACAAGGCTCTTAAACCGGTTCCCAAACCAACCGACGACCAGATCATTGCCTGATCAATGTAACGGTAAGGTTGTAAGTTGCCGCCACCCGGCAGGTAGAGGCCGCCATAGGCCAATGCCAGCCCGAACCAGGCGCCTAACAGTACAGGCTCGACCGCTTTTCTTTGGCGGGCCAATCGCCAGAGTCCGACCCCGCCAATGCTTAAGGTCAGCCAGCGCAGTCCCAGGAGGCTGACGGTGGAGGCTCCGTCTACTCGCCCCAACCCAAGCAAATCACCGGCCAGGGCAGGCAGGCCGCCCTGGAGAAATTGGTTCGAGGAGGCTTTGGTTCCGGCAAATTGAACGGCCGTTACCAACCAGGGTAGATTGACAAAAATAACCAGTAAAGGCCAGAGCAGGAAAGCCAACCACTGCTGCCGGGAAAAGGTGTGACGGCCGCGCAGGACAAGCCAGAACAGGGGAAGGCAAAGGAGGACGAACGCCAGAGCATGAACCCAAAAGAGCAGCGGGCCGAGCAGCCACCAGACCAGCCAGCTTGCATTGGTCATGCGTTTTTCGGCCAGCCGAACGGCCGCTCCCATCAGCAGCAGGGAAAGCAGGACAGAAGAGATAAATGCCAGGGTTCCACCTAACCAGTTCCATCGGAGAGTGGGGTCAAAATACCACAGGGCGAGGACGGCAAGTTGAGAAATGAAGGCGTCAGTATGGTTGGAAGTAAGCCAGCGAACGGCCGGATAGATAGCCAGAGGGGAAAGGAGCGTCATTGCCAGAAGAACCAGGTTATAGCTGAGAGGCAGGGAAACGCCGCTTTTGCTAACCAGCCAGCTTGAGACCTCGATTAATTTGTTGTCGATGTCTAAGAGAGTTCCCTCCGCATAACCGGCCATGAAGTGAGGATCGTAGCCCCACAGACGGCCGTCATCCAGGTAGTGGCTGACGTTCCAAACTTCGGCCCAGTGAAGGGCGTAATCGGTGTCGGCAACCGGCGGATTGTAGAAGACCTGGTTGAGGTCCAGGTAGAGGATTAGCCCCCCCAGGTGTAATGCACATGCCAGCCACCAGGGCCAGTATGAAAGGAGTTGTTTTAGGAACCGTTTTCCATCCAAGAAAAATCTCAAATCATCTTTTTAACCAGGAGAAAGCAGCAGATTACCCGAATCATATGTTGAAATCCCCCAATAATTTCGAGGTCATGGTATTGCCAGGATTATATGAATGGGGGTAGATTTGCCAAGTTGATCAACTCGATCAACTTGATCAAGGAAAAGGGTATAGGTTACAGTTACGTAAAGGTTTACTTTAGCTTACCAGGCCGTTGAGGAAGGCGTATGTCTATAAGCAGGAAGCAGACGGATGTGGTTATTGTGGGGTCGGGGCCGGGTGGGGCGACGTTGGCCCGGCAGCTTGCCCGTTCAAAAGCGGGATTGGGGGTGACACTGCTGGAACGCGGCCGAGATTGGCGGAAGAATCCGCTGTATGGGACGTATCCGGGGGCGATGATGTACACGGATAAGGCCTCTTTTTTGTTTACTAAGCAAGGGCTGAGTATTGTTCGGCCAATGATGGTGGGCGGGGCGACGAGTATGTACTGCGGCTGTGCGACACGGCCGCAGGCGTGGTGGCGGGAGAAGTATGGGATTGATCTGGCGGGGTATGCTGAAGAAACGGCCGAAGAACTGTCCATTGCGCCCTTACCGGCCGACCTGCTGGGGACGGCTTCAACTCGCATTGCGGAAGCGGCCTGTGAGTTGGGGATGGACTGGCAGCCACAGGACAAGTTTATGCAGCCGGGCCGTTCGTCGGGCTTTGATTGTGGGGCGACGTGTATGTTGGGCTGCCGCTGTGGGGCGAAGTGGAATGCGGCCGAATATGTGGATGATGCTGTGCGAGAAGGGATTGATTTATGGACGGGGGCGAAGGTTGAGAAGGTGCTGCATGAGGGGGGAGAAGTCGTCGGAGTGGCAGGCCGGATGGGGCGGCAGCGGTTTCTAGTTGAGGCGAAGATTGTGGTTTTGTCGGCCGGGGGGTTGGGAACGCCCCGTATTTTGCAGCGGAGCGGTCTGGATGGGGCGGGACAGGGGATGACGCTGGATACGACTTCGATGGTCTATGGGCTGGCTCCTTATAAGGGGATTGGGAATGAGCCGCCGATGACCTGGAGTTATCCCGATGATGAGTTGGGAGCGATGTTTTCGACATTGATTGACCCCTGGTTGAATTACCCGATTGCGATGTTGATGAAGGGGCCGCAGTACGCGATGACCTGGCACCGGTGGGGGCGGACGTTGGGGGTGATGATTAAGCTCAAAGATGAGATCAGCGGCGGTATTGACCGGCGGGGGCGAATTAGCAAGGGGTTGACAACGGCCGACCGGGAACGGCTGGCGCAGGCGGAACAGGTAGCGCGGCGGATTTTGCTGAAAGCGGGCTGCGATCCGGAGACGTTGTTTCTGACGCCTTTGCGGGGAACGCATCCGTCGGGGACGGTGCGAATTGGGGAGATGCTTTCGGCCGATTTGGAGACGACGGTCAGGAATTTGTATGTGTGTGATGCCAGTGTTTTCCCGGAGGCGCTGGCCCGGCCGACGGTGTTGACGATCATTAGTCTGGCGAAGCGGTTGG
>JBAPRX010000377.1:0-6213 GCA_049281335.1 Promineifilaceae bacterium (SeqCode)
AGATCATCTTCCGAAAGCGGAATCTGGCTCATCCCTTCGGCGGGCCAGGGTTCTTCCGGCGCGCCGCCACCGGCCCCAATCCGGTCAATGACTGTCGGCCGCATCAACGTCCCACCGTTGGCAACGGCCGCAATAATCCGGGTCATTTGCAACGGTGTCACCAAAACAAACCCTTGACCAATCGCCATATTGACTGAATCGCCTGTCACCCAGCCTTCGCCCTGATTATTAATTTTCCAGTCCGGATCGGGAATCAGCCCCGATGACTCGACCATTCCCACGATCCCGGTCGGGGATCCGAGGCCGAACTGCCGGGCTATATTAGGCAAATAAAACGGGTCAACGCCATCCAGGTTATAGCCAACATCATAAAAACAAGAGTTACAGGAAACCACCAACGCCTGCTTCAAAGGGATCGTCCCATGCCCCCCTTCCAGCCAGTCATATTTAATAAAGTTATCTCCCAGGCGGTTCCAGCTACCGGTGCTGGTATACAGGCTGTTAGCATCGTACAGATCGCTGTTCACCGCCGCAGTGAAGGTCACAATCTTGAAGGTCGAACCGGCCGGATATTCGCCCTGCGTGGCCCGGTTCAACAACGGCCGTCCAGGATCATTGAGAACGGCCGATAACGATTCGGCCGCGTTGACCCGCACCGAATCAAAGACCACCGGATCATAGTCAGGGTAGCTTGCCATGGCTCGAATCGCGCCGGTATGAACGTCCATCACTACAATGGAGCCTGCCTGGGCTATTGGGTGGCTCTGGATCGCGTCCGCCAGGATCTGCTCAACGCCCGACTGGAAGTCCGTATCAATGGTGGTGTAGATGCTCCGGGCCTGTTTTGGCTCCTGTTCTTGAACGGTGGAAATATACTCGCCGTTGGGGCTAACAACAGTCAGCACGCCGCCCCTGGTTCCGCTTAGATACCCTTCGCCCCATTTCTCAACGCCTGCCAGGCCAACCTGCTCGTCCCCCCGGTACCCTTCTGCCTTATACTCATCAATCTCTTCGGCCGGGATGAAGCCAGTATAGCCAACAATGTGGGGGGCAACGCCGGAAGGGGCGTACAACCGGGCCAGCCGATCATCCGTCACCAGACCACTGCCAATATAAGGCGCCAGCAGATCGTAACTTTCAGACATGACATCATCGGTAATATCGCCTAACGGCACATACCAATCGGGCAAAGCGGAAGCGTACAACAACCGAATTTCGTCCGGGGTCTTGTTCAATAACGGGCTGAGAACATTCAACAGGCCCGCTTCATCCTGAATACGGCCGGGAATGACACCCAGCGTAATTACCGTTCCCTGGAAAGCCAGCCCTCGGCCGTTAATGTCATAGATATTGGCCCGTGACGGGATGCGATGCTCCATTGCCAGCCGGTTGCCCCCTGCCAGCTCCGGCAGAACCAGCCCTTCATCCCAGACAATGCCCCAACGGCCGTTGCTGAAGGTCAGATTAACGTTATAGTCTCTGGTAATTTCACCAACAGCGGCCGTTTCCCAGGTCACCCGAACCCCAAATTCGGCCCGATCACCATCCTGTCGGGCAGACAATGGTCGGGCATGAACTGCCTGGACAGTTGCAATTCCCATCATATCCTCGTAATAATTAACGAACGACTGGCTGTCAACCAACGCCTGACTTTGAGGAGAAAGCACGCTGTACATGCCGAGATAGTCCATTCCCTCCCAGGCCCGGTAAAAGGCCAGCGCAATCCCTTCGGCCCCATCCGGTATGGACGTCGCGGTCGGTTCTGTTGATGGCGTTGGAAGGGGCGTTAGCGTTGTCTCCACATAGGAATCCTGCGGTGGGGGAATTACTTCGCTGCAAGCAGCAAGCAAAAGGAAGAGTGGAAGCAATGATTTTAAGAGTTTCACAAGAATTCTCCAATCAGCGTGTAAGAAACCTACCTATACTGGAGTACGTTCAAAATAGTATGGGAAAGTGCGCTTACTTCTGAACAACCCTTTTAGGTGGTATAATCCATATTTTGAGGAAGACAATGAGAAAAGCAAATCGTTTTACCTGTTTCTTAGCAATTATATTTGTACTGCTGGCAGCCTGTAACGCCAAACCGGAACAGGAAATTGAAGCAACTGCTGATGAAACGGCCGAAACCACTGTAACCCCTGTTAGCGAAACCGGTAATTCGGAGGAGTCTACGTCCCCCACACCACAATCCTACGCCGGGCGCGTTGAAGCCCCGGAATTTCCGACCGATGTAGACTGGTTGAACACCGGACGGCCGCTTACCCTTGCCGAACTGAAAGGTAAAGTTGTTCTGCTTGACTTCTGGACTTACGGCTGCATCAATTGTATACACATCATCCCCGACTTAAAAAGATTGGAGCACGAATTCGCTGACGAACTGGTCGTTATCGGCGTTCACTCCGCCAAATTTGCAAACGAAGGGGAGACGGAGAACATTCGCCGCATCATCCTCCGCTACGAACTGACTCACCCCGTCATCAACGACAACAACTTTGAGGTCTGGAGCCAGTATGGCGCTCAATCCTGGCCCACCCTTGTTTTGATTGACCCCGATGGCAAAGTCCTGGGCTACCACTCCGGCGAAGATGTTTACGGGCCATTCCAAGAAGTGATTGATGGGATGGTGAAGGAGTTTGACGCCCTCGGCAAAATTGATCGTACCCCCCTCGACCTTGACCTGGAAAATGAATCGCAGCTTGATTCGCCGCTGCTGTTCCCCGGTAAAGTCCTGGCCGATACGGACAATAACCGCCTCTTCATTTCTGACTCCAACCACAACCGCCTTGTCGTCACTGACCTGGAGGGAACGGTTCTGGATGTGATTGGGGACGGCGCTGCTCGTCTGAAAGATGGCTCATATGAAGAAGCCAGCTTTTCCCGTCCGCAGGGGTTGACGCTGGCAGATGCCGATACCCTTTATGTGGCCGATACCGAAAACCATGCCATCCGCCTGGTTGACCTGGCCGCCCGCACCGTCACGACAGTGGCCGGGACCGGGCAGCAGGTCTACATGCAAAACGCATTCGGAAATGCCCTGGAAACGCCCCTCAACTCTCCCTGGGACGTTCTCTACCACGATGGCATGGTGTACATTGCCATGGCCGGACAGCACCAAATCTGGGCTTATGACCCATCGGCCAACATCGTTATTCTCCATGCTGGAACCGGGCGAGAAGAGTTGACCAGTGGGCCACTGCTGCAAGGTGGCCTGAACCAGCCCAGTGGTCTGGCAACAGATGGCGAGGTACTTTATTTTGCCGACAGCGAAGCCAGCGCCATCCGAACGGCCGATTTCGATCCGTCCGGCATCTTGCACACCATTGTCGGAACCGGGCTGTTTGATTTTGGCGATGTGGACGGCACGGGAGATGAAGTCCGACTTCAACACCCGTTGGGAGTCGCTTATCACGATGGCCTGCTCTATGTGGCTGACACCTATAACAGCAAGATCAAGGTCATTGACCCAGACACTGAAAGCAGCAACACATTCCTGGGCGGGTCGGAGGCAGGTTGGCAGGATGGCAAGGACGCTTTGTTCGACGAGCCGGGTGGTCTGAGCGTCGGTGGCAACAAGCTCTATATCGCCGACACCAACAACCACGTTATCCGGGTGGCCGACCTTGACACCAAAGAGGTCACGACCCTGGTTCTGGTAGATTTGAACGGCCTGCTGACAAGACGGCCGAGCGACGCCGAATACAATGGTAAAACGCTGACTTTGGACCCCCAGACCCTTGCTGACGGGCAGGGAACGATTGAACTCGACGTCACCTTGCCGGATGGGTACAAGGTTAATGATCTCGCGCCGTTCTCGATGGAGTGGCTAACCGATAACACGGCCGAGGAGGGTCTGATTCAATTTTCGGCCGAAGACGCCAACCGCACTATTGTAGAACCGACATTCCCCCTCTCCTTCCCGGCAACCTTTACTGGGGGTGAGAGTGAAATAACGGCCGATCTCGTTATTTACTACTGCGAAGCTGAGGCCGAAAGCCTGTGCTATATCGAACGCATCCGCATCACGGCTCCGGTGACAATCTCGTCTGATGGAAGTGATACGCTGGTGGTTCCGCATGCGATTGAGGTGCCTGGGACGTAAGGCGTAAAACGTACGGGTTGGTGGAGTTTGATGAAAATCACCTTCACCTCTACTTTGTGCATTAGTGTTCGGTAAATAATATGGTTGGGCGGATAGCAAGTTGATTGGTTACTCGCTATCCGCTTATTTTTTCTATCCGCCGCAAAAAGTATACAATTCCCCTTGATGCCCCAATAACAAAAACCTCTTACATTTTATGCATGACGTCTTGCGTTTCACCATCCCTTAAAAACCCAATAATTTGTACTACTTTCATCCCTAACCCATTAATCTGAGGTATAATGGGGGGAAAGGAGTTGAATAATTCATGAATGAAAAGAATAGTCCCCGCGAAGCGGTTATTTTAAGCGCTGCCCGGACGCCAATCGGCCGTTTTATGGGTGGTTTAGGTTCCGTCAGCGCGACCGATCTGGGCGCAGTGGCGGTTCAATCGGCCGTCGAACGGTCTGGTATTGACCCCAATTCTGTCTATGAAGTGATCATGGGACTGGTCGTTTCGGCCGGTACCGGACAGGCTCCTGCTCGACAGGCGGCCCTCAAAGGCGGGCTGCCGGACACCGTTGGCGCCGCCGCCGTTAACAAAGTTTGCGGCTCAGGGTTAAAAGCGGTCATGCTGGCGGCCAACGCTGTCGCTGCCGGAGAAGCTGATGTCTTCGTTGCCGGAGGCATGGAAAGTATGAGTCAGGCTCCCTACCTGCTCCCCAAAGCCCGTCAGGGAATGCGTTACGGACACGAAACAGTCGAAGATTCTCTTCTCAAAGATGGCCTCTGGTGCGCGTTTCAGGATTGGGCGATGGGCAATGCGGCCGAATTTATCGCCAAACAATTTGAAGTTACCCGCGAAGAGATGGACGAGTTTGCCCTCAAAAGCCACGACAAAGCCGCCGCCGCCACCGCAGGCGGCCGTTTCACGGCCGAAATCGTTCCGGTTCAGGTAAAAGGTCGCAAAGGTAGCGTCACAGTTGTAGATAAGGATGAATCTATCCGGGCTACCTTCAACAACGGCAGCTACACCCTTGACACCAGTCTGGAACTGCTGGCAAAACTGCCTCCCGCCTTTGAAAAAGACGGGCAGATAACGGCTGGAAATGCTCCCGGCCTTAATGATGGGGCTGCGGCGCTGGTTGTCACCAGCCGCGAAGAAGCAGAACGGCAAGCAATAAAGCCGCTGGCGCGAATTGTCGGGTATACGCATGCGGCCGTTCCGCCTCAGTGGATTTTCGCCGCCCCAGCCCGCGCCATTCCTCGCCTGCTCGACAAAGTTGGCTGGACGTTGGCCGATGTCGACCTCATCGAATTAAATGAAGCCTTCGCTGCCCAGGCGCTTGCTGATGGGGTAGAGTTGATTCAGAAAGGCTATGATTGGGACTGGAACAAGGTCAATGTCAACGGCGGTGCTGTCGCTCTTGGTCATCCTGTGGGGGCCAGCGGCGCTCGCGTTCTTGTTACCCTCATTCACGCCCTCCAGCAGCGAGATCTCAAACGGGGTATCGCCTCGCTCTGCCTCGGCGGCGGCGAAGCTGTCGCCCTGGCTGTCGAACTGGAAGATTAAGTAAACCACATGATCCGTCTACATATAGTTAGTCGGACTCTAACGAACATAAAACTTTTCACTTTTGACTTTTCACCTTTGATTCTTTGGAAGGAGGCTGCATAGAACATGGATCAATGCGTTTTAGTGCTTGGTGGGGCAGGTCTGGTTGGTTCCCAAATCGTCCGTGAAGCCGCCCGCGAATTGGAGCCGGAACGGATCATTGTCGCCAGCCTGTTCCGAGGGGAAGTGCGCGAATTTTTACACGACATTCGGCGAGAATTCCCTCACATTGAATTTATCGGGGTCTGGGGAGACGTCTTTGTCCGCGATGAATTCAAAATGGAACGGCGGCGGCGGATCGTGCAAAGCCAGGTTCATCGTGAAATGTTGTACCAGGACTTATTCGGCAACCTCAATGAAGCCTACGAACGCTCCGCCCTTGTTCAAATTGTCAAGCGATACAAACCAAATGTCGTTGTAGACTGCATTAACACGGCTACCGCCATCAGCTATCAGGATGTCGAAAGTTTGAGCAAAACGACCCATGACATTCTCCAACAACTACAACAGATTGTAGACC
>JBAPRX010000378.1:0-4436 GCA_049281335.1 Promineifilaceae bacterium (SeqCode)
GCCTATGCTCAATTACTGACTGGTGAATTTGACCTGGCGCTAACCAGCATCGACGAATGTGAAGCAGTGTTCGCTTCCAGAGGTGATATCCTGAACCAAGCCCGTTGCAAGATGAGACGTAGTAGTATTTTGCGCAGACAAGACCATTATGACCGATCCCTAGAAAATCTGCTAGAAACGCAGGAAGTATTTTTAGAGCGACCTGCCCCCATTGATGCAGCAAAAGTTCAATACCAATTAGCCTATCTCGACCTGTTCGACCGGAATAACTACAAGGAGGCAGAAGACATTTTTCTACAAGCCAGGCGGACCTTTGTTCGTGGCCAGATGCCGCTTTGGGTCGGGCTTTGCGACCATGCTTTGGGCCAGGTTTACCTGGAAAGTGGCAGCCTTTCAAAAGCAAACCACCGGCTGGAACAGGCCAAGACTGTCTTGGCCGATTTTGACATCACCGGCGCGCTAGGCGATGTTCTTTTTGACAGGGCGAAATATGCCCGTCTGGTTGGGGACCACCCCTCCAGTGTTAAACAACTACGCGAAGCGATGAAGTGTTATGACCAGGTTGGGGCGCCTACAATGAGTGTCCTGGCAACCATGCACCTTGGTTCAACCTACAGAGAATGGGGATTCTACCAGCTTGCCCTCCACTACCTGGAGCAAGCCCAGGAACAATTGGTTGAGATGAATCAACCTGGACGTCTGGCAGAGTGTCATATGCGGTTGGCTCACGTCTGGTTGCAGCTAAACCGGCCTGAAGAGGCCAACGCCTGCCTGGAATTGGCCCTTCGTTATTATGAAGCGGTACATCGTCCGGCCTATTTGATAACCGTTTTCGGCCGTCAGGCTGAAGTAGCCATGCTAACTGAGAATAATGACCGGGCAATCGGGTACCTTGAACAGGCCCTCGAGTTAGCCCATCAACATGATCTCAGCCTGCAAATTGCCATTGCGCAACGCCTTTTAGGAGAATGTCTCTGTCAGTCCGGGCAGGCAGAGACCGGATTGCGGTATCTACAGCAGGCGACGGAAAAATTTGCGGAGATGGGTCTCGTCTTTGACAAAGCCGGCTGTCTGGTGAGTTTAGGTAACGGCTTAATGGATTCGAACGAACCAAATATGGCCCAAAAAGCGTGGCAGAATGCCCTCGAACTGGATCTGGAAACTGTACCGGCTATAACCTGGCGGGCCAGAGGTGGGTTAGCCAGGGTAGCGGCGCGCCGGGAGAACCATAAAGAGGCATTGCGTCAGTACCGCCTGGCAATCCAGGCCTTGAACCGGCAGCGACGGGATTTCTGGCAACCAGATATAGCCGGGACCTTCCTGCAAAAAGCTTCGTCACTGATTAACGAGGCAGTTGTGCTGGCAGTTGATAAGGGCGCAGACGAGCAAGCCCTCCAGTTTGTTGAGGCTGGAAAGGCTCAATCCGTTGTTCGCCGGTTCCTTCGCGCTCCAAATAATGTTCTCCGTAAAACCCCTTCGTCCGAACTTAGGATGGCTGCGGCCGAGATACAAACCATTTACGAGCATCTCCAGGTCCGTTATGAAAAAGTTCGCTTTCGCCAAAGCCCGGAGGTGAGTGAGTTGATGCGCACCTTATTCTCGAAGATTGAAAGTTACCGGGCTGCCAGCAGCCGCTGGGAACGCCAACAGTTCCAGGATTTCGGCCTGGCGGTCAAGGGGGATTTGGATATCGGCCGTTTTTACCAGACTGGGCAGGCAAAGTTAAACCACCCTCTGGTCGCCCTGAGTTACTTCCTGACGGACGAACAACTTTGTATCGTTGCCGTGATGGACGGCGTCTGTCGCACCTGGAAACGCCCCATAACCGCCCGAATAAGGTTTGCAATGGAAAGCTGTCTCAGGGCAAGGACCAACTTTCCAAAACCGACTTCCTACGTATTACAAACTCTAGGCGAGTGGCTCATTCCAGATGAGATAGCGGCAAAGATAACGTCGGATACGTTTCTACTCATTGCGCCTCACAAAACCCTTCACCAGCTTCCCTGGGCTGCTTTGATCATCAGCCAGGGCGGGAGGCCGCTGGTTACAAACTGCATTCCCGTTCTCGTCCCATCCCTTACTTGTCTGTCATTGCTCTGGGAACGCGCTGCCCTACCTCTACCCCTTGAAGAGGGACTGCTTATTGGGGCGTCGAAATTTCCCGGCCGGTCCAGACAGCCTCTACCAGAAGTAGACAAAGAACTGAGCTACCTGACGAGCAAATTAAGCGGGAGCGGCAAGGCACTTATCGGGCAGGAGGCAACCTGGCAGCGGCTTTCCTCATTAGCCGGGAGAAAGGGGTTGTCCGATTTTTCTTTTTGTCACATCGCCGGCCACGCTTCTTTCGATTCCCTGACCGGCCATCTCAGTGGCATAAGCTTCTATGATAGGGATGTCTGGCTAGATGAATTGTGGAACTGTTCTCCCTGGCCGCCGTTGGTGACGATGGCAGCCTGCAACAGTGGCCAGAGTCTTATTCATGAGGGGGACGAGCATATAGGGCTGACGACAACCTTGCTCGCAGCCGGCGCCAATACCGTTGTCGGTAGTCTCTGGCCGGTACAGGATGAGGGGGCTGCTAGATTACTGACCGCCTTTTATGATTATTTCCTGGCCGGTCACCTACCCTCCTCGGCGTTGGCGCTGGCCCAACGCCTGGCCGTTCGGGAAGGTCAAGAAGTTACACATTGGGGGAGTTTTATCTCGGTCGGGCAGCCATAAAGTCAAGAAGAGCAAACGATGCCAGAACGGCGGTCTGGGAAAAACGGCCGTTTTGACTCATGTCACCATCAATCGTTAATCACTACAATCGCCGCAACGCATACCGGCGCTAATGGTATTGGAGGCATGAATTGTGGGCGAGCCTGATCCTGTCTGGTGATCCGGCCGTTTTGGCACCCATAAATGAGAGTATCATGGTGCTTGGCAGTCAGTATCGGGCGCGAGTGCGTTTTGGCCTTTCGTATTTAGAGATTTGTTACCGCCTCCCAATCTGATTGTACGGAACCGACGTCATTGTAGGCAAGGATACGCCACCATACCCTGGCATTTGTCGGAAGTCTTTCCAGGGCAATCGTATGACGGGATCTGGTCAAGTCTCGTTCAACCAGGATTTGCTTCACCTGACCGTTATCGAGGGTGGCTACCTGTAAAGTGTATTTAGCGGTTGGGACTCCAATGGCACGGGAAGGCTGCCAGTTGAAGGTGATACCGGCCAGACCATTTACCGGAATTGTCTCGCCCAGAGCGGGAGGGGTTAAGCCAACCATGACGTTTTGGAACAGCCGCAGAAAATTACCGCCGAACAGCTTTGCCAAACCCTCCGCGTCGTATTTGGGGCTGCCGTCGGCCGTCCTGATGGATTGGAGCTTCTTTATCACTCTTTTCCAACGATCCGGGGCAGCCATGTGTTCATCGCAATAATGGCGGCTGGTACTTTCCCAGCCATCGAACCGGGCGTCAGATGCGACCCCAACGTGGTCAATCCCAACCAGGTCAACGATATAATCCAAATGGTTGATATAATCATCGATACCGGCCTGTTCAGTCCCTTCAGGGTTGAGCATCCAGCGAATGGGGGTGACGCCAATGACGCCGCCGGTCTCGGCGATGGCCCGGAGTTCATCATCCGTTTTGTTCCGGCGGTGGGGGGTAAGGGTGTAGGCGTTGCTGTGGTTGGCCGTTATGGGGTCTGTTGAAAGGCGAACTGCATCAAAGACAGAACGGGGACAGCAGTGGGAGACATCTACGACCATGTGAAGCCGGTTCAAGCCTTCAATAACTGCTTTTCCCAGTTCTGTCACGCCCTGCTCCGGTTGGTCGCTGCCTCCGGCTAACAGTTCGGTGGGGGATTGGTTGGGCAAATCGGCCGCATTGTAAGCCAGTTGTTGGGTTCGCAGCCCCTTGTTGTACCAGTCATCAACGACGGCAGGGTTGTTATTGACCGGATAATGTTTCTGGCAATAGAAAAGGGCGCCGTAAAGATTTTCCTGGGTTGCCCTCATCAGGTCGAACGAGTTTCTGACGATATAGGCCTGGGGGTTATTTTCAAGATAGGTGCGAGTGTCTATCATTCGTTGAATATCGGTGGAGTTGTTCGAGAAGCCGATGTCTACTCCCGTTACCTCTCGCATCTCGTTGAAATCTTCAATTTTTTCATAATCACAATCCTCCAGGCAGGTTGGGTCAACACGCCGGGTGAAACTGAGATTGGCGTCAATGACCGGAATTTTGGGGTTAAAGTTATTCTTCTCTATCGCTTCTAACATGATCCTCACTCCTTCGTAAAATTGATATTGACTTATTATATCTTGTTATGATACGATTGCATACATGTAGATACAATTAGATATAAGTTGGGTGTTGTGGTTATCTTCTTATAAATTCTTAAGGAGGAGAATTAGATGTTTAAGAATTTAGTTGTTCGTGGCAGAAAA
>JBAPRX010000379.1:0-13853 GCA_049281335.1 Promineifilaceae bacterium (SeqCode)
TGTGTAGGGAGGGCCAGCCAAAAAGGACAACCTGGGGGTCGCCTTGAATCCAGTACTGCTGTGGAAAGTGGAGGGGGTGGTCGAAGAGAAGCCAGTTGTATCCTAACGTCAGCAGGGCAAAGACAAGAGGGGGCAGAAGGAAGCGAATTACGGGTTTGAATTTTCGCGTAGCCAACAATAGAGCTAATGCCGCCACGCCAATAAGGAGTAAGACCTGGTTGGTTACGAAAAAGGCCAGGCCATACCAGAATCCGGCCCACAGGTAATGTTTTTCTTCCTGGTCTGTGAAATGGCTTTTTAGGAGGTGGTAAAGGCCCAGGAGCAGGGGTGGGACGGTGAACATTTCGCCGGTTCCGATGGTGGCGTAGGGGAAGATCAGGGTTCCAAAGTAAAAAAGAAGTGTTAGCAAGAAGCGATGGCCGGTGTCTAGCAGCCCAAGGATACGATAGAAGGCAACGAGGGAAACGGCCGAATAGAGTCCCAATGAAAAGATTTGCACCAACCATCCGGCTAACACATCTGACACGGCGTAGTCTTGATTTTGAACGGCTATATTAATGTCCAGCGTATGGAAAACCCACTTGAGGGGTTTACCGAGCAGCAGGTATTGGGGCAGCATTATGAAGGAGGAACCGGGTGGTTTGTCGCTGTAGAGGTGGTCTTGATAACGGGCGGCGTCAACGCCCAGTGTGGATTCGTAATCATCGAGGCGAAAGGTTCTGTGGTCAACCAGCGCCTCGGTCAGGAAAAGGCGCGAAGTGTAATTGCTGGTCTGGTAGGCGATTTCGCTGAAGTAGACGGTACAGGTGAAGATGGTCAGAAAAAGGAGTATTTCGGCCGAGTTGAGTCTGAGTTTTGCAAGCCGGCGGGGCATTTTCACCATTTGAACTGTTCCCCCCATCTGACGACTTCCCTCATTACTAACTTTCGTCTAGGATTTTCCGAACCCACTGCGCCAGTTCTTGAGGCGTATAAGGTTTTTGCAGCAAGGGGGCTGTAAAACCTTGGTCGCCTATTTTTTCCCTGGAATAGCCACTCATAAGCAATA
This sequence comes from Promineifilaceae bacterium (SeqCode), assembly GCA_049281335.1. Classification (GTDB taxonomy): domain Bacteria; phylum Chloroflexota; class Anaerolineae; order Promineifilales; family Promineifilaceae; genus JAKEFB01. The sequence continues at coordinate 1,049 of JBAPRX010000379.1, forward strand.
CTTTCAAAGTGGGCCGGGACTGGAGTAGGTGTGCGGCTAGTTCACGGCCGTTTATACCCGGCATGACGACGTCGGTTAAAAGCAGATCAATATGGCCTTCGTGCTGGGCTACCAGTTCGAGGGCTACCTGTCCGTCTTCAGCGACTAAAACAGTATACCCTAACTCTTCCAAAATCTCTTTAGTTAGCACACGGACACCGTCATTATCTTCCGCCAGCAGTATTACTTCACCGCCGGTCAACTGCTTCACTACATTCTCCCGTTGAGGGGCCGGTTTTTCAGTTTCCTCTACACTGGGGAAGTATATTTCGATTCTGGTTCCTTGATTGACTTCACTGTAAACGAGAATGTTTCCCTTGCTCTGTTTGACAATGCCATAAACGGTTGCCAATCCGAGGCCGGTTCCTTTTCCTTCGCCTTTGGTGGTGAAAAAAGGCTCGAAAATGTGAGATTTTACTTCATCGGTCATACCGGTGCCGGTATCACTGATGGCTAACATACAGTAGCTTCCCGGCTGCATGTCTATATGGGTTGAAGCGAAATCATCGTCCAGGAAAATGTTTGCTGTTTCAATGACCAGGTTCCCCCCTGACGGCATCGCATCTCTTGCATTGACCGCCAGGTTGATAATGACTTGTTCTACCTGGGTTGAATCCGCTTTGATGGGTTTGAGGTCGGGATCAAGGACGGTAGACATTTTGATATGATCACCTATAACGCGGTCTAGCATTTTCTCTAGCTTGATTACTATGTCATTGAGGCCAAGAACTTGTGGGGAGATGGTCTGTTTTCGACTAAAAACGAGCAGTTGACGGACCATGTTTGCGGCATTTTCACCACCCTCAAGAATTCTATCTGCCATATGTCGGAGAGGATCGCTTTCCGGTAACTGCATCTGTAATAATTCAGCATAGCTGTTAATGACGGTTAGCATGTTGTTAAAATCGTGGGCAATGCCAGCAGTTAGTTTGCCGATGGCTTCCATTTTTTGGATTTGTAAAATCTGGGCTTGCAGGTTTTTGCGTTCGGTTACATCACGGAGGTTGGAAATAATCGCATGTATGCCCGGTTCCGCTAACATGTTTGTTGCAATAGCCTCTACCCAGTGCCAGGAACCATCCTGGTGCTGGAGGCGAAACTGGGAGGCAAACTCACTGCCTGGTTGTTGTACAAGTTGGGCTAATAATGTGGTGTTGGCCTGAACATCGTCGGGGTGAATGAGTTCGAGGAGGGTTCGGCCGATATAGGTGTCGAGTGTATAGCCTACAACCCGGACGAGTGCCGGACTGGCGTAGGTTATATAACCGGCGGCGTCTAGGGTCATAATAATGTCTGAGTTGTTTTCAATTAAGGCTCGAAAATATCGTTCGCGGTCGCGCAGGGCCTTTTCGGCCCGCCGGCGTTCTCGCCTCATCTCGACCTCGCGTAATTCTCGCTCGATAATTGGGGTCAGACGTCCTAAATGACCTTTCTTGAGATAATCATGGGCCCCGGCTTTCATCGCCGCTATGGCACGTTCCTCGCCGATTGTGCCGGAAATGATGATAAAAGGAATATCGAACCCTGCCTCCTTTAATACGCTCAATGCCGCCAGGGAGTTGAATTGAGGCATGGTGTAATCGGTGACGACAATATCCCAGGATTGTTGAGCCAGAGCCGATTTCATCGCCTCGGCCGTTTCCACCCGTTCATAAGAAGGCGTGTAGCCGTTTCGTTTTAATTCCCTGATCAGTAATAGGGTGTCATCTTCAGAATCCTCAACGACCAAAACTTGAAGAGGCTTATCCATGATTCGATATTTCCCTTATTAGCCCGTAGGTTGTTCGTTCAAAATCAACCAATACAAGCCTAATTGGCGCACAGCTTCCAGGAAGTTATTAAAATTCACTGGTTTTCGAATAAAGCTGTTAGCCCGCAGGAGATAACTATCTATCCGGTCTTGTTCCTCCTGTGATGAAGTCAAAACAATAACAGGTAAGAGTTTGGTGCGATCATCAAGCCGAATACGGCGTAGTAATTCTAAACCATCTATCCGGGGCAGTTTCAGGTCTAATAAGACAAGCTGCGGTAGTTCTTCGGTCGGTTCCAGGTTTCCGTCCGTTTCGCTGCCAAATAGATAATCGAGTGCTTCTAGACCATCGTTGATGACGACGATATTGTTGAAAAGATTATTTTTCTTGAGTATTCTGAGGGTTAGTTCAACATCATCGGGGTTGTCTTCTACCAATAATATCTCATTATCATTCATTGTATGCCTTCTGTCAAAGATCTGGTAATAGTGTGCCTCTGAAAATGACTGGCATACTCTAACCCGATCGCTAACACCTTCCTCGTCTGGTATAGAGCATTTAATACTTTGAGTCTTGAAGCTGTAATGGTTGCAACACCAATGTTCGATTCTTCTTATTCTATCTCAACTCTTCCCTAAACTCATTATGAAGTGACTAATTAACTAGAAGAAATTGTGAAATAGAAGGTTGCTCCCTGGTTTTCTTTACTTTCCGCCCAAACGCTCCCGCCATGCCGATTAATGACACGTTGAACCGTTGCAAGGCCAATTCCGGTTCCTGGGAAATCAGAAGAAGAATGGAGACGTTGGAAGGCACCAAACAACTTGCCAGAATAGGTCATATCAAAACCGGCTCCGTTGTCCCGGACAAAATATGCTGGATGCTCGTTTGACTGTGTTATGGTTCCAAATTCTATGCGGGCAGTTGCGTTTTTACTCGTAAATTTCCAGGCATTGCCAATGAGGTTTTCTAGCACAACTTCCATTAGATGTCTGTCTGCCTCAACGGTCACGTTCGGGGGAATGTCAAATTCCACCTGTCGTTCTGGCTCTGTCTGAGTCAGATTTTCAGCTATGGATTTGGCTATTCTGCTTAGGTCAACTGTTTCACGGTTCATTTCGCTGCGAGTAATACGGGAAAGCATCAGCATATCGTCAATTAGTTGAGCCATGCGCTGGCTTGCAGCCCTGACTCGCTTCAGATAGTCTTGGGCGTCATCATCGAGACTTTCGAGGTAATCTTCTAATAAAGCCTGGCTAAAACCGTCAATGCTCCGCAATGGCGCTCGAAGATCATGGGAGACAGAGTAGGAAAAAGCTTCTAATTCCTTATTGGCGGCTTCGAGTTGGGCTGTACGTTCGGTGACCCGCTGCTCAAGTTCTTCGTTCAGTTTCGTGGTTTCGGTTCTGGCAGCTTGCTCCCGCTGCAATAGATTGGCAATCTCTGCTTCAGCTTGTTTACGTTCGGTAATGTCAATGATAGAAGCCAGGACAAACTCACCTTCTGTGGTTGTGATTGGGTTGAGTCCGATCTCGACTGGAACTTGACGGCCGTCTTTCCTAAGTCCAAATAAATCTCGTCCAGCGCCCATAGGCCGAGCGGTTGGATTATTGAAAAAAGCATCCCGATAAGTCTTGTGGTGGTCATGGAATGACGATGGCACCAACATGTCAATCGTCTGGCCGAGCAATTCTTCCCGATCATATCCAAACAGCGCTTCTGCCTGGGTATTTACCAAACTGATTTTTCCGTTTACGCCAACCATAATTAATGCATTTGGGGAGGCTTCTACGGCCAATCGGAACTGCTGTTCACCTTGTTTGCGCTCGGTAATGTCAATGATGGAAGCAAGGACAAATTTGCCGTTCGTCGTTGTAACCGGGTTGAGACCAATCTCAACTGGAATCTGTCGGCCGTCTTTTCTAAGCCCGAACAAATCCCGTCCGGCTCCTATTGGCCTGATGGTCGGGGCGCTAAAATATGCGGTTTGATAGTTGTTATGGTTCGTGCGAAACTGTTTGGGTACCAAGATTTCAACCGGCTGACCTATCAACTCCTCCCGGTCATATCCAAACAGGGTGTCGACCCGTTCATTTACCAGGCTAATCTTACCTGCCGAGTCCACGAGTATAATCCCGTTAGGGGAGGCTTCGACAACCAGCCGGAACAATTCTTCTGCCTGTTTGCGTTCGGTAATATCAAGCATCGTCGTTATGGTACACGCTTCTCCTGCTAACTCAATATTTTCGATAGAAGTCAGGATATTGAGGCGTTGGCCTGATTTAGCTCTCGCCACCACTTCAATATTTTGTATTATACCAAGTTGACTTAATCGGCGTCTGATTTCAGCTCGTCCCTCGGCATCAATCAGGTTCAATTCAACGCTTGTATGTCCTATCACCTCTTCACGGGAATAGTCAATAAGTGTCAGGAAACTTTCGTTCGCCTCAATGTAAACACCATCCGACTGACGAGCGATTGTCATCGGTGATGGGCTGCTATGAAACACTTTTGAGAAACGTTCTTCGGATTTTCTTATCCTCGTTTCGCTTTCTCGTAAAGTGACCCCCATCTTTTTGCGGTGGTTTTCGGCCTGATTTAGTGACTGGGCATAGCGCCAGATTACGGCCGAAAGGACATATGTGCTCAGTACCGCCAGAAGAACCTGTTCAAATTCGTTACTGTACAACCCAGCTCGTTCCCCTAACATGCTGATCCATCCAACTACGATCGGAATTATGAAGGCAGCGATTAGAAGACGACGGGCCATCACGCCGCCGAGGTTATCGGCGGTTATGGTGGCAGTAAACCCGCTGTTTGGATGCAGGAAAAAGAGGCCAATCGAGAGGATTATGAAGTTTAGCGCTGTGTGAAGCGCCATCCCAGTATAGGGGGAAATGCGGAAAAAGATGGAGATGCTGAACACATAACCCACCAGGGCCAGCAGGGCAATAAAGGCGGCTGAGAGGGTGAGGTATTGAGCCAGCCAATTGAGGCGGTGACTTTTCCTTTGAGATAGGAAGAGTGCGATGCCGATGAGTGTGAAAGCGATAGCTGTATATGGAGAGGGGCGGCCTGGAATAGTTGTTTCTTCAACGGCGGCTGCGTCTTTGAACAACAATTGGTCAAGACCTAAATTCCAACCAAAGAGGTATTCGGTGAGGGTTATTAGGCCAATCACAGTTACGAGGACGGCCAAGAGTTGGGCTATCCTTTGACGGGAATGTGACGCGGTCGATTTGGAGCTTGTACTGTAGAACCAGAGGGAGAGACCGGCCAGAACAAAGGTAACGGCCGTGTTGAATGTCATCTTGGGCAGACTGGGCAGAATATATTGAAGAGGGGGGATATTGAGGATCCAACCGAGGAGGACAAGACAGCTAACCACGATGACAGTGATGCTTGTTAGGGTTAACGTGTATGCGTTGCGGGAGTTCGTTTTCATTTTTATTGCCCGATTTCAGCTCTGAAAATCTGGTTGTTTGAAAGAAATTCCCCTAGCTATATGCTGCGTTCGTGGTGGCCTGTATGTATTATTAAAGCATCGTATCAGGTTCGATTAATAATAATATTATCATAATAATGATAGATTCGACAATATTGAGTTTTTTCCTGAGAATGGTTATATTGTAGCTGGAAAGCACTATGAGATTTATCTGGGTGATCTGCGAAAGGTGGCTCCAGAGTAATTGGTCCACTCCAGGTGCGGTATTTAGGTTGGAAGGTCGGCTGATATTGGCCCCCGACTCGGTTACAATCGGTAAAGTTTCTTACCTTCCTTGATACCCACAGCATTTCTATTTGTTCCGCCAACAATCAACAATATAAGCAGCAGAATCAGGCTCAATTTTTATTGATTTTGGTTACGCATCTTTATAATCTCCCCTTTTTGGTTCAGGTTTTAGTGAAACCCAATGTTAGGAGCAGCGGCCGTTCTTCTCCGTCCGGCGTCCATTCTTGCTTGTTGATTAGGGTAAGTCCTACTGAGAAGGCTACCGATTCAAATTCTACCACTTCATGCCGGAAACTCCCGACAAATTCCAGAATCTCACCGTCTTCGGCCGTTATTTGTGCGCCTTTTCCTTCTGCCAGGCGGATGGGGTGAAACTCGGAGAGGATCATCGTTCCATCAGGACGTAATACTCTCGCTGCCTGGGTGAAGACCGGTTCCAGCCGTTCGATGTGTTCCAGCACCAAATTGAAGATGACGAGATCGGCCGTTTTCCCCGCCAGGGGCCAGGGGTGGTTTAGGTCGCACCGGGTCCAGATGATGTTATTAGCCTGTACTTTCTGACGGGCGACGGCCATCATCCCTTCGGAGAAGTCGAGGGCGATGAGTTGTTGGCTGGCTGCTGCCAGTCGGCCGCTGTTCTTGCCAGTTCCACATCCGGCTTCAACAACGGTCAGTCCGGTCAAGTCGGGGATGATGTGGTCAAAGACGGCCGCGTCCATGTCCCTTGTGGGATTGTTTTGGGTGTCGTAGGTCTTGCTCCAGCGGTTGTAGGCGGATTGGATGGTCATGGTAATTGATAATTGGTGATTAAAGACACTGCTTGCACCTATTTACAATAGTTTTAAAGTCTATCATAGAATGATGCCTTCGTTGGGGTGAAGGAGGAGGGTTCCATCTTGGATTTGCCCGGGGTTGTCCAGGTGGGTGGAGAGGCGAACGGGCGTTTGGGCGATGTCGTCTGGTATGGGCCAGGTTTGTGGGGCGTCGGTGAAGTTGAGGACGATGATGCGCTGTTCGTCGCCGTTTTCGCGGAGGTAGGCGAAGAGGCCGGGTAGGGCGCTAAGAGTCTGGTAGCTGCCGCTGTTGAGGGCGGCCGATTGGCGGCGGAGGGTGATGAGCTGTTGGGTGAAGGTTAGCGTTGAATTCGGCCGTGTTTGGGCCGTTTCGACATTGATTCCCTCGAAGTTTTCGGCAGCGGGCAGCCAGGGTTCGACGTCTGGGGGGCAGAATCCGGCGTTGGCGCTGTTGTCCCACTGCATGGGGGTTCGTTCCGGGTCGCGGCCCAGGCCGAGTCCGGGGGACTTGATTTCCCAGGGGTCTTGAATTTTCTCCGGCGGGATTCGGCCGTCGGTCATGCCGAGTTCGTCGCCGTAGTAGTTGATGGGAGTTCCGCGTAGGGTCATGAGCAGCATCATGGCGACCCGTGCCTGGGAACGGCCGATTCGCGTGGCAATGCGGTGCTGGTCGTGGTTGCCTAAGACCCAGTTGGGCCAGGCGCCTTGGGGCAGAAGGGATTCGTACTGCTCGACCAGGGCGCGGACAGCTTCGACCGTCCAGGGTGTGCCATTGAGGTTGGTGTTTTGGGGGAGGTGGATTTCGTCGTTTCGGCCGTAATAGGTAACCAGGGCGGGCAGCGGAACGTTGATTTCGCCAATGAGAACCCGGTTGTCATATTCGTCGGTGACGCTTCGCAGCCAGCGGTTAAATTCGTGGGAGTGGGGAGTGTCTTTATTATATTTTTCGATGAGGCGCAGGGCGGGGTCCATCCCTTCATGCCAGTTGGGGTTTGGTGGGTTGTCAGGGAAGTTGGGGTCTTTCATAACCCGGTAGACGACATCTACCCGGAAACCGTCTATGCCTTTGTCGAGCCAGAAACGCATGACGTTGAACATCGCTTCCCGTAATTCGGGACTGCGCCAGTTGAGGTCGGGCTGTTCGGCCAGGAAGGAGTGGAGATAATATTGCCCGGTTTTTTCGTCCCATTCCCAGCCGGATTTGCCATCAAAGCGGCTTAACCAATTGTTGGGAGGCTGTCGGTCGGGGCCGCCAGGGGCAGGGTCGCGCCAGATGTACCAGTCTCTTTTGGGATTGTCACGGGAGGAACGGGATTCGAGGAACCAGGGATGTTCGTTGGAGGTGTGGCCGGGAACGAAGTCGAGGAGGACTTTGATATCGCGTTGGTGAGCGGCCGAAATCAAGGCATCCATATCATCCAGGGTTCCGAACAAGGGGTGAATGTTCGTATAGTCAGATATATCGTAGCCGAAGTCGGCCATTGGGGAAGGGTACATGGGCGAAATCCAAATGGCGTCTATGCCCAGCCAATGAAGGTAATCCATCCGTCTGGTAATACCGGGCAGATCGCCGATGCCGTCGCCGTTGGCGTCTTGAAAGCTGCGGGGGTAGATTTGGTATATGATGCCTTTTTGCCACCAGTGAGTCATGGGAGTCCTTTTTGAAGTCAGTGGTCGGTAGTCAGTAAATAATGGTCAGTGAAAAGTTAACAGTGAAAAGTTTGGTTTGGAGTGGTTGTTGTTTTCGTTTCGGCCGTTGTCGATCCAGGCCTTCTTTATTCGTCGTTATAGTATAAAGAGGCGACAAACGCTTCGCAATAATAGTTTTCAAAGGAGACAACATGAACGGAGGTTCAATACCATGAATGAAAATTTCATTTTTACCATTTTTCCTCTGCATCTTTGCTCCTTTGCGTCTTTGCGTTAAATTTTTTCAAAGGAGAATTAAAATGAAATTTGCATTGTTAATTTATGAAGATGAGAAGTATTACGAGGAAGCTACCCCGGCCGATTGGGAAGCAGCGATGGTGGCTCATAACGCTTTTGGGGCCGAAGCGGCCGAACGAGGCATGGATCCGAGCGGCGACGCCCTCCAACCGACGGCCACTGGCCGGACCGTTCGTTTCACGAACAGGGGCCAAAAAACCCTCGTCACGGACGGGCCTTATGCCGAGACGAAGGAGCAGCTTGGTGGCTTTTACCTCTTGGATTGCAAAGACATTGGCGAAGCGTTGGAAATGGCAAAGAAGCTGCCGGTTCAAGAAGGGGCCGTTGAAGTGCGGCCTGTGGTGGTGTTCGAATAAGAAGTGTTTTAGGTCGTCAGTAGTTCTTCCAGATAGTTGATTATATAGGTTGGCCGAATATCGGCCGTTTCCAAATCTGCCTTCCTTGTTGCGCCGGTCAGAGTGAGAGCGGCCGACATTCCGGCGGTCAGGCCCATTAAGACGTCTGTTTCCAGTCGGTCGCCGGTCATCAGGCATTGGGAGGCAGGTAATTGGAGGACGTCTAAAACGGCCTGGGCCATGTATCGGGAGGGTTTGCCAACAACGGCTTCACATTGTACGTCGGTACAGGCCTCTATGGCGGCGATGATGGCAGCAGCGTCGGGTTGGCCGCCGCCCGGAACGGGACAGTATTTGTCGGCGTTGGTGGCGAAGAAACGAGCGCCGTCCCGCAGGGCGTCAAAGGCTACCTGGAGCTTGTGATAGGTGAAGGTGCGGTCGAAACTGGCGATGACGACGTCAATTTCGGCCGCATTTTCGGTGATGGCAAAGCCCGCCTGTCGTAGTTCCTCTCTCAGAGAGGCTTCCCCAACGACGAAGAGGCGGGCATCGGGGGTGTTTTGTTGGAGGAAGTGGACCATAACGGCCGAGGAGTTGATAATATCTGCCGGAGATGTTTCGATTCCCAGCATTGTCAGCTTCCGGGCGTAGTCGTGCCGCGATTTGGTCGGGTTATTGGAAAGGAAGACGGTCCGCTTTCCCATTTGCCGGAGGCGACCGATCGTTTCTCCTGCCGTTGGCAGTAGTTTGTCCCCTAGGTAAATTGTTCCGTCCAGATCGAAGATGTAACCTTCGTATAGTGCCATAAGTTGAATAGCCAAGACAATTTTATAGGAAGCTGTGCTGGCCGATTTTCGTTTCGGCCGTTTTCTTTAGGAATATAGCAGCATCCTGTACCTAATCCTTAAGCAAGGATGGAATGAAGCTGGTATTTTCCCCTAGGATGGGTTTTGAAAGATAGCGAATCAGGCTCATATCTCCATTATCCTCAAAAAAGACATACCCGGCGACCACGATATTGCCATCTGGCTGAACGACAACGGCATTTGCGCCGTTGTGCGTCTGGTCAATATCGGTTGTTACAACACCGCCACTGCCAAAATCGGGGTCAGGATCGCCGTTGGGGAGAAAACGGGTAATGGCGACATCTATATCTGTGCCATTCCAGGTATCGCCGACCATGAGGATTTTTCCATCTGGCTGCCGGGCAAGACCATTGCTCACATCAGCGCCCCCAATGGGCGACAGGGCAATACCACCACTGCCAAAGGCAGCATCAAGCGATCCATCCTGATTATATTGGGCCAATGTAAAGATGCCGTCATTTTGGGCCGTTATGTGGCTGAATCCGGACACCACGATTTTGCCGTTCTCTTGGATGAGTACGTCACGGACCTCGTTTTGCACCTGATTGATGTCGGTGATAACGATTCCGTCCCCGTCAAAGGTGGTGTCTAAACTCCCGTCTGCTTCGTAACGAATGAGTGCAAAATCGAAGTCGCTGCCATTAAAATACTCCCCGGCAGCCACTATCTTCCCGTCATTTTGCAAAGCCACGCCGAAGGCCCAGTCAAAGGTTGATCCCAGGTCAGTCGTTACTTTGCCGTCACTGTCGAAGCTGGTGTCGAGTGTGCCGTCAGGAAGGTAGCGAGCGACCGCAAAATCCCCCTGCCCATTCAGTTCGGCAACACCGGCAACCACAATTTTGCCATCCGGCTGGATAACCATATCGAAGATGGAGTCGAAGTTGGTTCCCATATCGGTGAAAACCCACCCATTCCCAGAGAATGTCGGGTCTAAAGCACCGTTGGGGTAATAACGCAGCACAACAAAATCCTGGTCGTTGCTGGGCTGCAAATAACTGGCTCCGGCGACAATGATACGGCCGTCTGGTTGAAGGGCTATGGCGTTGGCCTGATCATGTCGGCCGTTCAAGTCAGTTATAATCTTGCCGTTATTACCGAATGTGGTGTCCAGCGTACCATCGTTCAGGTAACGGGCCAGACCAATATCGCCGTTGGAACCGTTAAACAGGCTGCCTGCCAGGATTATTTTCCCATCTGGCTGGACGGCGACGGCGTTACCTGTGTCAGAGTTTGTTCCAAAATCGGTTGTAACGATGCCGCCACTGCCAAAATTGGGGTCTAGTTGACCGTCTATATTTTCGGCCGTTTCGGGGTTTGAATTAGTTATCACCGAGCGATTATTTGCGGCTTGTACTTGTACGTGAAGTAGAAGGGTTATACAACTTAAAGAAAGTAATATGGGGATCAATCGTTTCATCACTTTTCCACCTTTATCATTTGCGATTTTTACATTTCTGACAGAGAGCGATTTACCAATTCGCTCTACAGTGTGAAGTGTAGCAAAGTGATGTATCGACCGGGTGGCGAAGTTGTGGCGATGTTGTCAAAATGTGTGACGGTTTTGTTACGTTTCCTTGATCAACCCTGCCCGGTATGCGTCCAGTAACGCTATTAACTCCCCAATCCGTTCCTGAATTTCTCGCCCTTCGTCTGTGTCGCGGACCCAGGTTCGGGCTTTGTTGGGTTGGAGAATGCGAGTGGAGGAGTGAATGTCTTCTTCTTCCTCAATGGCCTTTTGGGTGGACTCGAAAGGTTCGTGGGCAGCGAGCATCAGGCCGTAAGAATTGGAGATGAGGGTGTAACCGGCAATACCGGTTTGCTTCTGGTAGGCTTTTGAGAAGCCGCCATCAATGACGATAAGCTTACCGTTGGCCTTGATGGGATTTTCCCCTTTGTTGACTTTAACGGGAACATGGCCGTTTATAATGTGGGCGTCTTCGGTTTCCAGGCCGAACTCGTGAAGGATTTTATCGGCCGTTTTTTCCTCATAGCGCAGAGCATAGTAGGGATTCATCTTTTCTTCTTGAAGGGCTTTGTCTGTTAGAAAGTAGCGTTCGAAGGTTGCCATTTTTTGCTTGCCGAACAGTGGGGAACGAGAGCCGCTCCACAGATACCAGATGGTGTCCATGCCGGTTTGTTTTTGTTCGGGGTCGCTGGAGAAGTAGCCCTGCCGGGCCAGTTGTTCGACGTGATCCATGAAGGATTTGGCTTTGTATTCGATGTCGTCTTCCTTAAAGACCATGAAGGAGCCGTCTTCGTGCATGGCTATACAGCCATGATAGAGGAGGTTGCCATTGTAAACGAGGTACATGCTGCCCCTGGCGAAGAGGAAGCGGACATGTTGTTGGAGCTTTTCGCTGTTGGCAAAGGAGAGTCTGAGCCGTTCGATGACGTTCTTTTCTTGTTCGCTTAGTTCGTATGGATTGGTGGGGTCAATGGTGGGGAATTGGCCGTCCAGCAAGGGGTATTCCTGTCCGTCGAGGTGCAGGACGCCTCGCTCGTAGTCTATTTTGTCGAGGAGCAGGCGGTCATTCATCTCGAAAGACGGCCGACGCATGATGATCTGGCTTTCCAGCTTGAACTGCATGATGGTGATTGCCTTGTGCATCCGGGCCATGAGCATGATTTCATTTTCGGTGAATTCTTCGCTGGTTGCGCCTTTGGGGCGGAAAATCTCACAAGGGTCGTCGCTGTACATGTCCATTGCGAAAGAGGCCAGCGGCAAGAGACTGACGGCGTAGCCATTCTCCAACGTTTCCATATTGGCATAACGGAGGCAGATGCGGATGACGTTGGTGATACAGGCCTCGCTGCCTGCGGCTGCGCCCATCCAGACGATGTCATGGTTGCCCCACTGCATATCCACCGAGTGATATTTCGTGAGGTGGTCCATGATGATGTGCGCTCCTGGCCCACGGTCGTAGACATCACCGATGATGTGCAGGCGGGCAATGGTGAGCCGCTGGATGAGCCTGGCAAGGTCAACAACGAAGGCGCGTGCGCTGCCGATTTCGATGATGGTGTCTATGATGCTCTGGTAATATTCTTGTTTGTTGCCAATTGCTTCTTGTTCGTGGAGCAGTTCTTCGATGATGTAGGCGAAGTCGGTTGGCAGCGCCTTGCGGACGTGGGAGCGGGTGTATTTGGAGGAGACGATGCGGCAAAGATGGATGAGGCGAAAGAGGGTCAGGCGGTAATATTCGGCTTCGGATGCGGCCGACTTCAGGGAAAGGGGCAGTTTTTGCTCCGGATAGTAGATGAGGGTTGCCAGGTTGCGCCGTTCTTTCTCGGTCATATTATTGGCGAACGGTTCATCTATTTTGCGCTTGATGGAGCCGGA
>JBAPRX010000380.1:0-2377 GCA_049281335.1 Promineifilaceae bacterium (SeqCode)
GATGCCGGTCATGGGGGTGACAACCAGAAGTTGTAAGTCCAACTCCTTAAACAACTGCATCGCGTAACGGGAATTTTTCTCGTCGGAACGGCTGAAGGCCTCATCCACAACCACAAAACGGAATGACTGTGACTTCGTTTCCCCACGCTCCAGGCCAAATTGGAAAGCGATAGCGGAAGCCAGAATCGTGTAGGCCAGCTTCGCCTTTTGGCCGCCGGACTTGCCCGATGAGTCGGAATAGTAATGTTTCTCGCTGTCGTCAGACCGATACCGCTCAATGGCGGCGAAGTTGAGCCATTGGCGCACATCTGTTACCTTCCCCGTCCAGCGGATGTCTTCCTTAAAGCGGGTGATTAAATCTCGCACTTTTATGAAGCTGGCTTCATAGGCGCCTTCCGTTCGCTGCTGCCCTACATCAGCCAGGCAATCTTTGAGCAACTGCCGAAATTCTCGAATTTCCGGATCGCGGCTGTTTTCTGTCTGAAGTTGAATGTAAGTGTCGGGGGTGTAATCAATGGTTTGCAGCGACTGGTTCAGGTCAGCAATGTTTTCCTCGATTTCCTCGACATATTTGTATAGATCGGCCTGGAAAAGGGCGATGGCCTCAATGACTTTTTCGTCCCGCATCCGTCGGAACCGTTCGGTATATTTGGGCAAATCGTCACGCTCAATCCGGGCCAGTTCCCGGTCATATTCGGGGATGGACTCGACGGCGGCGTCGAAATCGGCCGTTTCCGCCGGATAGGCATCTTTATATTCCTGCATCAGCTTCAGCAGTCTGCCCATATGAGAGGCGGCGCGGTTCTGTTCAGTTTTGCTGGCTTGTTGAAAATGGGTCAATACGTCACGCCACAGCCGGTCTACATTTTCCAGGGTGATGGATACCTGCACTTGTTCCTTGATTCGAGGCGCGTATTGAGCCATGGTAGCATCATCCGCTTCACGGGTATCCTTTTTGGCTTGTTCAATCTCTTGTAAGAAAACGGAGACCTGGTATTCAAGTTGGCTGACAGTCCGGGCCTGTCCAGTTCGTTCCTGGCTAACGGCGTTACTTTGTTCCTGAATTTGGGACAGTTCGTTCTGCAACTGCTGCAAGCGGTTGGAGCTTTGTTCAAGGCGGGTCTTTTGGGCTTCCAGTTGTTGAATGTGAACGGCGTCACTGCGCCAGTCAAGCTGGGCAAAGTCGGTAAAGGTCAACAGGTTGTCGAGTAAATTTTTTCGTTCTCCGGCCTGTTGTTGGGTGGTCTTCACCTGATTGATTCGGCGTTTTTCCTCTTGCAGCCGCTTTTCAATGTCCGCCAGTTCATCTTCCAGGGCGCGGATTTTCTCCTGATTGCGCCAACCGAGGATGTAGGTACGGCGGTCATCTATCCGGTGGCGATCATCCTTTTCGTAACGGGCGTTGTCATGCCCGCCGCTCTTGCTCAGGCCGGTTTGGGTGATGGCTCGTTGGGCACGGTCGAAATTGGCCATCGTCTCACAGCAGGTATAGTCATATCGTTCGATTAATTCATTGTCCAGCCAGTCATAGTAGGCGGTGTCCGGTTTGATTTCCAGCTTGTGGCGCAGGGCGTTGGAATTGTCAGGTTGGTGGGGACTGTAGATGCCGTCTTCCGGCACGCGATGAAAGATGAGACGGCCGTTCAGATTATTCTCATTCACATAGCGGGCAAAGCGGCCGTAATGTCGCTCCGGGACCAGCAGCCGGAGACCAAGATTATGCAGCAGCCGTTCGATGGCCCCTTCCCAGCCCCGCTCGCTATCTTTCACCGCCAACAGCTCGCCGACAAATGGTACATCCGCTTCGGCGATGGTCAGAGCATCCAGAATCCGGTTCCGCAGGTGAAGGTTTTGGCTGGGGATCTGGCTGGTTCGGCCACTCAGGGATTCTAACTCTTGTTGGATACTTTCTCGTTCCTGCCCCAACTCGTTTTCGGCTATTTGACTCTCGCGTAGCTGTTCGGCAGCCGTTTCCAACTGCTGTTCAACCTTTTTTATCAGGCCTGCGGCATCCTGCCGGTTCGACGTGAAAGCGGTTTCGTTTTTATAGGGGGACAGATGGAGGGCCTGGGCAATCTTGTCGTATTGGATGGCATCCGCTTCTTTGCGCTGCTGGCTCTGGCGAACATATTTGATTTCCTGTTCCAATTCACGCAAGCGGCGGCCGGTTTCATCACTGCTGATAGCTATTTGCAGATCCGTCTCCTGTTTTCGGAACCGGTTTAATTGTTCTTCCAGTTGGTTGAGTTTAACCTGGGCAGTTTCAAGGTCTTTCTGGGCTGCGGCGACGGCCTCTTTCAGAAGCTGCCACTTCTTCCCGGCAAAATAAATGGGAATCGCTTCCTGACAGCCGTTGAGAAACGCAATTTCGGCCTGG
>JBAPRX010000381.1:0-5222 GCA_049281335.1 Promineifilaceae bacterium (SeqCode)
CCCGTACCCCTGGCCGAGTTGGAAGCTCCAGCAGAGAATCTTGTTACTCTGGAACTTGACCTGATTGTGGAAGATCCCGACCACAGCACCCGAAAAATAGTCTATCAGGACTTCGGAGCCGGTTGGACGGTTGATTTAACGGCCGAACCAGCTATAACAACGGCCGAAATTGTTCAAATCGGCAAACCGCAAATTGGCACTGTAGAAGGCGTTCCAGAAATGACTTATTACAATGTTGATCTAACGGTTGCCTACAGCCTGGCAGGGTATGATGAAGCCGTATTGGTAACAGGTTACGAGTACAATGATGGCACTAGCAGTTCCGGTGGTTATGATGTTACCCCTATCCGAGCAGGAAAGGATGATCAGGTTGTGATTACGCTCCAGCTTGATAAAAGCCTGATCAATGACAGCGGGGAGGTGATTGAAGGGGTCAATTTCTTTACTCGCATTAACGGCTATGATGAAACGGCCGAAGAATGGGTCAATCTCTACCCCGGTGATGCCGCGTTAAGCGATGGTGAACTTAGTCTGCCTTATCCTTATTTGCAGGATGCGTTTTCTGTTGCGAGTTCAGCCTGGACAACGGATGCCTTGGGACAGCCGGTTTTGAATGTGACGGTGGGCTATCATCTGGTCAGCCAGCCAACGGCCGAGATTGTTGTAGACGTGACAGGAAATGGAGGAGGGTCGCTGGCTTCTGGAACCGCTGCCATTGAGGCCGGAGACGGATCGTTAACAATACCCATCTCGTTTAACCAGGCACAATTGGCAAATAATCAGGCGGTGCAGATAACGGCCGTCTTGACGGCTGGAGAGGTTGAAATTGAGGATGAACTGTCGGCGGTTTATCTAAGTTGGAAAGAAACGGCCGGAAATGAGGTTCAGATACTTGGGTATGAGGTTGTGACCCGCACGACGGAGAATGGCGTTGCGGCCGATATTACGCTTCATGTTGGCTACAATCTAAGCGAAGAATACAGCGGCGGTCGGATCGCCTTTTCTAATGAATACCAGGCTTCTACATACGGTGGTGGCAACGGTGGTGGGGGTGGCTCGCAAAGCATGATCTCAACCGGTAGCGGCACCACCGATTTTGTCTTCGGCTTTGAGACAACCTCCAGGGCTGTTGCACAGGACTGGCTGCAAACCATGTCAACTTCCATCAAATTATATGGTACAACGGCAGCAGGGGAAGAGGTGCTGGTTGGGGAGGCTTACAAAGTCGGAACTGAGTAGGTATTGGGGGGAGCCAACGACACGATTTGGTTATGTGGGGATAATCGGTTATACTGGCCTTTCGTGCCAGCACTCAATGAGGGTCTGGCAGTTATTTTAACGAAATAAACAGCGGCCCTGAAAACGGCCGTTGTGGATTGCAGGCTGAGGGTGCGACTTGGCTCTGTTTTAGTCAAGGAGACATTCTTAGTGAGTTTTCAACAATTTAATCTTGATGCACGCCTGCTGGCTGGCATCAACGATATCGGGTTTGAAACCCCCACCCCTATTCAAGAACAAGCTATCCCCCATGTATTAGCCGAGCGCGATGTGATGGGTTTGGCCCAAACCGGAACCGGTAAAACCGCCGCTTTCATGCTGCCTATCCTGCAGCGGCTGACAAAAGGGCCAATGCGACGAGTGCGGGCGCTTATTGTTGTGCCAACCCGCGAACTGGCAGAACAAATTCATCAGGCAACCGGAGAGTTAGGGCGACATACCAAAATACGGAGTACGGCCGTTTATGGTGGCGTTGGCAAAGGCAGCCAGTTGAATGCTTTGCAGCGCGGCGCAGAGATTGTGGTTGCCTGTCCGGGCCGACTGCTCGATCTGGCAGGAGAAGGACAGATAGACCTTTCTCAGGTCGAGGTATTGGTATTGGATGAGGCGGATCGAATGTGCGATATGGGCTTCTTGCCCGATATTCGCCGAATTCTCAAGCTGCTGCCCAATAAACGGCAAACGCTTTTCTTTTCAGCCACCATGCCGGATGACATTCGCGATCTGGCGGACAACATTCTAAAAGAGCCAATCACGGTTCAAATCGGGATTGTTGCCCCGGCCAAAACGGTATCCCACGCCATTTAC
Organism: Promineifilaceae bacterium (SeqCode); assembly: GCA_049281335.1. Taxonomy (GTDB): domain Bacteria; phylum Chloroflexota; class Anaerolineae; order Promineifilales; family Promineifilaceae; genus JAKEFB01. Next base: position 2,086 of record JBAPRX010000381.1, read on the forward strand.
CCAGTCACGAAAAAGATGAAAAAACGATTCCTGATGGCGATTTTGGATCAAACAAAGACCGGACGGGTGCTTGTTTTCACCCGGACAAAGCATCAGGCTCGAAACCTGGCCCGTGACCTGGAGAAAAAGGGTCATAATGCCGCCGCTTTGCAGGGCAATATGTCACAAAATAAGCGCCAGAAGGCCATCAATGGCTTTCGCAGCGGCAAACACGACATTTTAGTGGCGACGGATGTCGCTTCTCGCGGCATAGATGTGGCTGACATTTCCCATGTCATCAATTTCGATATGCCGGATACTGTGGATGCCTACACTCACCGGATCGGCCGAACTGGTCGGGCAGAAGAAACCGGTATGGCTTTTACCCTGGCCGTGCCAGATGACGATGCTGTGATGGTTCGAGACATTGAAAAGGTGCTTGGCAAACCCCTGGAACGCCGCCGCCTGGAAACATTTGATTATGGTGATTTCACCCCGGAACTGGTTTCGGCGAATCCACACCGCCAGATGTCGCGGAACAATTCTAACTCGCGTTCTAATTCGGCGAAGCGACGGGGCAACCGCCGTCCGTCTCGTTCAAGTTCGCAATCTCGAAACAACCGGACCCGTACCTCCTCCCCTTCTCACCACCCAATAGCAGCCAAGAACAAATAATCATCAATAACCGATGGAAGGCCAGCAGTCAGCAAAAATCAATTGTTGACTGTCTGACCTTTTTCCGGTTACGGCTCCATTGTTTTCTCCCCTTCGATTTTGCTATCATTAGGGCATGAAACGATCTCTCGCTCACCGGCTTATGGGAAATATCCTAAAGCCAACTTTGATGTTTATGAGCAACGGCCGTCTGCCTCAGACAGACGGCCGAATCGAGGCAGAAGGGCTAACGTCCGAAGTAATCGTCGGCCGAGATAAGAACGGCATTCCCCACATTCAGGCTCAAAATCGCCACGATCTCTTTTTTGCTCAAGGCTTTGTTCACGCGCAGGATCGACTGTGGCAAATGGAGCTTAACCGCCGGGTGGCATGCGGCCGTCTTTCTGAAATTCTTGGGCCGGTGGCGCTGGAAACAGATCGCCTGACCCGGACGCTTGGCTTTCACCGACTGACAGACCATGCCTGGCAGACAACGACCGAACAGGTGAAGGAAGACGCCCTGGCCTACACAGCCGGAATCAATGCCTTTCTGGCTGGCAATCCTCGCTTGCCGGTGGAATTTAGCCTGATACGCCACAAGCCTGATCCCTGGCAAGCGAAAGACAGTCTGACATTCGGCCGAATGATGGCCTGGCTGATGTCGCATGGCTGGGCAGGTGAACTGGCCCGTGCTCAACTATACGAAGCGATTGAACCTGAATTAGCCGGTGAATTGGAGCCTCGTTACCCACCAGACAATCCCGTGATCCTGCCCGATGGAATTGAATTCAATCGGCTGGAATTGGATGGGATGTTAAAAGCGGCAGCGGGACCGTTTCTTGGCCGTTCGGCCGAAGGCAGCGGTCGGGGGAGCAACAGTTGGGTCATTGGCCCACAGCGAAGCAGTACCGGCCATGCCATTCTGGCAAATGACGTCCATTTGCCCGTCCCCACCCCTTCGCTCTGGTATTACATGCACCTGGAAAGTGAAGATGGCTATCACGTTGCCGGAGTATCTTTGCCTGGTGTGCCATATATTCAGATTGGCCATAACGACCATATCGCCTGGGGCGTTACGCTGGCCTTCACCGACTGTGAAGATTTATTTATTGAGAAGTTTGACCCGGAACGGCCGACTTTTTACCAATTCAAAGAGCAATGGCGAGAGGCTGCGGTCTATGAAGAACGGATTGGGATTAAGGGAAAACCCGATCATATTGAAAGGGTCAAGGTTACGCATCACGGCCCGATTATCAGCAGCGTTCTGGACACGAATGATCAGGCATTAGCGCTCAGTTCGGTGCCTCTAGCAACTTGCGAAGCGTTCGCAGGCTTTCCTGCGCTGAATCAGGCCAGAAATTGGGATGAATTTGTTTCGGCCGTTCGCCAAATCGAAACGCCACCGCTCAACATCGTGTATGTCGACCAGGAAGACAATATTGGCTACTATGTCTCCGGTCTGGTTCCTATTCGGAAAAAGGGGGATGGCCTGCTGCCCAGGCCTGGTTGGAGCGGGGCATATGAATGGGAGGACTATGTGCCATTTGAGGAAATGCCCCATGCCCTCAACCCGGAACGAGGATATATCATCACGGCCAATCATAAGATTGTAGATGACAATTACCCTCACTATCTCGGTTCGGTATGGATGAATGGATACCGGGCAAAACAGCTGGAACAGTTGATTACAGCCCAGGAAAAAGTTTCATCGGAGGATTGCCGCAATTTTCAGATGGATTTTCTGTGTATTCCGGGGTTGGAAATGGTTAAGCGACTGGCGGGAATGAAAACGGCCGATCCCGACGCCGCCATAAGCCTGGAACTTCTGCAAACCTGGGACGGCCGACTTGAGGCGAACAGCGTTGGTGGGGCTGTCTATGAAGTGCTTTTGGCACGGCTGACGGCCGATATTCTTACACCCCGGCTTGGCCCGGAACTGACCCGCAGTCTGTTGGGCGAAGGGCCAAATACCTTTCTATTCCCTATCACAGAGTTTTATGGCTACTGGCATGAAACGCTGCTGCGACTGCTGGACAACCCAAATTCAAACTGGATAACAGTACAAGGTGGCCGGGAGGTTGTCCTCAATCGCTGTCTGGCAGAGACAACGGCCGAATTACGCCGTCTGCTCGGTGAGGAACCAGATGGTTGGCAATGGGGCAAACTGCACCAAATTACCTTTAATCATGTCTTGGGAGTGCAGCAGCCATTGGACTTGATTTTCAACCAGGGGCCGTTTCCAATCGGGGGAGATACCAATACGGTGACGCAAACGGCCGTTGCGCCGGGTGGCGGATATGACAACGTGGCCGTCTCTGTCTCCTATCGTCAGGTTATTGACCTACACAATCTGTCAAATTCGGCCGCAATGTACGCACCGGGGCAGTCCGGCCATCTTGCCAGCCCGCATTACGGTAATTTCATTGAGTCCTGGTTGAGGGGAGATTATTTTCCGATGGTTTGGAGCGAGGCAGAGAGAGTGAAAGCGATCCAGAATAGACTGA
>JBAPRX010000382.1:0-12860 GCA_049281335.1 Promineifilaceae bacterium (SeqCode)
CATTGAATATCTCTACGGCTACAACAGTTTCCGCTTCCGGGACCAACCGCTTGGTTTTGAGGGTGATAACCAATTGCGCCCGGCCGCGCAGCTCTTCGATTCCGGCGTTAATCAGCCCTAACCAGCGGTCAGTGATGGCGCTGGTTAGGGTGTTTTCGATTCGCGGCTGCCAGCCGCTGAATGTCATTTCAAGCTGCCGGAGAAGGCCGCCAGCTTCGTTGAGATATACAAGGCGGTCATCGACCTGGTCTACCCGTTCGCTGTCGCGGGCGCTGGTCAGGATCGGTAAAAGTCCTTGAAGGGGATCGGGATCGAGATTGAGTTGTTCCCGTTGGCTCAGGAGTTGGACCAACTGCGGCCGTAACAGGCTCAACTCGGTGATGGTCGGGGCGGTCAGGAGGGTGTGACCTAACTGGTAAGTTTCCTGCCAGATTTCCAATAGCTGCCAGGTGATACTAAGGCGGCCAGCTTCTTCGAGAGCGCCGATAATGATAGGCAGGGCAGCGTCGGGGCGGGCGTCGAGCAGGAAGAGGCCATCTGCAAGACTGGCAAGCACCTGGTCGTTGTCCTGACGGGCCATATTTGCCAGATTTAACAAGAAATCGGGCGATCCACTGGTGCGGGTGTATTCCTCTTCCAATGAAATGAGGGTCAGGGCAGGCTGCTGGCGGATTTTTTGGTAAAAGCGGCGGACACGGGCCGAAGGAGACAATGATTGCCGGATGAAGAATACGGTTCCAACGGAACCGGCAAAGGCAGCTAAGAGGATAATCAGGCCGCCGGAGAAAAAAGGAGATGGAATTTCGGCCGCCGGGCCAGGCGCGGGTTGGACCTCGCCCACGTGGGAGCCATCATCGTAGCGGAAGCGATAAAGAACCGAGTCGTCATTTTCAGGGGGATCAATTGACCAGGAGAGAGTACCGACGCCATTTGTTATCTGCCGCTGCTCCTGGGGAATAAAGCGGCCCTGGGTGGGACTGAAGACTTCCAGTAGTACATAGACCAGATCATTTTCGACATCTATTACACCAACACTGATAGTGTAACGGCCCCGGTCAACCTCCGTCTGGGGATTGATAAGCAGCGGAGGACGGTTGGCGCGGGAACGGAATAGCTGGACTTTTCCAGTGGTAGTGACGGCAACTAATTCTGCCTGCTGATCGGGCGTCCCCGGAAAAGCGCCGGTATAAAAGACGTTGCTGGCGAGATTAAGCTGGCCCCAGATATCGGCCGTATCACCTGAAATGAGATAGAGTTCTCCGTCCCGGTTGCCAACGGCGACATCAGGTTGGAAGTCGCCGTCCAGGTCGCCCCAATAGAGGGAAGTCGTTCGGCCGAATTCGGCTTTTCGCCAGATGATGTTGCCATCAAAATCAACCCGGAACAGTTCCTCTTCGTCAGTGGCAAGCACCACTGAGTTTTCCGCCAGGACGCTGACAGTTGGCAAGCCGTCCAGGGGCAGTTCCCAGGTTTGCAGCCCTCTAGAATTGACGCCTCTCAAGGTGCCGTCATCAACCGAGACGAGCATCTGGGTAATGAGGTCGCCTTCCTGATCTATGAGATAAATGTCGTTGATGTCGTTCAAAAATTCGGCCGCTCGAACAAAGCCGCCACCCTTGTTGTTTAACCGATCAATGGTATTAGCTCTGGAGCTGACCATCAACTCTGTCCCACGAACGCCTTCTACCAGAAGAATTTGATTGACGCTGGCATTGACCGACGCGTGCCAAAATTCGTCGCCATTGATGGAGTAAGCAATCAGTTGACCGTCTGTGGTTCCAACAACCAGCTCCGGCGTGCCACTGCGGTTAATATCGGCAACCAAAATGCTTGAGATGGTGACCGGAAGGGAGACATTCCAAACCAGGCGGTTATCGGGGAGGAGAACTTCGACCCAGCCCTCAAAAGATTCGAGGCCGTCGCTGTCCAGGTTGCTATTGTTATGGACGACGACAATGCGCGGCGTCTCGTTCGGCCCCATACTAGCGATTTTAATCTGGCTGATGACGCCGCCGAGATCGGCCGTCCAGAGCAGTTGACCATCCTGTTTAAGGATAGTTAGATTGCCGTCATTCGTTCCAAGAAGGAGTTCTTCCTCGCCATTCCCTAGAATGTCACCAATTGTGACCACCTGTGGCTCCGCTTCCAGAACATAGTCCCAAGCTTCTGAGTATTCACGAGCACCGATGCCGGGATCGAGCAGTTCCATCGAGGCGAAGCTGACAAGCAGGAGTTCGTTGTTGCCGTCGTGGTTGATGTCTACCAACTGGGTCAGGTTGGCGGGATCGGCCGCCGGGTAAAAGGGTTCCAATCGCCGACCCCTGTCGTCAATGAGCAAGACATCGGAGGCTTCATCATTTCCGGGTTCATGCCCCAGGATGATGGCAAAGGCAGCGGGGCGGCTGTCCGGAGTTGGGACGTTCGACGGACGAATCGCCGCCACCGGCCGATCTGAGGTTGTTTCATATGGCCCGCTCCAGTAACGACGGCCGTCTTTGTCGTAGGCGATGACATTGCCAACCGACGTGCCAACGATGAGCGCCGGGCCTTCGGCCAGTTGAGCCATTGCCAATGCTGTGACCGGTTTGTTAGGGGTGCGGTAGGGCCAGCGGCGGTTGCCTGATGCAGTATAAAGGTAAACTTCTGCCTCGTCTGTCCCGACGGCAATTTCTAATGGCCCGGTAGGATCGAATTCCACGACTGCCAGGGCGGTCACAAGGCCATTGTTGGACTGCGCCCAACGGGCGCGGGTGGCCCCCGGTTGAAGCGTGATGACAATGCTAAAGTTTTGATCTGTCAGGTAGCTGAAGATAATTTCTTCGCTGCCGTTCCGATCCAAATCGGCTACCTGCATTTGGGGCGCAGCCTCTTCGGCCGGATGGTAATTGTCGTTTTGATAGCGCCAGGTTATTTGACCTTCGCCGTTGAAGGTTACAAGATTGCCATTTTTTTGAGCGACGAGTATTTCTTGCAGATCGCTGTCCGGTGGTTTAACGGAGAGAATTTGGGCCGGTTCCGCATCAAGCGGCCGTTCCCACAGCCGTTCGCCCTCGGAAGAAAGGAGGGTTAGCTGGCCTTTGGTGGCGATGGCGATTTCTTGTTTCGGGGTTGGTTCGTTTGAGTCGGTAATGGCATTCAGGGCAGTGACGTGGGTGATGGCTTCGCGGGCTTGAAAGGGGGCGTTCCACTGAGCACGGCCGTCTGAGCCAACAACAATGACCCCGGTATCTCCGGCAACAACGACAAATTCATCTATGCCGTCCATATTTAGGTCGGCTACTGTCAGATTGTTGAAGCGGCCGGGTGCATCATAGCGCCAGTAGGCCGAGGAAGCTGTTTGTTGGGCCTGAGTTTGTTTGGGCGCACCAAACAACAAGAGGGAAAGCAGCAGTGTACCCAGGAGCGCCGGGAACAAACGGTTTTTGTGAGACATGGCTAGAATCGCTGTCGTATAGAATCGCTCAATCGGGCCGTCGAAGGACGTAACCGACGCCGCGTTCGCTGGCGATCCAGTTGTTATATGGCTCGATTGCCCGGCGCAGCCGCTTGATGAGGGTCTTCAAGCGGTCGGGATCATCTACCAGGGCGTCTCCCCAAACGGCCGTTTCTAATTCTTCTCCTGAAACGACCTGTCCGGCTCGTTCGCCGAGACGAACGAAAAGGTCAAATTGGGAACTGGTCAGGTTGAGTTCCTGGCCGTCTGCCTGGACTTCGTGGCGTTGAATATCAATGACGAATGGCCCGGCCTGAATCAGTCCGGCCACTTCCTGGCGTCGGACAAACCGGCGGAGTATCTCGCTGGTGTACTGGTAGCCATCGCCTTCCTGCTGGATGAGACACTGTTGTTCCAACTGGCGCATGGTTTCAATGGGGCCGCTGGTTGTTGCCAAACAATACTGCTCTTCGGAGGTTAGATTTTGCCAGAGATAGCCCAGGTGAGATTGGGCTTCGATTTCTATCGGGGCGTCAAGCTGGCTGAGATCGCTGTTCGGTCCCAGGTCTTCCCCCTGAGCCAATGCTTGAAAGGCGTGATAACCAGCTATATGGAGAAAGAAGGGATGGGGACCGACGAGGTGGAGCAGGTATTTGCTCAAAGTTTCTGGGAAGGTAATGGAGGTTCCCTCCAGTCGTTCGTGGAGCAGGTTTTTGGCTTCTTTGGTGGTGAACATGCCGAGCGAGAGGCTGACAAAGATGTTAAAGAAGGGGGAACTAAGGATTTGTTCATCGGCCGTAATAGCAAATAACGGCCGTTGGCTGGCAGTCAGGTAGGCGAGGCCGTATTTGGTGGTCAAGCCGCGCAAACGGGCGAAGAAGTAAGGGGTCAGCCGTTCGTTAGCAGCTAACAGTTCAAATTCGTCAAGCAGCACGACAACGGCCGTACCGGAGCGGTTAATATTGCTCAAGACGCGATCCAGGGCGCGGTAGGTTCCAGAGCGATCAATGGGGCTCAATTCCAGTTGGGCGTCTTCGGCGGCGTCCATGACGTTGGTCAGCAGTGCCTCGTATACCTCTTCAGGTGGAGAACCGCCTAACTCCTGGCAGTCCACAGGGGCGAAGATGGTTTTGGGTGGGCCGAGATCGAACGGCTGTCGTGTTTTGGCGCGGCAAAGGTGAATCAGCAGCGAACTTTTTCCAATCCGTCGGGGGCCGATGATGGAGACGCTCTGATGGTTGCGGAAGAGGCCCAGGATTTGGTTTATTTCTGCCTGACGGCCGAGAAATTCTTCGGCCCGACGGATAGCGCCACGATGGAAAAAGGGATTTTCAAAGCTCATAGTTGTTATTGTACCAGATGTTTTAGGAGTAATACGTAATTTGCCGAGTTATTTCTTTTTGGATGGGGTGTTTAGGGCTACGGCGGCTTGAATAAGTTCTATAAGAGCGGCTTTGTTTATTTCCTCGCCTTGATGAAAGTCAATGGCGCGGGTCTTCTTGGCTTCCAGACCGGCATTAAACAACCCGTGCGGGTCTTCCAATAAAGCACCTTTGAAAAAGTTGAGTTTGACATGGTCCTTGAAGATACCTCCAGCAACGATATTTCCTTTGTGCGCCCAGACGGGTGTTTCCCATTTCCATTCTTCGTCGATTTCGGGATATGCTTCGTGAACCAGTTGGCGTAATTGGGCGAGTAATTCGCCGCGCCAATCGCCTAGTTCTTCAATAAGGTGTGTGATTTGTTCAGACGGATCCATGAGTTACCTTTTTTGCGCTAAGGTTCGCTTCCGCTTCGTTCTTGTAGATATTGATAAAGCACGGCCATTACCGTTGCTGGTTCTGACTCGTGTTCCTTATTATAGCGTCTTGTGGCCCGACTGCGACTCAGGTGAAGATAGCGGCGGGCGCGGGTAATGCCTACGTAGAGCAGTCGGAGGCGTTCGCTGATGACTTCAATGTGGGTGGATTCGGTGGCGGTTCGGCCGTCAAAGAGGCCGGAGTTACCCTGCATGAGATGGTTGAGTTGGGCCGTGGCTTCAGCCGTTGGGTCGCCGCCCAGGAAGTCATGGACGCCAATAAAGGGGGCTTCTAGGCTGCCGGGAATCCAACGGCCGTCTATACCGATGAGAAAAACGGCGTCCCATTCCAGCCCTTTGGCGCTGTGCTGGGTGGTGAGGGTAATGCGGCCCGGTTCAGGCTCGTAGCCGAAGTCGGCCGGCCCCGCGAAGGGAAGGGGGCTGCGGCCTTCGGCTACGTTTGCCAACTGTTCGGCCAGTTCCGGCAGCCGCCATTCAGGCTGTAAGTCGTGCCAGTTTCGCATCAGGTTGGCGATTAGGTAGGCAATTGCCAGGTCTGATTCATGGGTAAGCGGTTCCCCTGTTGGTTCTTCAACAGGGGAGGAGGCGATAAACAGCTCGTCGGCCAGGGCCAAAGTCAGATCGTCAACGGGCAAGCTTCTCAGGTCGAAGATGCTCCGGAGGAAAGCAGTGTAGAGCTGGATTTGGTAGATGTCCCGCTCGGTTGCGACGCCATTGGGCAAGGCGCTTAATAATTGTTCTTCACTGTCCGGGAAGAGGAGCGATTCGGCGTTCTTGACGCTTCGTAGAATGGCATGAAGGCGGGTTAGTTCAGGTGGGGGTTGGCCGTCGGGGTCGGGTTCCTGATTAGGTTGAAAGTAAGCTGCGGGATGGCCGAGGTCGTAGAGGGCAGCGTGTGCGGCCGTTAAAGCACGAGTGTCCAATGGGCTGGCAAGAACGGCCAGGAGCGCATAAATTGCGGCCGCTATCTCCCTTTCCCGGCTGCCTCCGCGCAGGAGGTTGTCGTAGTCGGCGTTCATGCCGTCGAGGTATTCGGCTACGGCATGGCCGGTGTCGTTAGTAGGAACGAGAATTGCCAGGGTTTCTTCCGGTCGTTCTTGCGCATAGCGAACGGCCAATTGGGCAATAGCAGGTAGTTCCTCATCTTCCCGGTGTTTGTAAACCTTAATGCGGATTTTGGAGAGGCTGTCGGGTGGATTGGGTTGGGCGTCGCCTGGTGGGGTGGGGAGAATATCCTGGCGTCGGAAGGTGTTTTCACGCACTTCTTCTACCGGATGGCTGTCGCAGACCCAATGAACCAATCGGTTGGCTGCACCCATAATGAGCGGGGCGCAGCGGCCAGAGTTGGGCAAAGGGCGGGAGATGACATCGGGCCGATCAATGAAGGCGTTGAAGAAACGGGGATGGGCAGCGGTGAAGGTGCTGGTAATAGCCTGGTTAGGGTCGCCAACCCGCACCCAGTTGCCTTTTGGCCCGGTCAGAGCGGTCAGGAGGATTTCTTGTAGGGGAACGCTGTCCTGAGCTTCATCTTCAAGGACATAGGGCCAGCGGTTTTGCAATGTCTCAACTAAATCAGGGCGGTTTTCCAATAAATCAGCCGCTTGCCAGATGAGGTCATCGAAGTCTAACGCGCCCTGGCGGGTGAGGATGTTTTGATAGCGGGCGTAAATGCCGGTCAGCATATCTACGAAGGGAATGTTGACTTCTTCAGGGAGGTCAAGCTGGCTGTCGGGGTCTTGATTTCGGCCGTATTGGATAAGTTTGTTCTGAATATCTATTGGAAGGTAGCGGTTGTTTTTGGCGGTTCGGATGAAGGCTTTGGCCGTTCGCTCGGAGATATTGCGCCAACGCGCCCGCATTTGAGGGCTGTCTTCAGGCAGAAAGGCATACCAGATGTCGGGGTGCATTTCAATCCAGCCGTCTATGGCACGCGAGAGGAAGTTGCTGGTCTGGCGTTCATCGGCCACGATTGGTTCGCTGTCGGGGTCGCTCTGGCCGCTGTTGGCAGCCCGAACGATTTCCAGGGAAAGGCTGTGGAGGGTGCGGACATCGAAGCCCAGAAGCGGCTGTTCCAGTTCGTCCAGGCGGCGGCGAATCCGCGCCCGAAAGGTTTCTACCCCGGCATTGAGGTAGGTAACGATGAGAACCTGCTGGCCTAGTTCAAAATTAATACGGCCGCTGGCGATGAGTTCAGCCGCCAGGAGAGACAGGGTAAAAGTCTTACCGCTCCCAGGCACGGCACTGACAGCCATACGGCCGCTTTTGTATTTCAGGATCTCCGCCTGTGCAGGGCGCAACTTCAGGGCTTCCATTAGAATGGATTATACCTGAATTGCAGTATAGTTGACAGCAGGGTGGGGGGAATTGTGATATATTGGGGTGGTTATTGGTCGATTATCCTTACCATACAAAATACGGAGATATAAATGCCCTCCAATAGCCTGGCCCAGCAGTTAGAGAAAGATAAGTTACAGAAAAAGCGTTCCAAACCCGCTAACGAAAGCGCAGCACCCCAATCAGCCCCCTTAGAACAAGAAGCAGCCTTTAATCCACAATCGGCCGTTCCAGCCGTTTCACCCGATAATGCCATTCATTTGCAGCGAACGGTTGGGAATGAGGCCGTGAGCCGGATGGTTGCCAGAAAACAGGCGCCGGTTCAAAGAAAAACGGCTGGCAGCCTTATACAGCGGGATGTGGCCGAGGATTTGGATGAGATGGCGAATGCTTCGGAGCAAGAGCAGCGGGAGCAGATGGCCGAGAATCCACCACCAGCAATGCAGGTGACGAATGTACAAGATGCCAGTGCTGCTCGGCGGAAGATGTCGGAAATCGAAGGGTATCGAGGCCAAATGCAGGAAGGCGGTCGGACAGGGACAGTTTCGGGGGATCAGATTTCGTCTAACGAGACGGCTATTGCGACCCTGGCCGACTATCTGGTGACGGCGGGCGAACAGGGGCGGACGCTTTCGACGTTCCAGCAGCAGGTAGGGCAATTAAGGGAGGATTACGGCCGTGTTTCCGGCCAGTTAATCCACCTGGAAGCGATAGGGGCCATTGACCGGGATCAGACAGCCAGTTATCGGGCTGAACAGCTTGTCGGGGCTGCAACCGGAGCTAACAGCGCGGCAGAATCGGCCGCTGGTATTCGGGGGGATGCTGCCGGGACGCGGGATCAGGTTCAGAATGCCCACAATGATTTGATGAACAAAGGGAATGAATTCAGCCAGGCCCAACGGAATGCCAGTCGGGCCGTTCACGCTTTGAATTCAGCGTTGAGTAACTTAAATGCCGGTATCATTCCCCGCGAAGACGACCCTGAACTGGCGGCCCAGGATCGGGCCATCAAGGCAAAGGTTTCGACGATGCAAAGCCGCCTGTCGTCCGGCCTCCAGCTTATCTCGACGCTAGGAGGCGCGACCGGATTAGGGGCTGCTGCTGCTTCTATGGGCGGGGAGACGGCTGCCGCTGCCGCCGGGAATTTGGGTATTTCTGTAGAGTCTGTCTCCCAGGCGATTAGCGAATCCTGGTACAGAGAAGAGACGAATCAGATTTCATCCCAGTTGGCGGCTTCGAGAGGCGCGTCTCACGCTTCGGCCGAAATTGCGCTCCTTTCTTCGGTTCGGGAAGCTCAGACAGCCTTGTTCAGCGCCTTGCAGACATTGGAAGAAAAAATAACGGAGTACCAGCAGGCCCGTGATAGTCTGCGGACAATGCTTGATAACTTTGGGGCTGCGGCGGATAGAGAGGGTCGAGGTAACTCCCACTATGACGTCATTGCCGGACTGTTGGGTGACGTGGATGTGTTGGCAGTTCAGATAAATACCACAATCAGCCTGGGCCAGACTGAGCAGCAGGCTGCCGGGCTGGCAACGGAGGCTCGCGGCCGTGTTGAGGGAACTCGTCCCGAAGGAGCGGCCGAACGGGAGGGCGGCGTCACTTATTACCAGCCATACCAGGATTTCCAACTTGGAAACATCAACCGGACAGGCGGGCTGGTCTACCGGGCTTCACCACAGCAGATTTACTTCATCACGGTCCAGCGTTCAGTTGGCAGCGCCTATGGGGGCCAGGGAGCGGCTAATCCCGTTGTTGAAGCCACCGTACAAGAACTAACGGAATTGAAGGAAACGGTTCAGGGGATGCGGAGTGTGCTCTCGCAGTCTTTGGGATTGGCGATGGAGCGGTAAGTGTTGGATGGTTGAGATCAGACTTTCGTTCCTGCAACAACGACAACTTCACTTGGAGACTCGAAGCCATTCTCTCCTTCCAACTGACCCAAGGCTTTTTCAATCTCAGTCCAGATTGCCTCTTTTTGGGCTTCCTCCAATGGTGATAACAGCGTGCGTATGACACCGGCGGTACCCCTGACCATCTCCGCACACTTGGCCGCTGATTCCATGTGTAAAGGCGTCATGACGCGATAAGCTTCGATATCTTGAAACCCCGCCTGACGGAGGACCTTTTCAAAGTGACCGGGTTGTCCCAGGCTAAAGAGTCCGGGCGTCCCAGGTTGGGGCGCTGGCACCCGAACATGTTTGAAGACAATCATGGCCGGGATTGATAACCAGGGGTTCTTGTCTGGGGTGGAAAACACGATAGCGGATACGCGACCCTTCTTCTTCAGTACCCGGTGAATTTCGGACATGGCCTTGTTCACGTCGGCGATCAGCATCAGCCCCAGGCGCGAGATAGCTGCATCAAAGGATTCATCTTCCAGGTCTAATGCTTCCGCATCCATAACCTGAGTATCCAAATTGGTAAGACCTTCCTCTTGGGCTGCTGCGGCTACATAGGAAAGTAGATTAGACGAAATATCAGTCGCTAACACGCGCCCCGAACTTCCCACTCGACGTGCTGCCATCAATGATTGGTCTCCATCTCCTGCGGCAATATCTAACACGGACTGATCGGCCGAAATTTGGGCCAGGTCCAGCATCTGTTCTGTAACTGCCAGACTCCAATTGGATATCACTGGCGTCCAGCGATGCCAGCCGCCAGCGATATTTTGCCATTCCTGATAAGCGGTGCGTCTGTAGGCGTCGGGATCAAATTTCTTACCCATGTTTTTATACTTCCTTGTGGTATCGTTTATGGTTCTAGTTTGTTTTACCATAACAGAAAATAAAGCTCAACCCTCGTCTAATCTTGTCTAGGTCCAAACCTGGCCCAACATATACTTAAACTAATGTAAGTTAATTTAACTATAAAGATATAATAGTTGTAATCCCCCTCCCTATTCCCCCTGTTTAACCAAATTTCATATTTACCCGTTACTTTTCCCGTTTTCGTGCGACCTTAAGGACAAAGCAGCGTGCCTGGGTTGTTACTCTGTTTTTTGAGTAGATACGATTTACGGAGGCAAGGAACCAAAAAATTTCTTTTGTAGGCAGTTCTTGCTGCACGCCTGCCATATGAAAAATTGGATAGCAACAGAGCAACGTCAAGGAGTAGTTGATGACAGCGTACACACCTGATAAAGAGCTTCACGTCGGAAAAGAAGGACACGCCCTTCCCTATTGGCAGCGTTTGAGAGATTTGCGCCTACCACAACTACTATACGAACAAGCCACCCTGTCAACTGCTGCTTTTATGCTGCCTTTTTTGCTCTATTTACTGACTCTGGCCCCCACGATCTACAATTTGGACAGCGCAGAACTGTCAACGGCCGCTTCTACAGGCGGTATTGTGCGGGCGACAGGTTATCCACTGTATTTACTTCTTGGCCGTATCTGGTCGTTGATTCCCGTTGGGGACGTGGGCTACCGAATGAATCTACTCTCGGCCGTCTGTGGGGCGCTGACAATATTTTTGACCTGGCACATCCTGGCTCGCCTGGAGGTCAACGTCTGGGCCAGAGCGGGTGCGCTGGGACTGCTGGCAACTGCCCCTTACTTCTGGGCTTTATCCCTCATTGCTGAAGTCTATACCCTGCACACCGTCCTGATGGCGGCGGTGATTCTGCTAATGCTGCGCTGGTACGAACGGCCGACACTGCTGGGGTTGATCCCGGCCGTTTTCTTGCTGGCGCTTAGTATGGGAAACCATGCAGCAACGATTTTGTTGGCTCCGGCCTGTCTGTTCCTTGTACTTGTTCGCGCACCACGTCTGGCCTTGCACCCAAAAACCTGGCTGGCATCTGGTACGGCCTTGATTGCCGGGATGAGCATCTATCTCTATCTTCCCCTGCTCTACACAACCAACCCCGCCTTTAACTATGCCGGAATCTACAACGCCGCCGGAGAATTTCTGACCGTTGACCTGACAACACCATCCGGTTTGTGGTGGCTTATCTCTGGCAAAGCCTTTTCAGGTCAGATGTTTGCTTACAAACTGAATGAATTGTGGCCGGAGATTAGCAACTTTGGGATACAGCTTTGGATCTCTTTCTTCGCTGTTGGAGTTGGGCCAGGGCTATTTGGAATAGTGAAATTGCTGCGGCGCAACTGGCGGCTTGGACTTTTCTTAATCCTGCTCTTTCTGGCAAACGCTATCTTCTATATCAATTATCGGGTTATTGACAAAAATACAATGTTTTTGCCAGCCTTTTTAGTTTGGGCGGTCTGGGTTGCAATCGGTTATCAGGACTTGCTGGCCTGGGTGGTGAAGACATCGCCAGCGGCGGTCGAGGATCAGCGAATCAAGAATCTCGGCCGATTTGTGATGGTGGCGGTAGTGGTGATGGCATTGGGGTGGAACTGGCAAAGAGTGAACCTCGCTCACGATACCAGCGCCCGCGAGCGTGGAGAGGCAATCTTGCAAGCGGCCGAACCGAATGCGATTCTACTCGGCTGGTGGGACACCGTTCCGGTTGTGGAATACCTGCAACTGGTTGAAGGACAGCGGCCGGACGTTCAGGCCATCAACCGCTTTTTAATCAGCGGGCCTGATATGGAGACGTTGATTCGTCAGGAGATTGGCAGTCGGCCGATCTATATCAGTTCTCCCCCTGTTTCCCTACTTTCGACAATTGATGCGGTGCCGGTTGGGCCGGTTTACAAGTTACAACCCCGGCTGCCGCAAAAGGAGGTTCAAAACAGCATTGAAAATAAATGATCAATTTGTGAGCTAACCGTGATTTTGAATAAAGGAGAACAACTTTCTATGGAAAGGATGGAAAAAATTATCAGAACCGGCATTGTGCTGGTCATCTTACTAAGCGGGCTGGCCCTGCTGCCTTATATTGACCTTCCGGCCGAGGCGCTGAACTGGCAGCTTTACGCCGGAGTCTATGAAGCAACACTTGATGTCAACCATACCACCGGAAGCCCTGGCAGTTACTTCCTGTTTACCGGGGCAAACTTTCCGGCGAACTCGATAGCTGCAATTTCGGTCAATGGCAACGAGGTTGGAACGGTTGAAACGGACGGCAGTGGCGATCTGAGCTTCATTATATCCACCGCCCACAGCGATCCCGGCTCTTACACCGTTACGGCCACCGTTGATGTAAATGCGTCCGCTGCTGCGAACTTCACACTGAGCAACAATGACCCGCATCGGCCGTTGGAAGGGACTGGCCCGATATTCAGTCTGTTAGAGGTCCAATATCTGCCGGTAGTGAGAAAGCCGTAAAGGTGTCGCTTTCAATAATTGCCGTGATGTAATGGAAAT
>JBAPRX010000383.1:0-4928 GCA_049281335.1 Promineifilaceae bacterium (SeqCode)
ACTTCGGCAGCAGGGGGTTTGGATACCAGGACGATGACGGCCGTTTCCGGGTCGTGGATGAGGTAATCTAGTCCCTGATGGGCAGTAATGCCGCCAACAGCGGCTTTGAGATCACGCCCGCCAGTCCCGACAGCCTGAGAAACACCGCCGCCGAGATTATGGATTTCGCTGGTGATGGCTTGCAGCCCGGTCCCCGAAGCGCCAACGAGGCCGATACTGCCCCGCCGGACACGGTTGGCAAAGCCCAGGCCGACACCGTTAATAATGGCTGTGCCGCAGTCTGGCCCCATGACCAGCAGCCCCTTTTCTCTGGCGCTTTGTTTGAGGGCAATTTCGTCCTCCAGGGTGACGTTGTCACTGTAGAGGAAGACGTTTTGATTGAGGTCGAGGCTGTTACGGGCAACTTTGGCCGCATAGCGACCGGGAACGGAGATAAGCACCCAATGGGCGTCAGGCGCCTGCTGAACGGCCGAAGCGAGGCTGCGGGGACGAAACGCCTGGGCAGCGGTGCTGCGCCGGGCGGCCATGAGACTGTCTACCTGACTGAGCGCATCCGCAGCGGCCGTTTCGTCTTCGGCTTTCACGACGATGAGCAGGTCGTCAGAACCGGCTTTGGAATCCACCGGCAGGTCGCTGGCAGCCAGGAGGTCGAGATTGGCCGGAGTTGCCATAACCACCCCAGCGTCAATAATGCCAGGGAGGTCGGCCAGCGCCTTTTGAAGCTGCATCAGGACGACAGAGTCGTAATAGGTTCCTTGTCTTATCTCAGTTTGGGTGAACATGGGCGAGTAGTAATTGGAAATTGAGTAAATGGTAATTAAGTAGTTGGTGGTATTGTCTGCTAGTTGACCAGGACATCACCGGGATAAACTGAGACTTTTGTTGTTTTAGTTGCTTGAGCCTGTGTTGTTTCAGAGATGCCAAACAACAAAAGTCGGTTGGTTGTTATGCTAAATGACAATTGAGTGTGTGTCTATAATCTTGTTAACCTTTTTGAAAAGTCATTTCCAGATTAGCCGTCCAGTCGAGGAGTTTTTCATCTTCGTACCAACGGCCGATAAGTTGTAAACCGAGAGGGAGGCCGTTGGTGGCTTTGCCACTGGGGAGGTTGACGGAAGGCAGACCACTCTGGGTCCAGGGCAGGTTCATGATGGGGTCGCCGGTGCTGTCCAGACCTTTGGGAGCAGGGCCGGGAGCGGACGGCGCAATCCAGGCGTCAATGCCATACTGATCCATCTGGGCGGTGAAGGTGTTGCGAAGCTGGCGGCGTTCCGCCAGGGCGTCGGTCAAATCGCCGACCGAGACACTGTGGCCTTTCTCAATGAGTCCGGCGGTATGGGAATGGTAGAGGTCGCCATACCGGTCGTACCATTCGGCATGAACCTGGGCGACTTCGGCCGTTAAGATAAGCTGGTGGCGGGCGCGAATCTTCTCAAAATCGGCCATTGTCGGAATCTGTTTGAGGGTGTAGCCTTCCGCTTCAAGACGGCCGCAGGTTTCCCGAAAATGAGCCAATCCTTCTTTCGACGCCATTTCCAGGTACGGGCCTTCAGGGATACCCAGAACCGGCTTTTCTTGCGTGACAACGATTTGCCAGTCAGGACAAAGAAGGCTGGCAGCCAAGTCTGCACCGGGAACATCGGTAGAGAATATACCGATATGGTCTAAAGTGGGTGACAGAGGAATGACACCGGCACGGGAGATACGATCATAGCTTGGCTTATAGCCAACGACGCCGCAAAAGGCAGCGGGCCGGATAACAGAGCCAATGGTCTGGGTTCCGAGGGCAATGGGACACAAACCGGCGGCAACTGATGCGGCCGAACCACTGCTGGAACCACCGGGGGTATGGGCCGGATTGTGGGGGTTACGAGTTGGACCAGGAGCGTAGTAGGCAAACTCTGTGGTGACAGTCTTGCCGATGATAAATGCCCCTGCTTCGCGCAACAGGGTAACGGACTGCGCCTGCCGTCCCTTGAGAATCTCCGGCGGCAGTTGGCTGCCGGCCCTGGTCAGAAAGCCATCCACATGAAAAATGTCTTTGATGCCAACCGGGACGCCAAACAAAGGCGGCCGATTAATGGGATGGGGATATTTAGCCAGGAGATTTTCGGCTTCTTGATGCAGTCGCTCAAAACGGTTTTCTTCAGGCAGAAAGGCTAAGATTTCCGGCTCTTTCTCCCTGAAACAACTTTCGAGATAGTCAAGGTAATCGAATAGAGACAGCTCCCCAGAGCGTAAGACACTAACTAGCGTGAGGAAGGGTTGTGGGATGGGCGACGGCATAAATATCCTTCTCAGGCGCGGCCGTCTGCTATTTTTTGGGCTGCCAAGAGGGCGGCGTCAACGATGTGTTGGTACCCGGTGCAGCGGCAAAGGTTGCCGGACAAGACTTCCCGTACCTCTTCTTCGGTAGGATTTGGATTTTCGGCCAGGAAGGGAACGAGGGTCAGGATGAAGCCGGGGGTACAAAAGCCGCATTGGAGGCCGTGAGCCTCCCAAAAGGCTTGCTGGACGGGGTGAAGGTCTTGCCCATTTACGGCCGATTCCGGGGCCAATCCTTCAATAGTAGTCAGTTCGTGACCGGCAGCCTGGACAGCGAGCATAATGCAGGAGCGAACGGGCTGGCCGTCGAAGAGAATGGTGCAGGCTCCACAAACGCCGTGTTCGCAGCCGACATGCGTTCCGGTCAGGTCCAGTTCGTGGCGGAGGAAGTCCGATAGGAGCAGGCGCGGCTCTATTTCCCTGGTATAGGAACGGCCGTTGACGGTCAGGGTGATGGGATAGTTGTTCATTTAGAAACCGGTTCCTCCCGCCCGTTCCAGTGCCATATTCAGGGCGCGGCGGGTCAGAACACGGCCGAGATGGCGCAGGTACGGTTCTGAGGCGTGGATGTCGCCGCTGGGGTGAATTTCGGAAACGGCCGCTTTTTCGGCAGCAGCTTCAAAGAGATCGGCCGAAGGTTTTTCACCAACTAACATAGATGCGGCTTGAACGGCCGAGATGGGGATTTCTCCGGCATTCAGATAGACCAGTCGGGCATCGCGGCAAAGGCCACTTTCATCCAGGGTCAACAGTGCAGCCACTCCCAGGAGGGCAAAGTCCCCCTTTCGGCGGGAAAATTCAATGAAAGACCAGCCGGTACGGGGGATCATGAAGGGAATTTCGACTTCAACCAGCAGTTCAGTCGGCAGCAAGGACGTTGTGAACAGCCCTTCAAAAAAATCGGCCGCATTTACCCAGCGATCACCGTCCGTGCTGTGAAGGCGAAAACGGGCATTGAGGGCAACCATGATAACGGGCAGTTCGGCCGCCGGGTCAGCATGGGCCAGACTGCCGCCAATGGTTCCCCGGTTGCGAATTTGCCAATGGGCGATATAGGGCATGGTTTCGTGCAGCAGTGGAGCCTGTTCCCCCACACGAACGTCTTTCTCAATGGTGCGCTGCCGGGTCAGGCCGCCGATTTTCAGGCTGTTGGCCTCGCTGCGAATATAATCCAGCTCGGTCAGCCGATTGATATCAACCAATAAGGTGGGTTGAACCAGCCGGAAATTCATCGCCGGAACCAGACTTTGTCCCCCCGCTAAAATCTTGGCCTCATCCCCATTTTGCGCCAGGACGGCCGAAGCTTCGGCAACGGAACCGGGCGCAGTATAGTCAAATGGGGCTGGTTTCATAGGTCATACCTTTGTAGGTCTTGAAAGGCTTGTATAATGGTTAGCAACGCTGAGACATTATCTTGAAATCGCCAGGAGTTGTCAACCTTCGGCGAGGGGGGAAGTATCTGGCGATAGAGGTGTTTGTATCAGTAATCGGGTAATTGGTAATTGGCGGTAGTGTCAGGTTGCTGACACAGACACTGCTGATAGGAGATTATAGTATGGCGCGGCGGAGAAGGCGACGATTTATTCGAGTTTGGAATCCCAGACTGAGGATTACAAAGAATGGGATCCGCGTGACACGGCCGAGAGTGCGGGTGGGCGGCCGTCATGTGGGGGTGAATATCAGCCAGAGCGGCGTTAGCGGCAGCGTGAACACTCCGGCAGGATCGTTTAATACCCGGCGAGGCTGTTCTCTGGCGCTGCCTTGCTGCGCGATTTATCCGCTGGGGTTGATGGGGCTTGGAGCAGCTGCAACGATCGTTTGGAGAAGAAACCGCAATAAGTAACATACCGCACCGAGCTAAAATATTTTCCGTGTTGAGTAGGGAGCAAATTAGCCATTGAAAAAAGGAGAGCTAAAAGTGACCTAATCTCCCAAATGGAACAGGCGCTAACGATTCTGCGTCAGGCGGAGGATGGTAATGAGTAGATATTATTCTTATCTGGGTTTACTGCTGTTATTATTGATTTTCTGTGTCGCTTGTGGGGCAGACCAATCCGCTATGGAAGCAACTGTTGAGTCTCAGGTGGCGACGGGGGTAGCGGCTACCCAAACGGCCGTTCCTACCCAAACTCCTTTTGCCACACCGTCTCCACTCCCAACCCAAACGGTCAGACCATCTGCCACGCCACTCAATACCTTGACCCCTTACCCAACCAGCACTGAGCAGCCAACTGCCACACCTTACCCAAGCAGCACCCCTTATCCCACAGAAACGGCCGTTGGAGATTGAGCGTCTGTCATATTCGTGATGACTCAAGGGTTTCTTTTGACGAAGGCAACTGTAATGAGGAAAAGCGTTAGCGTGATAAGGGTGAGGATCAGGCCAATTTGATAGGACAGGGAGCGGAAAGTGAAAATAACCTGGTGCTGGCCGGGCGGGACGACAACGCCTCGAAAGAGGCCATCAGTTTGTTGAATTGTGACTTCTTGACCATTTATTTTCGCTTTCCAGCCGGGATAGTTGGCTTCGGTAAGGACGAGGAGGCCGGAGTCGGAGGTGTTGACTGACAGTTCAATGCGTTCTGGCTCGTAGGAGAGGACTT
>JBAPRX010000384.1:0-14864 GCA_049281335.1 Promineifilaceae bacterium (SeqCode)
CCGAACGGCCGTTGGCAGAGCTGGGCAGTGCGGGGGCTGGCGTTTCTGGTCAGTTTGCTGGCATTCCCGGCCATTGAAGCTGTTCGCTTTGAACCGCCGGATCAATGGCTGCTGCGGATTGGATTAGTGGGGTTGGTGGGCGTGACGGCAGTGTTGAGCGGCTTAATGAACCGGCTACCCCATCGACTGTCGTCTCTCCTGCTGATGCTATTAGCCCTTCTCAACCTTATACTCCCTTTCTGGGCTTATTTGGCAGTACGGCCGGTTATTGCCGAACTCCTCCGAACGGCCGTTGGCATCGGGCCTGGATTGTTATTACACTTTGTCGGAAACTTGTTGGTTGTTGCAGCCGGACTTTTCATGCTCCGCCACCCGGTTGCAGAGGGTTAACGTCAATTCATAGTAAGAAAAGAGTGGAAATGAAAGATTGTTCCAGGCAATTGACAATCCCTCATCTCCACCCTCATTTGGAAAAGCGTTTCTAAATAAAGCCCGCTGTGGCGTGGCTCAGTTGGTGGTCATATTTTTGTTGATGTATTCGACGGCTTCGCCAACCGTCGTGATCTTTTGAGCCTCTTCGTCGGAAATCTCGCCGTTAAATTCTTCTTCAAAAGCCATAATCAGTTCGACGAGATCCAGGGAATCTGCTTCCAAGTCCTTGCGGAAACTGGCTTCTGGCACAACATCGCTTTCTTCAACACCAAGCAGGTCAACGATAATATTAACCACACGGGATTCAGTGGATTCTTTTTCCATTTAATAAATCTCCTTAATTCTCTTTAGAGTAAATATCTGTAAAATGTTGTAGTCAGAAAATGGCGGCTGCAATGCGTCCGATAGCAGAATTTATGCCGACATAACCCCAACTCTTCCTTATTAAAACAGCTATGCAATTTTAGAACCGATACTGAGATTGTCAAGTACCCTTGCTCTCGATTTCGTTTAACCCCTTTTGGAGGGGAAAGTTACGGAATGGGGTGTTTGATTGGGGGAGGATTACCGATTATGAATTACCAGTTCCTTCTGTATTAAGCCACATAGCTGTTCCGGCCAGTAGATAGAAAACGTAGGCCAGGTCTATCAGGAAGAAGGTGTGGTCAACCAGACCATGTGCGAACAGAGCGACGAAAGCGCCGATGACGCCGACGGCATACGGCCGTAACTTATCATTCACTCGATCTGGCAGCCGCCAGACGACCCGGCGAATAGCTTCAAAGAGCCAGATGCCGCAAAAAATGCCAAACAGGCCCAGGCGAGTTCCCAGGTCTAACAAGATATTGTGTGGATGGTTTAGGTCTGGTTCTCGCCAGGCGGCGTCCAGAATGTAGCGGCCCCGGTAGGCATAGAGAAAGTTATCCAGTCCAACACCGAAGATAGGATGGTCCAGGAACATATTGAGGCTGGCGTGCCATAGATTGATGCGTAAAAAGCCGGTTTCGCCGGACGGGTTGAGGCGGGCTGCCAACTGGGGAATTTGGAAGGCTACAACCAGTCCAACGACTCCCAAGATACCGGCTCCAACTACCCAAGGCCAGGCACGTCGGCCGTTTTGCCGCTGCCAGATGACGAAGATGACCAATATGGAGGTTGGGATACCGAGGAATAATGCCCCTTTGCTAAAGGTTAGAAGGAGGGCCAGGCCGATAGGGATGAGAGCCAGGGTGTATGCTATCCGCCTCCTCCCCTGACCGATGAGGAAGAAGGCAGCCAGGAAGGGCAAGATTCGGCCGAGATAGAGGGCGACATTGTTGGGTGAGCCATAAATAGAGTGAAGACGCAGCAGACCAGCTTCGGCCGTGATGAGGTGTTCGCCGGTGACGACCTGCCACAGTCCGATTAAGGCGACAATCAGACCGCCGAGGACAAAGGCGTCCAGAATGGTGGCCCATTCATTGTCTTTGAGACGGCCGAAACGGAGCAGGAAATAAAAAACGGCCGGTTCCACCATCACCACTCGCCACTCGTTAGTGGCAACATCCAGCCGTTCGGTGAAGAGCAGGGAGATGGTTGCGACCAGGGTGAAAGCCAGGACGGCGTAGTCGAGGGGACGGAGGGATTGGGTAATTGAGTAATTGGGTAATTGGTGATTGGTGATTGGTGATTGGCGGTAAAAGAGATGGCTGGTAATTATTTTGGTGACGGCCGAGAGTAGGAAGGCGGCCAGAGTGACGAGCAAGAATATTTCAACGGCCGAAAAGCGATAGCCCAACATTGCTTTGGGCTTAACATAGAATGGCGCAGAGAAGGCAACAAGAGTCAGCCCCCAGGCAGGTCGGAAATAGATCAGGATGAACAGAAGTAGTAGAGCGGCAAGATAAAAGATGAATGAAGGAGCGAAGTAGAAGATGGAGGCGGCTGCGGCCGTTAAAGCCAGTTGTCCGCCGTCACCGAGACGACGGTAAATTCCGGCTGCCTGTTCGCCCCAGGTCAGCCAGCCGGTCAGGGCGACCAATCCGGCAATGAAGGCGGTCAGAACTGCCTGCCATCGGGGACTGAAACGGTCAAAACGACCGCGAAGACGGCCGCTGAGAGGCTGCCAATCGGCCCGTCTGCCGGTGTAAATAGCCAGTCCAAGACAAAGGAGAGCAAAAACTCCCAGACCACTCAAAGCTAGGATGTAATCCATGTTTGGAGGCTTGTAGAGGACGGCGTAACCGTTCAAAGCCCATTGATCCCAACCGCGATCCGCTACCAGCATCACTGTATGTTTACCCGGTTCCAGGTTGTGGGCAACCGGGACAGTGGTGATAAAGTCGTCGGTTGATTCGGGGGAGGTTAAGACAAGTGCAGCGCCGAGGCCGTCGTTGGGGAGGGCGTTGGCAGGCGTGCCGTCTACTGTGACGTAAAGGCGGGCGCGGAAGTCGGCCCGACGGACGCGCAAACCAACATCGGTTCCCCAAAAGGTCAAGGTGGCCCTGTCACCTGACTCGCTGATGTCGGCCCCGAATTCCGGCGAGAAGCGCCAGCCCCCTTCATATTGCTGGTTGAGCGCGTCTTCTTGAGCCAGATAAAAGCCGGGGTAGGCAGCCGTTTCTTCGGCTGAGAGAAAACGGCCGATGGCATCGGCCGTTTCGCGGTTGGCAATGCTAAAGCCCCAGCGCGGATCCCCTGACGGAGCATCAGGTTCCCAATTTTCCAGGAAAAGGGTTCCCATCCAGGGCCACTCCTGGCGAGCGCGGGTCAGGGCGGCAATGGTCCAATTGGCCTGACTTTGGGCGTCTGTCTCGCCCCAGATGGAGGATGCGCCCTGCCAGTCGTCTGGCAGGCTGTTCCAGCCCCAATTTCCGGCCCAGACAGCTTTTTCACTGTCCCCATAGGCTTCCATCACCTCTCGCAGCAAAATAACGCGGCTGAAGTTCAGGGTGTTGATGTTGACTGTCCGGTCGTCGGGGCCGCTGTCGAAGCCGTAAGGCTTGGCGGCAACGATGTCGAAGGAATCGGCCGCACCGGCTTCATACAGTTCTCTGAGGTAAGCGGGATCGGCCAGATTGTCGGGGCCGGTTTCGATGGTTGGAGCCAGTGGGGCGGCGACAATAACGGCGTCGGAGTCTGCCGTTCGGATAGCGTCGGAGGTTGGGGTCAAAAGGGCGGCGTATTCGGCCGCGTTGACGGGCTGGTTGCCCCAATGGGTGGTGATGTTAGGTTCGTCCCAAATGATGTAATAGGTGATGGAATCACGATAGCGTTTGGCAAACTCTCCGGCCCAGGCTGCGAAGACGGCCGGATCGGTGGGGGCTGCGAAGTTTTCGCCCGGATTGCCGTCCAGCAAGGGGACGAGTTCGAGGTTGTGGCTGCGAACGGCCGAGATCAGGCGGTCGCTGGCTTCCCAATCAAAGGGTTCTTCAAAGTAAATTGACTGCTTAACAACTTGAATACCCAACCCGGCGATTTCGTCCAGGGTCTGAGCCAATGCTTGTTCGTCTGCTTGCTGCAAGTAAACATTGAGGCCAAGCCGGAAGTCACTGTGGGCTGTCGGTTGGGGGAGGGACTGGGGGATGCCACGCTGCAAATATTGCTGCCTGGCCCTTAGTGCGCCTATTGTCAGCAAAGAAATAAGGGCCAGCAATAAGAGGAGGACTGTCAGGCGGCGTTTGTTCATATAGGTTAGAAGATGTGCTTATGGGTGAATCAGCATAAAGCCCGTTGGTAATTGGAAAATTGAGGTGAATAATAATGACCCAATATCCTGATTACTCATCTCTACGGGAGGGTGAAGCCACCCGGCGGCAGGTCCGGTTCTGAACTTTCGGGTGTGGGCGGTGGGCCTATATCTTCAATCTCAGTACCGATAGCAGCGCCATATGGCGCCCAGGTTGGGTTGCTAACGACAGCGTCGTCCTGGGTAATGCGCCGGGCTTCGCCGCTGTCAAGATTTAACATATAAAGGGCGTTATCGTAGATAAAGGCGATGTCACGACCGGTTTCACCCCAGGCCATAAATTGTTGCTGTTGAGGAAAATGGCTGTTTTCGCCGGCAGGTGGGTAGATTTGTCGGGCGTTGCTGCCGTCGCGATCCATGAGCCATAAGGTATAGGTGCTCCTCAGGCTGTCCAGTGGATTGTTGGCTCTTAAAAAGGCGACCTGGCTGGTTTTCCCTTCCTGCTCCAGCAAATTATCCGAGTTTGGTGACCAGTAAGCATAGCTCCAGATGCCGGTCTGTTCGATAAATCGTCTGCTAAAGCCATTAGCGACGTCAACGACCCAGGTATCGAAATTGGCTGCTTCGGGATCGTCGCCGGCGTGTTGGGGAAAGACGAGGTATTCGCCATCGGGCGACCAGCTTAATGCGGGAACCCAGACCCAATCAGCCCTGGTGTTGTATTCGGTGAAGGATTGGAGTCGAACGCGCCGGTCTGCTAGGGTTGGTGGCTGGGTGTCAATAATACCGACTTCATCAGCGTAGCTGTAGGCCAGATAACGGCCGTTGGGCGACCAGGCGTAGTTGCCACCCCACCAGCCGTAAGTGGCCGGATACGCCTCGACAAGCTGCTCCGGTTCGAAGGTTACTTCCGCATCTTCTTCCGTTGTGATTGGTATATCGCCCAGCCAGAGGTCGTTGTTGGCTTCCCATCCTGGCAGCTGATCGGTTGGAATACCGGTAGTATAGGCAATTTGAGGACGGCCGACTGCGTTGGGATTCCAACCGGCCCAAAGCACATCGAAGACCCCCAATGATTGCGGCCTCGCGCCCCGATCAGTGCTGACAAACCACAGCGCATTAAAATGGTCGTCTTCAGATGTGGAGCGAGTATAGAGAAGGTAGTTGCCTGCCGGGGAAAGGGCGAAGATACGCCGATCCAGATCGGGGCCGGTGTTGATTTGTTCCGGGAAGTCGCTGGAGCCGCGTAGAATAATACTGTTACCACCGCTGATAAATGCCAGCAGTCCATCGAACTCTACATTGCCAGGGGCAGCGCCAACGCCCACCATGACAATCTCGTCCTGGGCTGATTCAACGACTCGTATCTCTGTTTCCTGACGAGTGAATTCCAGACCGTCATGGTAAACGATTCGGACGGTTATTTCCTGAAGGCCAGGATTGCCACCTTGAATGATAAGCGGTGACTCTTCAGCTCCCATTGATTCATTACGAACCGTCCGTCGTTGAAAAGGAATGCTTTGTTCTATTGTTTCAATACTTTCAGTGACACGGGTGATTCGTATTTCAAGGCCGTCTTCCAGGGGGCGGAAGGTAGGGGGATCAACGATATCGTCCGGATTAACCTCTACACCGGCTTCCTCTAAAAGCTCTCGCACGTTGGTCGCTTCAGTTGTTATTTCCCGCTGTTCCCCATCGACAGTTAAACTGATAGTCAGGGGTTCGGCACCGGCCGAAAATTCAGGGCCTTTATCGGCACACCCCGCAACAAACAACAGCAGAAGGATGAAGCAATATCTGATAAATCGCCGCTGGGCAAGAAACAAACGGTTAAACTCCTACTTTCTCCATAGACTGCTCCCAAAGTTCCCGAACCTCTGGGGAGAGGGATTCGGCAATCCGCTGGTTGAGTTTGGAGTTGGTATAGCGTTGAATACCGCTGAAAACGGCCAGAGTTGGAAACCGGGCGAATTCGGCATTGGTATTACCGCTGCGCCGGGCAAC
Source organism: Promineifilaceae bacterium (SeqCode) (assembly GCA_049281335.1). Lineage (GTDB taxonomy): Bacteria > Chloroflexota > Anaerolineae > Promineifilales > Promineifilaceae > JAKEFB01. The sequence continues at coordinate 6,104 of JBAPRX010000384.1, forward strand.
CTGTTTTTGGAAATCCAGGCTGCTTAAATTCGGATCCCGAAAGTGGAGCAGAAAGAAAACATCTTTGAGATCGCGGGCTAAAGGTTCTGGCAGCGCTTTTGCCAGGGATCGTTTGACGCGGCTGTTCAGGTGAAAACCAAGCGTCTTCAAGACGCCGGAACTCCAACGTTGAGCCAGCTCGAAAGATAAAAGATTCCCTTGTTTTTGAACAAATTCATAATAGTCTTGCAACTGTGCCTCGTTTTGCATACGTTATTATGCCTCCTTAATGTTGATTTTTACCCTTCCTGGAGTATCGTGTCAAGATTTCTCACGTATTCTTATTCACAGAAAAAACCGGGCTTTCTGAAAAGCCCGGTTTTTTGAGTTTATGAAGCTGCGAACGTAATCTGCAATGATGGGTGAGGATTTTTAGTCTCTCGGAATTTATTATTGTATGACGCCTACCTCGGTTGGGGCAGGGGCACCGACATAGAATTCGGCCGCTGCATCGTCGCCTATGACCGCAACGTCGAGAATACAAGCATCAAGGAGCGGGCCATCCTCCACGCCCTTTTCCAGGCAGACCGTCCTCGCCCTCTCGGATAGTTCTTGAGGGAGATTGTCGACATAAAACGGCTGCCCAGGGATGCCGAGTTCGATATTCTCGCCGCAGGCGGACAGCAGCGACTCTTCCGGGGGGACGCGCCAACTGTCGGCATATGGATTATAAAGCTCTTCAAAGGAAAACGGGGTTTCCAACACTGTCCCGTCGCGGGCTTCAATCTGTTTCACATTTCCGTCAGCGTTCGCCAGGAGACCATGCACTTCAACCGGCCATTGACCCAGTCCCACGGAAACGTTCATCCAGGTTGTTTTGATTTCAGCACGTACGGAATAGCCGTACTGGTCCACAATCACATAAACACTGCCTGTACGCCAGACAGCAACGCCATCGGGCAGAGAAAGCGAGTCGCCGTCCTCCAGAGGAGTAGGGGTGCCATCGACACGCAGCGGTCTATCGCCAAGACAGACAGCGACCTGCGTCTTGCCCATTTGGGTTGCGACAGCGCTGTTGACCGATGCATCCGGCCATGTTGGCGCTCCTGACACTTGCCGCGTTTGCACAACGAAGTCCGGTTCGACTTGGGCCAGTATAAAATCACCTGACGCCTGGAAATCATACAACAAGCCGTCAAAAGTGGTCAGATGGGTGTCGCCTACGCTGGTTGAGAGCGTACAGCTTGCTACGCCGCCGGAGCTGCTTTGCTGATCCAGGAGTGCCGGTCCTGGTGCTGAGGCGGATGGTTTGTTTGGCCCGAAGCCGAGGTTATTGGTCTCGCCCGTAAAACCTTGCGCCACGCAGGTGGGGGGGTCGCCTTGACCGTAAGTTATCCGAGTTCTCTCAACAAAACTGGCGCCACTGTTAAAGTTTGCCTGGCCGCCGCCAGCATTGCCGACAATGGCGAAATCAGCGATCGTCCAGCCCGCCGCTGCGTTGACGAAATTGCCGCCCGTCGCTGAGTAGAGGGTACCTCCCGACGACAACGTAACACTATCGCTACTTGCATTTACTATGCCGCTCAGGCTGAGTTGGGCCAGATTGGTAATGGGCTGATTGGGTACGGCCGTGCTGTTAGGACTATTTCTGTAGCAAGAGGTGTCCGATGGGCCAGGATACGTATACGGAATCCATCCAGACGGGCAAGTTGTGTTGTAACTGATGAGCCAATACTGAATAAACACTGCGCCGGAAGAGCCATCGTTTGCAAATATGAACTGCTCCCAGCCCAGGCAGCTCGCCGGAACCGCAGCGCCGCTGCAAGCTGTACTCGAAAAGAAATTTGTGTTGAGCTGCATCGAGTAGGCGTTGGCGACCGCCGATCCGGTCCCATTAATCTGCCCGCTCTCGCTGGTTACATTGGTTACATTCTCGAAAGAGCCGACGGCTGTTGATATAAACCCTGCTGGAGCTTGGGGCGAGAGGTCATTGCCATTGCCCACAATCAGAGGGTGGGGCGGGTTCTTCGGCACATACGGGAAGTTCGGCGCGGTCGTACACGGAGTCTCCTCCCACGCGGCGTCTGGATAGGTGGCTGTGAAGCACCCTCCCTCTGGCAGGGCCGTCTCCATCATGGATTGACGCCAAACCGGAAGTTCTGGCGTCGGTGGTTGGGTGACAGACCCTGTACAGGATGAAAGGATCCCCATTAAGAGGACCGATGCGGTTATTATACAAATAACCTTTAGAATATTTATGAAAGATGATTTGGAAGTTTTCACTGGTTCATTCTCCTTAAGAACTGAATATTGTTCTAGTCCTTTAAACGCACCGTAGGCCAAAATTACGGCAAAAGGAGGATGCAGCATTAGGATTCCATCCGGTCAATAGGTTCGAGTTCTTATGACCTCTCTATTATTCACTTTCCTGAAGAATCAAAAATTGACGAAATTAGGAGAATCCAATATACTTGCTGCTTCAAATAATCGAAATTTCAACCTGTTGAAACATTCACATTAAAGAATTAAGCAAGCATCCGGTGTAATAGACCTGGGATATTTGGGGTCAGTCACCGGATGTTTTGATGAATAATAAGGACAAGGGGTATTTAGAAATGGCTGAACGAATCAGTGTGGCTGCAGAGCAGCGCACCGTCGTTGGAAAGAAAGCGAAACAACTTCGCCGGAGTGGCTATATTCCGGCCGTTATTTATGGTCAGGGAAATAATGTGGCAATTCAGATTGAGAATCTGTCCCTGCGTCGGGTGTTGAGAACGGCCGGTGCGACTAATTTGATTGATGTCAATATTGAGGGAGGCGGAAAGCGAACTGTTTTGGCGCGTGAGGTACAGGCCCACCCGACTCGTGGCGATCTCATCCATGTTGATTTTTACGAAGTCAATATGAAGGAAAAGATTGTGGTTGATGCCACCCTGAATGCTATTGGCATTGCGGCACCAGTTGCCGATGGTTTGGGTTCGACGCCGTTAATGCTTCATTCCGTCCAGATCGAATGTCTGCCAGATAATCTAATTTCTGAGATTGAGGTTGATCTGGCTAAAATTGAGACACCGGACGATGTCATTTACGTTCATGATCTGGTTGTTCCTGATGATGTGGAAATTCTGGCTGACCCTGAGGAAACTGTGGCCCGCTTTGAATATCTGCAACTTGAAGAGGAAGAAGAGGAAGAAGAGGAAGAGAGCTTCCTGGAATCTGCCGCCGACGATGTTGAGGTTATTTCACGGGGTAAGAGAGAAGACGAGGAATTTGAGTAATTCATATTACGCTGGCTCGGTCTGGAGACCGACCAGAGCAGGTGCGTAACATCCACGTTTAGAAAGGCCGGATTTTATTTCCGGCCTTTTTTATTTCCAGGTAAAATTCACCATTGTGAAGATATCGAAGTGGGTAAAGGTTGGTTTATTGGGGTTGATTTTGCTGGCAGCGGCCGTTTTACGGTTGACTGGCTTGGATTGGGATGATTACAATCACTACCATCCTGACGAACGGTTTATCACCCTGGTAGCGACCAGTATCGAGTGGCCTCAAGATTGGAGCGAGGCTTTTATTCCCCATAAATCCACGATTAACCCCTTTTACTGGCCGGCGGGGGCGGAGAGCGAAGGTCTTCTGCTGGACCAGGACCAGCCCCGGCGTTTTGCTTATGGTCATTTCCCCCTTTATTTGGGAGTGGCTTTTACCCGACTGACGGAGCGTATTGGGCCGGTCTTGGGGCCGCTGCTGCCGCAGGAGTGGCTGCTGACCCAGGATGTGCTTAACGTGGCGGGCTGGATTGAGTTCCGCCACCTGACGGCCGTAACGCGGCTGCTGACGGCGTTGATAGATGTGGTTTCAGTGGCGGTGACTTTCCTGGTTGGGAGGCGGCTGTTTGGGACGGACGTTGGGCTGCTGTCGGCCGCTTTTCTGGCGTTGAATGTGATGCACATTCAACTGGCCCATTTTTTCACGACCGATCCCTACCTGACCCTTTTTGTGCTGCTGACCATCCTTTTCCTCTTGATGGTGGTGTTGTCTAAGGATGGGGGCAGGCGGCGGGCGATCTATTTGGGAATTGCGGCCGTTTTTGCCGGGCTGTCGGTTGGTTCAAAATTTAGCGCGATTATGATTGTTCTACCGATGGTGGTGGCAGTCTGGTTGGGCTGGCCGCAGCGCCGCTGGTTGGTCAGAGTCGGGCTGTTGGCTGCGGCCGGGTTGGTGATGCTGCTGTCCTTCGCAGTGACCAACCCTTTCGCGCTGCTGGACAATAGCTGTGCCACCATCTCACCGGCAGTCAACCTGGGGCCGGTTCATATTCCGGCGCTGCGATGGGAATCGTGTTACCTGGAGAATGTGACCTTGCAAGCGACGATGGTGCAAGGACTGCGGGATGTGCCTTTTGTGCGCCAGTATATCGGCACCAAGCCATATCTTTACGACATTGAAATGCAGCTTCGCTGGGGAATGGGTCTTTTGTTGGGGTTAGCGGCTTTTGGCGGCTTTGTCTTGGCAGTCGGCCGATTCTTGCGCCACTATTTGCCTTTTAAGTGGGACTTTCTGGAAAAACCGGCTTTCCGGGGACAGTTGGTGGTGCTCGCCTGGGCCATTCCCTTTTTCGTTACGACCGGCGGGTTGGACGTGAAGTTTATGCGTTATCTGGAGCCGTTGGTTCCATTCTTGATGATTTATGGGGCGGCAATGCTGCTTAGTTGGCGGCGAACGCTCTGGCGCAATGCGGCCGTTATTCTGGTCTTATTATTTACCGGGTGGTATGCCCTGGCTTTTGTCAATATCTACCGACAGGAGCATCCCTGGGTTACCGCTTCTCGTTGGATTTATGAGAATGTCAGTCCGGGGCAAATGATAGTCAATGAGGTTTGGGATGACCCGCTGCCAGACGCCTTGCAAATCGGGGACACGATCCAGCGGCGTTCCCAATATCGGACCGGAGACGTCAATTGGCTGTCTGGGATAGGGTCGCTGGATAATGAAGATAAACTTTTGGATAATCTGTCTGTTCTGGCAACGGCCGACTACGTTGTCCTCTCTTCTAATCGTAACTATGGCGTCATTCCTCGACTGGAGCAGATGTATCCGCTTTCAAGCCAATATTACCCCATGTTATTTGACGGCCGTTTGGGATTTGAGGTGGCTTATGTTGGCAGCCGTTTCCCCAACCTGTTTAATTTTCATCTGAAACCTGATACCTTTGGCTGGCCTGGCTTGCAGCCCCCCGAAGCGGTAACGGAATATTTGGACAGCATACCGGGCATTAGCGGCGGGCGCGTGGATGAAAGTTTTACTGTCTATGATCAGCCGTTGGTGATTATTTTTAGGAATGTGGGACAAATGACGGCCGAGGAGATGGCGGAACTGTTTGAGTAATTAGTTGATTGGGTAATTACCTAATTACCAAGCTACCCTTTGTGTCTCTGCATTAGTTTTTTCGGAGGTAACTATTACGAATCGTAAATATCTTTTTTTTACCGTCTTTTCCGGCGGGATGGTGACGCTGGCGATTGAATTTACCACCAGCCGGATGTTACAGACTGTCTATGGTACGTCCAACATCGTTTGGGCCAATGTGATTGGGCTGGTGCTGCTGTTTCTGACGCTTGGATATTTTCTAGGAGGCTGGCTGGCGGATCGGTATCCCAATGAGCGCATATTCTATGGACTGGTCAGCGCCGCTGGATTCAGCAGCGTTTTCTTCCTTTTGCTGACCAGCGTGATATTAAAGCAGGCTTCGGCCGCATTGGCTTCGATCAATATAGGGCCGATATTGAGTTCGCTGGTGGGGGTCGTACTGGCCCAATCGGTGCCGATTACCTTGCTGGGCTGCATTTCGCCCTATGCAATCCGGCTGGGAGTTCGGGATGTGAGCGAGGCGGGGCGGATAAGCGGCCGAATTTATGCCATCTCCACCTGGGGCAGTTTGGGCGGCACCTATCTGCCGGTTTTGTTGGTTATACCGGAGGCAGGAACGCGGGTGTCGGCCGTTATCTTTGGCGGGCTGCTGCTGCTGGTTGGCCTGGGTGGGCTGTGGATGGCGAACCGGCGGGCGGCTTTGGTAGCCTTGATTTTACCCGTTGTGCTGGTTCCCTTTGTTGTGTTATGGGGTGGGGGAAACATTAAAACATATGAGGGCCAGATTTTCGAGACAGAGTCGGCCTATAACTATATTCAAGTGGTGCGGATTGCTGATTGTAATTATTTGCTGCTGAATGAGGGACAGGCATTTCATTCTTTTTATTGTGATGGCGGCCGTGTTCCTCGTATTTCAGTCTGGAGCATTATGCTGGCTGCCCCGTACTTCAATGCGCCGCCCCAAACCGACCCGGTGCAGCGGATGGCGGTGGTTGGATTGGCGGCGGGGACGATTCCAAAGCAGTTTGTACAGGTATTTGGCCCTATTCCGATAGATGGCATTGAGCTTGACCCGGCCATTGTTCAGGCCGGGCGGGACTATTTCGCGCTAAATGAGCCGAATATCAATGTTATTGTGGGGGACGGCCGTTATGAATTGAATCAGCTCTCCGGCAGTTATGATGTTATCACCCTGGATGCGTATAAGGTCCCCTATATTCCCTGGCACCTGACCACGCGCGAGTTTTTTCAAGAAGTACGTGGCAAGTTGAACGAGGATGGAGTATTGGCGATTAATGTCGGCCGTGTTCCTGATGACCGGCGGCTGGTGGAGGCGATTAGTGCGACGCTGCTGACCGTCTTCCCAACGGTGCATACCATAGACGTACCGGGTTCGCTGAATAGTATTGTGGTTGCGACGATGCAGCCAACAACAGCCGCGAACCTGACGGCAAATCTGGCCCAAATTGGCGGAACGGCCGATCCACTGCTGGTTGCGGCCTTGCAAACAGCGATTGATAATACGGTGCCGACGGTTGCGTCTGATGTGGTTTTCAAAGATGAACGAGCGCCGGTGGAAACGATGATTGATTCTATCGTCATCCGTTACTTACTGGAAGAGGGGCCATCCGGACTGCCCGGACTAGGGACTAACCCCAATTAAATTGACGGTATTGGCGGTTAGTCTTCTAGTAAGCGTCCACTTAATTATATGATATATTGTTGGCCGCTTACGTAGGAGGTTAGAACTGTGAATGACGAACGTGTGATAAAGATTGTGCGGTGGGTGGTTATCATTGCCATGCCTTTTATGCTGACCATCGCCATGATGCGGCTGGTTATTGCCTGGAACAGCCCCAGCTATCCCGAATTTGAATACGGCCGAATTGCCCAGGATCGTTTTGGCTTTACCCAGGCGGAACGGCTGGAACTGGCGGAAGCCACTCTTGGCTATCTGCGTCGTCCTGAACCGGCTGAAGAGGTTATCTACCTCTTGGAGGATTTACGGCTGCCGGGGACGAATGATCCGCTCTATAACTCACAGGAGATCAGCCATATGTTGGATGTGAAAAAGGTGGCCGATAATTTTAAGCGGATTATGTGGGGCTTGGGGGTGCTGGTGGTTGGCGGATTGGCCTTTTTATTGGCTCGGCCACTGACGCGGCGGGAAGGGTATAAGGCTCTGTTTCAGGGTGGGCTGTTAACGGCTGGAATTTTGCTGGTGATGGGGCTATTGGTGGCGCTGGCCTGGAATTTTGTCTTTGTGGAGTTCCACGAAATCCTCTTTCCGCCGGGAACCTGGACTTTTTCCTATGAGGATTCGCTCATTCGTCTTTTCCCGGAGCAGTTCTGGTTTGACTTTGGCATTTTGTGGACGGGCGGCATTTTTGTGATGGGGATTGTGATTGAATTAGTAGGTTATTTCTTGCTGCGGCGGTCGGAGGGGGAAACGGCCGTTCCACTGGCAGAGGCTTCGGAAGGAAGCGGGGCGGGAGGAGGCGTTTCATGAAATATGTTGTGATTACCGGAGTCTCTACCGGCATTGGTTATGATGGGGCGCGGTATCTGGTTGAGCGAGGCTGGCACGTGTTGGGCAGTGTTCGCAAAACGGCCGATGCGGAGCGAGTGAAAGGTGAATTGGGGGATAATTTTACCCCGCTCTTTTTTGATGTGACGGATGGGGAGGCGATTAGGACGGCCGTTGAAGAGACGGCCGAGATGGTTGGGGACAGCGGTCTTTGGGGGTTGGTGAATAATGCCGGGATTGCCGTTCCTGGGCCGTTGATGCATTTGTCGTTGGATGAGTTTCGCCATCAACTGGAGGTCAACGTTGTCGGCCAACTGGCGGTGACTCAGGCTTTTTTGCCGTTGTTGGGAGCCAGGAAGAACGCGCCCCATCCGCCGGGCCGGATCGTGAATATTAGCTCTGTAAGCGGCCGAATCGTCTATCCCTTCCTCGGCCCCTACTCAGCCTCGAAACACGCCCTGGAAGCCCTTTCAGATGCCTTACGGCGGGAGTTAATGATTTATGGCATTGATGTCATTGTGATTGAACCGGGGTCCATTCGGACGCCTATCTGGGACAAGGCAGGCGAGTTGGATACATCTCAATATGCGGAGACGGATTACGCTGACCTGTTGGGGCCGGTGCAGAAGACGATTGTCAGGCAGGGACAGATGGGGGTTCCAGTGGAGCGGGTTAGTGAGAAGATTTGGGCGGCGTTGACGGAAGAACGGCCGAAAAGCCGGTATGTGATTCCGCGTAAGTGGCTCAGTGGCTGGATTCTCCCTCGCTGGCTGCCGGATAGGATGTTTGACAATATTGTGGCGAAACGGATGGGAATAGAACGATAGGAAAGTGAAGCCCCATATATGGGATATTGAAAGGCAGGGAAAAAATTTAAGGGGGCAAGGG
>JBAPRX010000385.1:0-9857 GCA_049281335.1 Promineifilaceae bacterium (SeqCode)
GGGACATTCGGGACAGACGGGCCGAACATCCCTTATTTGAGGTTCCGCTCAATAAGCGGTTGGTTGACCGCAGCCTGGGGCTGATCGTACACAGCCAGACGGTGGCGGGGATGCTGGCCCAACGAACGGCTGAACGGCCGCTTCACGTTATCCCGGCATTAATGGAAAAACGAACCGGACGGACGCGCCGGGAGACACTCAATCTGTCGCCTGATACTGTTATCTTTGCCTGTTTGGGGTTCGTAACGGCCGAAAAGCGGCTCGACCTGGCTTTGGAGGCATTCAGCCAACTGCGGAAGGAGATACCGACCAGCCATTTCCTGATTGTAGGGGATGTACATGAGCAGGTGGATTTGCCGGGGATGATCGGCCGTTTGGGGCTGGAGGAAGCGGTGACAGTGCTTGGTTTTGTGCCAGATTTGCCTGCCTTTGTGGATTGGATCGAGACGGCCGACATCATTATCAATTTGCGCTATCCAACGGTCGGCGAAAGCTCGGCCACCGCACTGCGGGCGATGGCGACCGGCAAACCGGTGATCGTCTATGACCTGGGCTGGTATGGTGAGCTGCCAGATTGGGCAGTGATGAAAGTTCGGCCGTTGGATCAAGAAGGTCTGCTGGCATCCATGCAGAAGCTGGCACAGTCGCCTGGTTTACGACGACGTGTCGGCGAAAGGGCTGCTGCCAATATTGAACAACATCACGACCCGGCCCAAATTGCTCAACAGTATCTGGCTTTTTGCGGGACGGTGCTGGCCGATTTGAAATACAAATATGGGGCTGGACATGGCTGAGTGGCTGGCGCTGGCTGTTATTATTGGCGGGTGTTTCCTGTTGGGGTGGATGGGGCTGCGCTGTTTTGGGTTGGTAAGTAGGACTTTTCCGGGCGGCCGACCGGCCTATATTTTTGCCGTTTTCACATTAGGGGTCCTGCTGGTTGGGTGGGTGGCTTTTTTGCTGGCAGAAGTGGGCTGGTTCTCGCTGCCGTTGGTGGGGGTTTTGTGGCTGCTCATGGTTTTGGGGTTGTTCTTCTATAGCAGAGCCTTTTATAAAAAAAATAGCAACAAATTACACGAATTAGACGAATCAAATAGGATGAAGGAACGCGATTTGCCAAATCGCGCTACAGGGTTTTTGGGGGAGCAGTATTTTCGGTGGATGGAGGTGGGAGTTTTGGTTGTTTGGTTGTTGGGGGCGGGGTGGCTTTTTTTTCGGCCACATGAATTTGTCATTGGCGGGGCAGACGCCGGTGTTTATGTCAACCTGGCGGCGAATATTGCCGAGAACGGCCGCATTCTGATAGATGACCCCATTTTGGCCGAATTAGATCCGGCCCTTTATCCGGCGCTGCTGCGGGAACTGCCTCCCACCGAAAATGCCAGCGTTGTTGCTCCTTATTATGTTCTACCCGGTTTTTACGTAACCGATGCGGCGGCGGGGGAAATTACGCCCCAGTTCTTTCACCTTCACCCGGTCTGGCAGGCAGTGGCTTATAGTTTAGGCGGAGTACGGGCGGCGCTGCTGATGACGGGGCTTTGGGCGGTTGGTGGGGCGTTGGCTCTTTATTTTCTCGTTCGGCAGTTGGTGGGGTGGGAAGCGGCCGTTTTGGCTCTGGCAATGATGAGCGTCAACGCCCTTCAGGTCTGGTTTGCCCGCTATCCAACCACCGAAATGCTGACCCAATTTTTGATGTGGGCCGGGCTGTGGGCTTTGGTACTCTGGCTGCAAACCATCAAAACGAATCAGGAGTCGAACAGGCTGTCTGCCTTTTTAGGACTGTTGGCCGGGCTGTCATTGGGCGAGGTATTCCTGGTGCGAATTGATATGTACTTTTTGCTGGTCGTGCCGGGCGTGTTGTGGCTCTGGCTGCGGCAGAACGGCCGTTGGCGGCGATCCTACAACTGGTTTTTTCTGCCTCTGATCTTCCTGACCTGTCATTCCCTTCTCCACGCCCTCTGGCAGAGCCGCCCTTATGCCTATAATCTATTTGCTTATGGGCTGGCTTTGATACAAAAGAACTGGTTCATTCCGGCAGCGGCCGTTTTGCTGGGAATTGGGGTGCTGGTGTTCTTCGGCCGTTTGGCCCATTTGCTCGAAGGGTTGACCGCTTACCGGCGGCCGATTGTGATTGCGGCTGTCATTGGGGTGGTTGTGTTGGCGCTTTATGGCTGGTTTATTCGGCCGTCGCTGGGGCAGGCAACGGTACAGACGGACTGGTTTGGCGGCGGCAGTTGGCCGCGCATGGATCATGAAAATTTGGTGCGGCTGGGCTGGTATCTCTCGCCGGTTGGCATTGCGCTGGCGGTTGCCGGTGTTTGCCTGACGATCTGGCGCGTGAACAGGCAGACGGCCGTGATCCTGGTAGTCGGCCTCCTTTTTTCGCTGCTTTATCTATGGCGTATCCAGGCCAATCCCCACCAGATTTATGCCAGCCGCCGTTATGTGCCGGTTACGATGCCTTTTGCCGTCTTTGCCGGAACCTATTTTATTGGGGGCGTGGCTCGGTTCGAGTGGGGACTGTTGAGAGGGGGGTATGTGTTGGCTGGAACGGCCGTTTTGGCTCTGGTGTGGTTAGGGGCGGCGGGCCTGGCAGCCAGGGGCTTTGTCAGCCAGGTGGACTACCGGGGACTGATTCCCCAGGTTGCTGCTTTGGACAAACAACTTGACCCAAATTCTATTCTGGTTTTTAATGATGCAGCGGCGGTGACGACCGGCGACATTATCGGCACTCCCTTACAATTTTTATATGGTCATTCGGTCTTTAGTTTGCGCGACCCGGCGGCATTGGACAGCGCGGCGTTTCAGACGGCCGTAGCCGGTTGGCAGCAGGCGGGGCATACGGTTTATTGGGTTGGTGATTTGGAACCGGCTGGCTTGCTGACCGACAAAACTTTTACGGTGACGATTGAAACGGAGCAGCTAGAGGGCGTTTACGACCACAAGCCGACGAATATTGTTCGGCCGAGATGGGTGATGGAAATTTCTAAGATAGGGAATTTTAGCCACGAATGAACACAGATTATCACGAATTATAAGTAAAAAATTTGTGTGAATTCGTGTGAATTCGTGGCTGTAAAGAGGTTGTGCAGCTATGAAAGAGAAACAGAACCGTGACGAGGGGCCAGAGGTTGATATTGAAGCGATTATGCGCGATGTGCGGGCGGAGATATTGACCAAGAAGTCGGCTCGTATCCAGAACGGCCCCCTGTCGGCGGGGGTGGGTGGCCGCCGCTTCCCGCCTGCTTTCTATGACCATCTCTATGAGGCCGGACTGACCTTTGACGTCTCCACTGTCGAACTGCACGTTACCAGGATACCGGTCCCGATTATTGGCTCAATCATCGAAAAGCTGCGGCAGAAGCTTCATGAGCTTGTGTTGTTTTATGTCAATAAACTGGCGGCCGAACAGGCGGAAGTAAATGAACATCTACTGAGCGCACTCAGCATTTTGAGCCAGGAATTGGAACAGATGCCGGATTGGGAGGATAATCAATCGTCCGTTTCAACTACCAACCAATCATCTGAAACCTTGCTGGATTAGATTGGTTCAATCTCCAAGATTGAACCAATCTTTAGATCAGGGAAGATGGAGGCACATTTTGTCTACAGAACCACCAAACAACCAGACAACAGCCGATTTCCCGGCCGATGATCTCATCGAAATACACGACCCGGAGATAGACCCCCAGGCGATTATGACCGAAATCCGGCGGCGTATTCAGGCCCGCCGAGCGGAAGCCGGTTATGAAAACCGTACCTTTCCCGCCTTTGGTTCGGCGATGGTCTGCCCAGAACCGCCGGAGGGGATGCCCTATTCCCCAGACCTGTATCACCACTTGCGGCAGGTTAATGCTCTCTATTCAGAAGTCGAAACGAACACTATTTTAGCCCCTTCCCCGGCGACTCGCGTCCCTATTCTCGGCCATTTCTGGCGCATGATTCGTGAACAGGCGCACGGCCTGGTTTTGTTTTATGTCAACCGAAGCGTTGCCCATCAGGTCAAGGTCAACCGCCATCTGGTGAGCGTCTTGAACCAGCTAACGGAAGAAAACCAGGCACTCCAACGACGGGTTATGGTCTTGGAAGCAGAAGCAAAACGGCCGCACGAATGAGCCATCCACTTCACATTGCCGTTGTCGTGCCGCGCTATGGCCCGGACGCTATTGGCGGGGCTGAAAATCTGGGACGGGGCTTTGCGGAAGAGATGGCCCGACGCGGCCATCACATTGAAGCCTGGACGACCTGCGCCAGCAGCCATTTTACCTGGGAAAATGTTTACCCCGCCGGACGCTCTGAGTTAAACGGGGTCGTCGTTCGCCGCTTTCCCATTACTTCCCACGATAAACAGCGGCGGCACGACATTGAAACGAAAGTTATTACCTCCGGTAAGCTTTCGATTGAAGAACAATATAGCTGGCTGGAATCGGCCGCACACAGCGTCCCACTTTACCGGCATGTGGCCGAGCATGCGTCCGAGTTCGATGCCATTATCGCCCTGCCTTATGCCAATCCCCTGACCCATTATGCGGCCTGGGCCGCCTCGGACAAGGTTATCTTCTGGCCCTGCCTGCATGACGAGCCGTATGCCTACATGGAACCGGTTCGGCTGCTTTTGGAACGGGTCTGGGGGGTGATGTTCAATGCCCCTGAAGAGAGCTACCTGACCCTGAAAAAGCTGAAAATTCGACCTCGCCATTCGGCCGTTCCAGGGGCAGGCGTTTTGCTGCCGGACGGTCTAACGGTGAAAGCGAACGGACACCTGACCGGTTCGCCTTACATCGCGTATGTCGGCCGTCTTGAAGGCGGGAAAAATATCCCCCTGCTTTATACGTATATGAAACAGCATGCCGACAGGGGCGGCCGGGTCAGGCTGGTTGTGATGGGTAAAGGGCCGTTGGAACCGCCAAAACACCCGGCTTTTGACTTTCGCGGCTTTGTTTCCGATGAGGAGATAGCCAAAATCTGTGGGTCTGCCCTGGCACTATGCCAACCCTCTCTGAATGAGAGCTTTTCGCTGGTCATTATGCAGTCCTGGCTGGCAGGACGGCCGGTTTTGGTTCCCGAAGCGTGTGATGTGACTCGTGAGCATGTCCGGCGCAGCAAGGGCGGCCTTTGGTTCAACACTGCTGACGAATTTGGCGAAGCGTTGGACTGGTTGGCTGACCACCCCGACCTGGCTTCTCGCATGGGCCGGAACGGGCGGGATTACGTATTGCAAAATTATACCTGGGCGACAGTGGCGGAACGGTTTGAGCGGGCGGTTGGTGGTTGGTGATTGGGTAATTTGTGATTAGTTTGTGCCAATCACCAATCACAAGTCACAAATCACAAATTTCTGACTAATTAGACAATACTTTATGACCATCAAAACCCTTCATCAGTTTATTGTCGGGGCTGCGCCAAACGACGCCATTACGGATCACGCGCTGCTGATCCGCCGCTGGCTGCGGGAGATGGGTTTCAACTCTGACCTGTACGGCTACCACATTCACGAGGCGATTGAAAATGAAGTACGGCCGTTCGCCACATTAAGGACGGGGAATGAAGGGAACTGGCTCATTGTCCACCACAGCATTGGCTCTCCCGCCGTTGACCAGCTTTTAGCACGTGGCTTTCAACTTGTTCTCATCTACCACAATATCACCCCGCCGGAATTCTTCGCTCAGGTCGATCCAACCTGGGCTAACTACATGAAGCTAGGTCTGGAACAACTCCAACAGTTTCCTCCACAGACCCGGCTTGCTCTGGCAGATTCACCCTACAATGAACTGGACTTACAACAACTGCCTTTTCAACAAAGCGGCGTTTTGCCCATCACTCTAGATGAATCTCTTTATCAAGCTCCGTCTAACCAGTCGCTAGTTGACGAATTAAGTGGGCGTAGGCCGCTTCTACTTTTTGTCGGCCGTATTTCACCCAACAAGCGGCAGGAGGATTTGATCAAGCTCCTCTATTATTACCGACGCATTGAGCCGGAGGCGCGGCTCATTCTGGTAGGCGACCGCTGGCAGGTCGGCTACGACCGCTGGCTGGAGGATATGGCCCGTAGTTTAGGTCTGGCCGGAGCGGTAACGCTGGTCGGCCGTGTTTCTCAGAAGGATCTGACAACTTATTACCGAGCGGCCGACCTATATGTTTCTATGAGCGAGCATGAGGGCTTTGGAAAACCATTGATTGAAAGCATGTATCTAGGCTTGCCGGTGCTGGCTTATCGGAGTACGGCCGTGCCTTATACCCTGGGCGGTGCGGGAATCATGTTCAAAAAGAAAAATTATGAGAGCCTGGCCGAGCTGGTGGATATACTCATTAAAGATACAGACCTAAGGCTCCATCTCATAAAAAAACAGGAAGTACAGGTTAAAGGTTTTTTAGAACCACAGGTGAAAGAACAGCTTCGGACTTATTTAGAACAGTTAGGATTGTTATAGAAGGATGCCAGACGCCTGACCATAAATGGAGCCATATTCGGCAAAACCTAGTGGGGTTTATGAGCTAATAAGATTATTTCACCACCAACCCACAATAAAACAGACGCTTCTATTTGCTGTCGCTCGGTATCGGCCGTGTAAGCATTTACCTTAGACAGCGACCCTTTAGCTGCTCCTTGCAAACGCCGGGCTAAATAGCTGGCCCAACTAAGAACGTATTGTCTGTTTAGCTGCACTCGAACTGACGGCCGAATTGCCCCTATCTGTGTAGCCCAGCGACGCAAACGGCCGTCATCCATGTTATAACTTGTTGGGGGGAAAGCGGAAACGATTTGCAAGTCAGCACCATGCAACGCCGCTTTATAATCAATCAAATTGGGGCGCGTTTCGTTGATACCTACCGACAACTCCCGAACTGCATTACGCGCCAAAAGCTTTTCCGCATTACTGATAACATTCAAACAAGGCTCGTTAATCGCGCAGAGTCGTCCTCCGGGTTTAAGTACCTTACTAATATTTTTGATGAAGAGAGGCAGGTTGGTAGCATGATGTAAAGCCGCAGCACAAAAAACAATGTCAAAACTTTCATTGAAGAAAGGAAGGTTTTCACCGTCACCTATAATACGATCAAAATAGACGCCTGCATCCTCCATCAAGGCTTTAGCGCGGCCTAAACCAACATTTTCATCTGTACGAACATCAAGGGCTACGGCCCGGCATTTTTGCAAGGCAAAATGCTTGGCAGCCCAACCACGTCCCGCACCCAGGTCTAAAACAACTTCGTTTCCTGTTAAATTGAGCTGCATTAAAGCAATATCAAATGAACGGGCAACAGTAAGCCATGGGGGGTGGGGAAAGTAAGGGATTTTTAGATCAACCGCATCCTCGCCCGGCTCATAATTTCCCTCATTTTTATGAATTAGAACCCAACCCTCTGCTTCTTTTGCTTTCGGCTGCCAATCAACATTATCCACATAAAGATAGGGCATACCTTTGTGAATTGGGTACTGCCGGTGACAGTGAGAGCAGGTTAGTAATCCCTCCCAAATTTCTGACTTTTGGATTTGGTAGCTCTCTACCGTCAATGTTTGATGACAAGATGGGCAGCAGATAAGTTCGAGTAACTCTGTTTTCATCAGCAATAAATTCCTGAATTTACTTGTTGAATTCGGTCTGGAGGTTCTCTCTGAAACTTACAGACATTAAAAAACGATGGCTGCCTTGATATTGAAAGAGATACAAATCATGATAAGATTCCCTATGCGTTATAAGCCAGCCAAGACTCCAGAAACCGTCATTTTTTTACACATTCCAAACACGGCCGGAACCACCCTTGAACAGATTATTTTCCGCCATTATCGTTTCGATCAGATTTATACGACAGGAGCGCTTGCTCAGCAAGGGGTAAAAGATTTCCAAAACATGAGTGAAGAAGAGCGCGGGAAATACCGACTGGTAAAAGGGCATATGAGTTTTGGAATTCATGACTACATCCCCGGCCCTTGGGCCTACTTCACCTTCTTCCGAGAACCAATTGAACGCACGATTTCATATTTCTACTTCATTCTCCGTGCTTCCAAGCATCCCATATATGATATCGTTCATGAGAAGAAGATTGATTTGAAACAATGCCTGGAAGCGGGACTTGATCCCATGCTCTTCAATTGTCACACACGCTTGTTGGCAGGGGTATGGGCCGAATTACCGCCAGGGCAGTGTACAAGGGAACATTTGGAGAAAGCCAAAGCCAATCTCCACTATTTTAAGGTAATTGGCCTGACAGAACAATTTGATGCCTCTTTGTTATTGTTGGGAAAAGCGTTTGGTTGGAGCCATTTCTCTTATACTCGGCAAAATGTGACCGCCGGACGGCCGTCTCAAAGAGACCTCTCGCCAGAGACGTTAGCGGCCGTTCATAAGGCCAACCAATTTGATAAGGAGCTTTATGACTATGCTAAAACTCTCTTCGCTGAACAGATCAGGCAGCAAGGCCCTGAATTTGCGAAAGCGCTCAACCGGCTCCGATTTAACAATCGTTTTGTCAGCCCCCTGGTGGCCCTCTATTGGGAAATGCGGAAAATTTCTGTCAGAGTCTTTGTCCGCCAGCAGATAGCGCGAATACGCCATTAGGATTGCCAGTCTGGAATGTAATAACAACGTTCCAGATGTGCTGAACCGTATTTTTCTGCCGACCCCACAATTTCTGGAATTCGGAAAAGGATATTGTCATGACGAAACAGGATCTGGCTCAATGAAAAAACGCCGCATCGCCGTCATCGTTCAACGATATGGTGAAGAGGTAAGCGGCGGCGCCGAGTTACACGCCCGCTGGCTGGCCGAGCATTTGCTGACCCTGGCCGATGTCGAAGTGCTGACCACCTGCGCCCTGGATTACACTACCTGGGCCGACCACTATCCACCTGGAGAGAGCTGTATCAACGGGGTTCCTGTCCACCGTTATCCCGTTGACCGGCCCCGCAACTGGCCCCAATCCCAAAAACGGACTTTTGAACTACTCAGCACCAAACATTCCCTTCTGGACGAACTGGAGTGGATCAAGGAACAAGGGCCGATCTCGACGCCACTATTGAATGCTATTTCGGCCGCTCGTGATCAATATGACGTCTTTCTTTTCTTTACTTATCTGTACGCGACTACCTTTTTCGGCCTGCCTCTTGTCTCCGACAAAACTATCCTGGTTCCCACCGCTCACGATGAGCCTTATCTGAAGCTGCCCCTGTTTCGACCGACTTTCAATCTGCCCCAGGTTATTGTCTATAACACTGAAGCCGAGCGGCAGTTGGTCAACGCCGTCATGCAAAACGATGATCCCGCCCAAATCGTTGCCGGGGTTGGTATCAATGTCCCCGAAGAAGCCTCCGGGCAGCGGTTCCGGCAGCAGTTCGGCATTGAGGAGCCATTTGCGTTGTATGTCGGCCGTGTTGACCGCGCCAAAAACATCCCTGAACTGCTGGACTTTTTTATCCGGTTCAAGCAGGAGGACAGCCAACCGTTGAAGCTGGTCTTAATCGGCCGTGAAAATATTCCCCCGGTAAAACACCCCGACATTTTCTATCTGGGCTTCCAGCCAGAGCAGGTCAAGTTTGACGCCATTGCCGCTGCCGAAGTCGTCATCCTTCCTTCGCTCTATGAGAGCCTGTCTATGATCGTCCTGGAAGCGTGGTGGATGGAGAAACCGGTGATAGTAAACGGCCGCTGTGACATCATGAAAGAACAATGCCGCAGCAGCAATGGCGGGCTATACTACCAGGTTTATGATGAGTTTGAGGTTGTATTGAGGAAGTTGTTGGCCGATGCGGAACTCTGTCACAAACTCGGCCGACAGGGCCACCGTTTCGTCGCCCATCATTACCATTGGGATGTGGTAATGGCGAAGTATCGAGCGGTTCTTGAAACGATGTTTTAAGC
>JBAPRX010000386.1:0-1899 GCA_049281335.1 Promineifilaceae bacterium (SeqCode)
GGCCTATGCGCCTGCTCTCCTTCATCGCCACGATGTTAACGGCCGTCCTCATCTTCTATATCGGCCGTCGGGAAAGCGGCGATTGGGCCGTTTCATTAGTTGGGGCGGCGCTGTTCCTGGCAGGCTACCGCATCACAGGCGGCTGGTACGAGGTGGCGCGGGTAGACCCTCTGTATAATTTCTTGATGATGGCCGGGATCGCCTGTGCCATTTACGGCCGAAAATCTCATCGGCTGGCAGGGTTGGCCGGGCTGCTTCTGGCCCTCTCCTTCCTGACCAAGCAAAACGGCCTCTTTGCGGCGGCCGTCACCGAAGGCTACCTCTTCCTGGTATCTCCGGAGGATACGCTTTGGTTCGGACTGGCATTTACTCTGACGGCCGTTCCGCCGGTTCTCTTTCTACTGTTGACAACAAACGGCTGGTTCACCCATTATGTGGTGGACGTGGCCTACGCCAGCCCCATAGACCGCTCCCGCATTTTCGATACAGTTCGGATTCAGTTGTTTGGAACAATGCTCATCCCCTGGCTGGCTTATCTTCTGGCCGGGATCACGGCCGTATTCAAAGAGAAATGGCGCGTCATCCAGAACCAGCCCTGGCTCTTGTTCATAGGTATGGCCTTGTTTATCTCCATTTCCGGGCGGGCTTCGGTCGGTGGGGCGTTGAACAATCTTATTCCGGCCTGGGCCTTTCTCTGCCTGGCTCCTGCGCTGCTGGCTGGAATCATCGCCAAACTGCCGAACGCCCAAACGGACTATTCGCGCCGCCTGCTGGCAAGCCGGACAGCATGGCAGTACAGCCCCCTCTATCTGGCTCTCATCTTTCAATTCTCCCTGACGCTGGGAACGCCGTTGGCACTATTGAAAGGAGAGCTTCGGCCGGGTATCTACCGGCCAACAGAGGCGATGAAAACGGCCGGAGATGACTTTGTCGAGCGATTAGAGGGAATTGATGGGCCGGTTTGGGTCATGATGCACCCCTATTACGCGCTCCTGACCGGCCAGGAGGAGCCGGGGGTTCATATCCAATCATTGTGGCATGCCCGGCTGCGTGGGGAAACACCGCTGCCGGATGATCTAGTCGGCCGTATTCAGTCCCACTACTATGCCGCCATCGTCTCCGATAACAGCGGCGATTTCGAGCGCGACCCACCATTGGAAGCCTTGCTGAATGCCTGTTATCGTCCGGCGTCTACCCTGACCGCAGCCGACGCCCCGATCACGATTACCGGTGTCCCGCTCCGCCCTCAAGTTATCTATGTGCCAAAGATCGGCGAGTGTCGTTAACGTCAGTCGCCGCTTTTGACCCAGCGGTCGCCTTTCTTTTCATACTTCTTTTTTACGGCCGACCAGGCCACTTTAGAGGCCGTCTCTTCCCGACTGTCATCGCCTCGCCGATCAGAAGCATCTTTATACTCATCCCAGGCATTGTTATAAGCTTCCTTGTAAATCTCCTGAGCATGTTTGGGCAAATTATCTTTGACTTGTTTCGGTAATTCTGTCAGAGTCTTATATGGCATTGTACCTTCTCCTTTTTTTGAAGATTACATCAAGTATGGAGGGAAACAGATCGCTGCCATATAAGCAATACCCCTACCTTTCGGTTGCCAAAGCCCTTATTTTGCGTATAAGATCACCGTATAGTCTGGTCGGGTGTTGTGAAAATGACAAACCAGTCCTGTCGCCTGTGTTATAATGCCCAAAATCGTCCATTCATCCAATCCCTGCATTATCGCCCCTGGCTACATCGGCAAAAAAGGAGCGTGGAAAATGAACCGGCTATCTATCTTTTTGGGTCTAGCAGTAATTTTACTGCTCGTGTTATTCGGAGGGGACAGCGCCGTTAGCGGCCGAACTGCGGGAGCCGACCTCTTTTACAACACCAACCAATCACTCGGCA
>JBAPRX010000387.1:0-2164 GCA_049281335.1 Promineifilaceae bacterium (SeqCode)
GCCGTACCCACCCCATCACCATCCAACATCTCCAAACTCTCCCTCAACATACCCTCAACGACTGCTACATCGTCAGCACCGGACACGGAACCTCCGGCCCTTTCACCTTCACCGGAACGACGCTTCTCACCCTCATCGAAGCGCACACCACCCAATTTCCTGATTATACCCAGGTCGAAGTCATCAGCGGGGACGGGTTTGGAACTCGCGTTTCAAGATCAGAACTCGAAAACCCCGCCAACCCTAATCGCCCTATCTTACTTGCGTGGGAAATAGACGGCCGTTCCATGACCCGCCGGGAGGGAGCCGTCCGGCTCATTGTCCCGACAGAAATAGATGATGCTTTACGTCAGGTCAAGTGGATCGGCCGTATTAATGTGACAGAGTGAGCAAGGGGCAAGTTGCAAATGGCAAAAATCAACCTAATCAACAATCCAGCCGCAGGTTGGACATCAACCCAATAACCAGCGGTATCCTTCACCGCCAATTACTGCTTAAACACGGCCGGTAAATACCACCGATCCGTTGTGCCAAACAGGCCAAATCGGCCGCTTTTACACACCCCAATGCTGATTACATTGTTCACCAAGTCGCGTGTGTAGGTTGTTGTCGGGCTGCATGTTTCGGCCGCATCTACCCAAGTTGAACCGTCCCACCACAGCAGGGTTAGTTCATTTTCGGCCGTGACTTTCTGAACGTCGGCATCACTGTATTCAATTGTGACGGTCACGGGACGATTAAAGGTCGTGATAGGGCCGCCGCCCTGGTCGGCCGTTAAATCGAAGGCGTGACCGGCGAAAGCCATGTTCCCTGACCATGTTGGGATGATGGGGGTTACTGTAACGGCCGTTGTCTCGTCCACCGCCCCTGGCCCAAAGGCAAAATCCGTCTGGTAGCCGCGTACATCCAGATAGCTCAAGATTGTCTCGGTATTCGTGGCAACTGTTGTGGAAGTTGGCTCCGGCAAGATAACAAAGTCCTGTCCCTGGACATTATCAGCCATGAAAATCGAGCGGTTCGGCGGCAAAAAAGTATATCCTGCCAATGTCGGCGTCAGATGATATGTCGCGCCTGGGAGAAAGCCCGTCATCATATAGTCGCCGTTTGAATTTGACGCTACGGCCCGTTCGGCCGTACCATTGACCACGACTCCATTAAAGCCAACGTCGTTATGATCCACCACCCTGCCCGCAGCAGACAGATCGGTGGTAACAACAAAAACGCCTCCCTCCAAATCGGCGAGCCAGGCGTATCCCTTCTGAAGGCCAACATCCAATGTCGTTCCGATTGTGTTGTACTCAGCCACTTCAACGGGTGATGTCACATCATTCACATCCACCAACCGCAAGCCCCCATTCTCACCCGAAATATAAGCATATCCGCCTAAAACATTCACCCGGCTGGCATACCCGAATAAAGAAACATGCCCAACTTCAAATGGGGCCGCCGGATTCACGATATTGGCAATCCGCAGCCCATCACCGCCATTCGCCAGATAAGCATAGCTGCCTTTGACAGCCACATCTCGCACCGAGAGGGGAACCGCCAGAAAACCAAATTCCGTCGGATTATTGACCACCGCGACACTCACCAGCCGCAGCCCCCCATTGCCATCGGCCAGATAGGCGACATTGTTCCTTACTTCCAGTCCATAGACGGTTTCGGCCGTGTCGAAGAAGCTCGCTTCAAAAGGCGAGTCCGGCTGGGAAATATTAATGATCCGAAGCCCGGCATCAAAATCGGCAACATAGGCATAATTACCTGCTACGGCAACGTCATTGGCAAAACCGGGCGTATCTATCCAGCCCGCAACCGTCGGTGAAATTGGGTTGCTAATATCAACTATCGCCAAACCCTCATACCCCAAAGCCACATACGCCATATCTCCAATAACCGTAAGCCCCCGAACCGTCTCCGACAGAGCCACGCTACCGACCATCATCGGCAGTAAAGGCTTCTCCGTACTCAAAACAGCCAGCGTCTTTTTACTTCCAACATAGAAATAATCGCCCTGTCCTTGCATTCCCCCTGTTGCATAAGCCATCGTTTGATACTGTGAAATCAAAGTTGGAACGGGCAATACCGTTGGATCAACCAGGAAAACCCCCTGAGAACCATCGGCCACAAACGCTGTCCCATTGTTAACAACCACATCATTCACATC
>JBAPRX010000388.1:0-4194 GCA_049281335.1 Promineifilaceae bacterium (SeqCode)
TTCCCTTAACTAAATAATAAATTTCCTACCCTTGCAATTGACGGTACAACTACCGCCAATATTGGGGCAGCTACACATATTTGCCCCTGGCCGGAGCCGGCACAAGATTGACTTGAATCATTTTGGAGATCATTCAAATGGACATAACAGATTTAGAATCAAAGAAGCTAAATGAATTACGCGAAATAGCTCGTGACTCAGATATTTCCGGTTTTAGCACCATGAAAAAACAGCAGCTAATAATCGAGATAATGCGCTCAAACGCCCAAGACCAGGGCAATGAATTTCGTGGGGGCGTCCTCGAAATCGTAGAAGATGACAAACAACAGATGGGTTTTCTCAGGGCCAGTAACTATTTGCCTGGCTCTGATGATATCTACGTTTCCAACTCGCAAATTCGCCGTCTCGGACTGCGAACCGGTGACATGATAATCGGTCAAGTCAGGGTCCCTAAAGAGAACGAAAAGTATCACAGCCTGCTCCGCGTTGAAGCGGTAAACGGCATGGATCCCGAAGTAGCCCGCCGTCGGCCGAGATTTGAAACCCTGACCCCCATCTTCCCCCTTGTAAAATTAAAACTAGAAACAAAGCCCAACATTCTGTCCACAAGGATGATCGATCTGGTAGCGCCCATCGGCCGAGGACAGCGCGGTCTGATTGTGTCACCGCCAAAGGCCGGTAAGACCACCGTCCTCAAAGACATTGCCAACGGTATCACCGAAAACTACACCGACATTCACCTTATGGTTGCCCTCATCGGCGAACGACCAGAAGAAGTAACCGACATGAAGCGTTCGGTAGATGGGGAAGTCATCAGCTCCACTTTCGACGAACCGGTCAAACAGCACTGCCGGGTGGCCGAAATGGCTCTCGACCGTGCCAAGCGGCTGGTTGAGTCCGGGGTAGACGTCATCATCTTGCTAGACTCCATCACCCGTCTCTCCCGTGCTTACAACCTCACCGTTTCGCCAAGCGGCCGTACTCTCTCCGGTGGTCTTGATCCCTCGGCCCTCTACCCGCCCAAGCGGTTCTTCGGCGCAGCCCGAAACATCGAAGAAGGCGGCAGCCTCACCATCATCGCTACCTGTCTGGTAGATACCGGCAGCCGTATGGATGATGTCATTTACGAGGAATTCAAAGGAACCGGTAACATGGAACTGATGCTCAGTCGCCGGATGCAGGAACGCCGCATCTTCCCCGCCTACGACATCGAGCGCTCCAGCACCCGCCGCGAAGAACTACTCCTCTCCGGCGACGAGTTGCAGCGGGTCTACACTATGCGCCGCATGTTGGCCCACCTCATGGACACTCCTGGTTACGACATTAGCAGTGCAACAGCGGCCGTTCTTCAACGGATGCGCGAAACCAAGACCAACTACGAATTCCTGGAAACCCTCACCCGCGACATGGCCTGATCAACTAATTCTAAGCATCACCTTAAAAGCCGGGCCGCTCCACGCGGCCCGGCTTTTGTTCTTTCTGATGTTTGTGATAGCATCCTCCCTCGTGCCTGGCACTTGTGCTTCGCGGAATAAATTATGGAAAACAATCAACCCTTCTTTCAACGCTATAGCGGCTACCTGGTCTTATTGGTAGCCGTTTTGATGTTAGCTTTCGGCGGCCGAATGATTGCCGGAGACGGCCGAACAACCCCATCCGACACCGAGGAAACAGGTCTCGAACCGACTCAACCTGCCGAACAGCCCGAAGAAGCGCCAACCGAAGAAGACACCCAACCCGCCCAAGAAGTTGCCAGCCTGTCCGGTGTTCCCCTGTTGGTAAACAACAGCATCGCCCCCCGCATGAACCCCTATACTTTTGAAGGCCGACGGCCCGAACCGCAGTATATTACCTACACCGTCCAACCGCTCGATACCCCTATCGGCATCGCCGATCAATTTGGTATCCAATCAGAGACAATTCTCGGTGCCAACCCACAATTGAGCGAAGAGGCCAACGCCCTTCAACCTGGGGCCGTCATCAAAATCTTACCCATTGATGGCGTCCTGCACGACGTCGTCGAGGGCGACTCATTAGAAAGCGTTTCAAACCTGTATGGCATTCCCCAGGAAGACATCATCGCCTACGAACCAAACAACCTTGAATTTCCTTACCGCCTTTACCCGGACACCCAGATTGTTGTGCCTGGTGCAGTACGGGAAGTCTTTGTATGGACAGCCCCCACCTTACCGGCTGCCTCATCAGGCTCAACCGGCTCCGGTATCTCCCCCCTCATCCAGGGAACGGGGACCTTTATCTGGCCCGTTACCAACCACCGCATCACCCAGGCTTACTGGTACGGTCATCCGGCAATCGACATCGGCGTGCCTGAAGGCTCGGCCGTTGTTGCCTCCGACACCGGAACCGTCACCTGGGCCGGGTGGAATGTCTACGGCTACGGCAACCTCATTGTCATCAATCACGGCAACGGCTACGAAACCTACTACGCCCATCTCAGCTCATTTGGCGTCGTTCCTGGTCAGATTGTCTACCAGGGCAGCTACATCGGCGCCTCTGGGAATACCGGCCATTCCTCCGGTCCCCATCTCCACTTTGAGATTCGCTACTTCAACTCCCAACTTAACCCCCTCAGCTTCATCCCATAAATACTGGGATTAATTCCGGTGAATGCGGATACACAAATAAATTGCCCGACCTTTAAGGGCGGGATCGGCGGGAGAAGCCGTTGGCTCCCCTATTACCTGCCTTCCCGCCGGTCTCGCCCAAAGCCGCTGTTGCTTAACCGCTCTGAGCTAAAAGACTCTGAATTTCCGCTTGGAAATTGGCAAAAGGAAGCGCACCAACAAGAATCTTGCCATTTAACACAAAAGTTGGCGTACTGTTGATCCCGTTGCTGCGGGCTATATCAATATTATCTTGAATGAGGGAATTATAACGGCCGTCATTCACACACGTCGTAAACGTATCCATATCCAGCCCCAAATCAGAAGCAGCCGCAAGCAGTCCGCTGGTGGTCAGGGTGTCAGACTCATCAAACCGATTAAACAGCGTGTCCGCATAATCTGTATACGCCCCCTGTTCCTGGGCGCATAGGCTGGCATTTGTCGCCGGTACCGTTTGAGCGCTCAAAGCATACGGAAAGTAAACGAACTTCACATCCCCCGTTTTCACGTAAACCTGTTGGATATTAGAGGCTGTCTGGTCATGGAAATCGCGGCAGTGAGGACAGCCAAAATCCAAAACCTCAACCATCGTTATGGGCGCATCCTCCTGCCCAACTTCCACACAGGCCATCTCATTCTCCGCGCAGCGATCCGCCAAAGAAACAATCTCTTTTGGTTGAATACTAATGAACAGCAACGCCAACAAGCCTATGACGCCTAAAGCAATCACGCCGAAGATAACCGGCCAGTTTGTTGATCGGTTCCGTTGTTTTTTCCTAATAATTTTCTTTGCCATTTTGCTTCACCTTTTCCTATCCCGAAGCTGCCCGCATCCGGCCTGAATATCAATTCCCCGCCGAACCCGGACGGTGCTGCTGACCCCGTAGCCTGCCAGAACATCCTGAAAGGCATCCACCCGGCTCTTGGGAGACGGCCGTCCTTCATACCCATTCGTCGGATTCAAGGGGATCAAATTTACATGACATAACATCCCCGCCAGCAGCTTGCCCAGCAGATGGGCCTGCTCCGGTGTATCATTCTCGCCTTCAATCAACGCCCACTCGAAGGTCAGCCGCCGCCCCGTCTTCTCAATATAGTAGCGGCAGGCATCCATTAACTCGGCAATCGGCCACCGCTTATTAATCAGCGGAATCAGCTTGTCCCGTTCTTCATCCGTCGCCGCATGGAGGGAAATCGCCAGCGGCGTCTGCCGCTGCTCATCGGCATAGCGCCGGATTGCTGACACCAGCCCCACCGTCGAAATCGTAATCTTCCGCGCCCCCAGATTCATTCCCGTCTCATCGGTCAGCCGGTCAACGGCCGAAATCGTAGGCTTATAATTATGCAGCGGTTCCCCCATCCCCATCATGACAATGTTCGTCACCCGTTCTTCTTCCGCCGCCAGAATCCGGGCAAAATAAATCACCTGGCTCACAATCTCCCCCACTGTCAGATTGCGGAAAAAGCCCATCTGTCCGGTCGCACAAAAGACGCAGCCCATCGCGCAGCCGGCCTGGGTGCTGATGCACAGCGTTCGACGCTTCTCATACCGCATCAAAACCGTCTCAAT
>JBAPRX010000389.1:0-3959 GCA_049281335.1 Promineifilaceae bacterium (SeqCode)
CTTCTACATAGAGTGGATTTCCTCCGGTTTGTTCATGGAATCGCTGGGCCAGGTAGGGAGAAATAGGATGTTGTAAAATTTGGTTTAAGAGTTGAGCGACGCCTTCCTGGTCTAATCTTTCCAGGGGGATGTGGCGGTAGGCATGGGAACCTGCGAGATCGCGGAACAGTTCTGAGAGAGGGTGGCCTCTGGTGAGTTCTGTGTCCTGGTATAGACCAATGATCATAAGCGACATCGTGGAGACATGACGGCCGAGATAGCGCAGCAATTCCAGGCTGCTGTGGTCGGCCCACTGCAAATCTTCCAGAATGATAAGCCAGGGACGGTTTTGGGTGGCCTGCTGGACAAACCGGGTCAGGCTGCCCATTAACCGAATTTGTTCCTGTTCCGGTTCCAGGGGCCAGGGTTCGGCCAGATTGGGCAGCGCCTGCCGAATCTCAGGAACCAGTTGGCCCAAAGTGCTTAAAATATCCTGACTGGTCTTTTCAAAAAGCTCAGGGGGAACGGTTGCAAAGTAACTGCTTAATAGATCGCTAAACAGCTGGTAAGCGATATTGTTGTCTTCCTGGGAACGGCCGTCTAAGACGACCGATGCCTGACTTTCAAAAGCGACTGCCTGGGCGAGACTGGATTTGCCGATCCCAACCTCGCCGCTAATAAAGATAATTTGTCCTTCACCATCACGGGCGTCGTGCCAATGTTGAAGGAGGGTTTGGAAGGTGTTTTGCCGCGCCGGGAAAGAGATGAAATTGTGTCTGACTTTGATTTCGGGATTTGTTCCGAGACTGTTCCAAATTCGCAAGACCTGTCTGGCGCTGGCATAGCGGTTGTTGGGATTTTTGTCGAGTAGTTTGAGGGTAAGGTGTTCGAGGAAGGTGGAAATTTCTGGGTTCAGCTGCTTGGGCGGTCGAGGGGACTGGTGAAGATGGGCCTCTTTGACTTCTTGTTCGGAGCCGGTGAAGGGCATTTGGCCGGTAATCAGCCGGTATAAGATGATGCCAAGACCGTATAAATCGGTGCGTGTGTCGAGCGGCTGGCCCAGGAGATGTTCCGGGGCCAGATAGGCCGCTTTCAGGACAAATGTGGGGGCGTTTAATAGCTGCCTTCCTTCCTCAACTCGGCCGATGCTGAAGCTGCAAAGCTGGACCATGTTGTCGTTGACGAAGATATTGGAGGGCATTATTCCGCCATGTATGACCCCCCGGCTGTGGGCAAATTCGAGGGCCAGCAGAACTCCCTGAATGACAGTTGTGGTTAATTCGGCCGAAGCTGGTTGGTCTTCGACCAAAAATTGATCGAGCGTTGGCCCCTCGATAAAGGTTTCAACCTGGAATACATACTCGCCTTCTTGTTCCCAGGAGATTAGAGGGGCCAGGTTAGGGTGGCTTTGACCGATAAGCTGCTGGCTTTGACGGATGAGCCGTTCTATTGTGCTTTGACGGACAGATGGGTCAAAGATTTTCAGAGCGACCAATTGATTGTCTTGCAGCCGGGTTGCTTTGAGAACATTGATCAACTGGCTTTCATATATTTTTTGTTCGATCTTGTACTGGTTGTTGACGATGTGGCCGGGGAGGTTTAACGTTTCTTTAGCCTGGATGGCCGCTTCGGCCGCTTCGATGGTCGGATAAATAGCGAAGAAATCATTGTAGTCGCCAAGATTGATGAGCTGCTCGATGGCGTTGGAGGGGGCAACCAGCACGATTGGCCTTTCACGTTGTTGTTGGCGCAGGTCAACGAGGGCTTTCAGTCCGGCCAGGGTCAGGGTTTCAACCTGGGAGAGATCAATGATTGAACTTTTCAGGAGATTGGCGGAGATGGGGCTGAGTTGGGGAACAGCCGGAGTTAACTGTTCCACCAGCTTTTGAACCGCGCCCGGATCAAATATCCGTTCCGGGATCAGAATTGCTGTGTCGCCGCTGCCTGAATAGCGTACGTCCACCATACCGGGCGGGGAGAGGTCAAGGGTCAGGTTTTCTTGGGCAATGATAATTTCACAGGTAGGGAGGGAACTATCCTGGGCCTGGTAGGTAACGGCCGTATCCAGTATTTGCTGAAGCTCCTGGTCAGAGTAGGTTGGGTCGTGGTGAAACAGGATCAGGCGCTTGACCCCGGCAGCACGGGCAAGGTCCACGCCGATGAGGGCGGAGCTGTGGCCCCATTCGGCCTTTTGCCATGACTCTCGAAGCGTGTATTGGGCATCGAAAATGAGCGCGTCGGCCCCGTGAAAAAATTTGATATGGGGTTGGAGGCTGGTTGGATCGAGGTGTTTGTATTCAGAGTCGCTGGCAAAAACAAAGACGCTGTGGTCGTCCTCAAACCGGTAGCTGTAGGCCTTGCCGGGATGGGCATTTTCGATGGTATTGATTTTGGTCTTGCCAATGTAAAAGGGTTGGCCCAGTTCCAGATGGACGAATTCCATTTCAGCTTTCATATCAGAAAGAGGGAGGGGAAAGTAACGGAAAGCCTGCTGATCGGTGAGGGCTGATTGGACATCGTGCAGGCTGTAGAAAGTTATCTTGTTGCCGGGAACGAAGGCGGGTTTGAAGAATGGAAAGCCCTGAACATGATCCCAGTGAGTGTGGGTGAAGACGAAGTGCAAATGGCCTTTGCCCTGTCCACACGGCCCTTCCATCAGCTTTTGGCCCAGGTCTCTGAGGCCGGAACCGGCATCTATGATGATGGTTTGGCCGTGCGCCTGAATCTCAACACAGGTCGTGTTGCCCCCTGCCGTTCCCCTCAGAAGGGGGGGGAGTTGGTGAATATAGGATCGTACCGCGTCCTCGTCTGTTGGGTCTAGGTTGGGCGGGAGTTGGGTGATGGCCTGGAAGATTTTCTCTTCAATAGCGTCAGATTTGAGAGGGCTTGGAATGGAGCCGCGAACACCCCAAATATTGATTTGCATTGTCAAAACTTTAGTCCATAATCCCTTGAATTGTCAATAGAATCTTTGATCTGGGGTGACCAAACTTTTTGTTGATGGAGCGCCACCATCCCTGGTGGCGACTTGTAGATCATCCATTCCTGCCCGCCAGTTGTCAACAATGGTTTCGCCCACCCCTTGATCCATCCCCGGTTTCGCCGTCGGAGCGCTACCATCCCCGGTTTCGCCACTGGAGCGCCACCATCCCTGGTGGCGACTTTGGTTTTTTCTCTCATCATTGTGGGCAAACGTTGAAAGGCGATTTGTCCAGACGATTTGTATTTCATTGGAATTTGTATGAATGCGATAGTACCGGCCGAATTTTCAAAGTTTATCATGGACATATGGGGAGAGAAGGGGACTGCCTGGCTCCAAAAGCTGCCATCGTTGATTGCGGAGTTTGAGCGGCGGTGGTCATTTACGGCCGAACGCCCCTTCCCCAACCTTTCTTACAACTATGTCGCCCCGGTTCGATTGGCGAATGGGGCCGAGGCCGTTCTAAAGCTGGGCCTTCCCCGGCAGGAGTTGCAAACAGAGATTAAAGCTTTGGAAATTTATGATGGCAGGGGAATAGTCAAACTGCTCGCCGGAGCGCCGGAAGAGGGGGCGATGCTTCTGGAGCGAATTCGGCCGGGTGAGATGTTGTCAAAGCTGGCCGGGGAGGATGATACGGCCGCAACGGCCGTTGCCGCCGAATTAATGAAACAGTTGTGGCGGCCCGCGCCAAAAGATCACGCTTTCCCCACCATTGCCGATTGGAGAAAAGGGCTGGACCGGCTGCGAAATGAGTTCCAGGGAGGCACAGGGCCATTTCCTAAAAAGCTGGTGGAGCAGGCCGAATCCCTTTACCGGGAATTAATGGCCTCGGCCGATGAACTCGTCTTGCTGCATGGCGATTTTCATCATTGGAACGTAATGACGGCCGAACGGCAGCCCTGGCTGGCCCTGGACCCAAAGGGATTGGTTGGCGAACCCGCTTACGAAGTCGGCCCCTTGCTATATAACCCCGTAGACGTCCTCCTGAAATGGCCCAACC
>JBAPRX010000390.1:0-33267 GCA_049281335.1 Promineifilaceae bacterium (SeqCode)
AAAATAGAAGACTCGCTTGGCGACGACTTGCATAAAGGGAATCAGTGTAACAGGGAAGATGATCAACGTTCCCAAAGCAATGATTAACCCCACATCTTCGTCCCCGCCACTAACGACAACTGCCAGAGCAACCGCCCCAAACCAGAGCAAGATATACAGGAATATTGCCAGAAAAACCAGTGAAAATTTTCTCATGGACAGCACTATATTGGAAAAAAATTTTCCCGGCAACAAGAGAGGTGGAGCAGGTGAGGGAAACTTCGCTGCGCTAATCATAAGACTTAGAGGATGACTTGGAACGTAGATAGATTGTATTGTTAGCATTGGGTTGATTTGTCTCTACTATGCTACCGTCTAACCAGAAAGAGGTGAGACAGATGAAACAACGAAAGGATGTGTTATATGTACTCATTGGCCTGGTCGTTCTTTTTCTCCCATTGTTCGTATTGCTGGCAAATGGTGGGAATAGCTCCTTAGGGCAGCCAATCCCGACGGCGACGCCATTTCATGCTCCGATTAAAGTCATCCTGTCAAAATCGAATTGCCATTACCTACCAGAAGGCGCATTTAGCATGGTTGACCCGCAACCAGGCTGCCCCTCAACAACTCATCCCCGAATCCTGCCCGAAGCCTGGCTTGTTGAAATAACTTACCAATCTTTTGAAGGAGGAGCGATGATGCGGGTTAGTCAGGCCGGTACTTATCCAGTCCAACGCTACGTTTTCTATTTAGATAGCCGTTACCAAACTTACTATCCATCAGGTCAGGAAGATTTTGACGCGCCCCCTCTTTCTGGTATTGGAGAAAGCCCGCCTGACGGCCGTTCTTTACCTGCCGAAGGGTTTCGAAAAATCTGGCTTGAGGAACCCGGTGTGCGTGACAGGTTAGGGTGGGCAACGGCCGAAGCGATAACGACTGACGGCCGTTTTCAATCCTTCCTCACATCCGACGCCAAAAATGGGGGCATGATCTGGATCAACCAACGTCAGGAAATCTATACATTGCAAGGAGAAACATACCAAATCAGCAGCAGTCCAACTTTTGCCCTGCCCACATCAGCCCCGCCGAAAAACGCCGCTTCTCTCATCCTTGGACGATGGAAAGACAGCAGGCTTCCTGGTTCGCCTACCTTTGAATTCTCGGAAGATGGTGCAATTTTATTTAAGGATTGCACGGGGAATTATGAGTTGGTAGAAGGGGGCAAAATTCGGATTGATGCAGGCGAATGTGAATCGCCTGAACTCCCAGCAGGACTCTATGAATATACTTTCAATAGCGGGCTTACCCTGAGTCAGAGATTCCAGTTAGATACGGTTTTGTTTGCCGGATTTACCTGGCGTCAGGAAGACAACGACTATGAAATAGAGGTATCAGCCGCAGGCATCAAGATTTTAGGAGATGATTGCTATGGGGTGATTGAACCAACGGAAGGCACTGCGACAACAATTAATTGGTCTGATTGTCAGATTGGAGAAAGAAAATTGGCGTCCGCACTGTATAAATTTACATACGTTGGTCAGGAATTGTTTCTAACGAGACGCTTTGAAAAAGCGGATACGCCATAGCCTTTTCAAAAGATTAGTCATCTAGTCCGACGAGATAATCCCCGACGCTTCCCGCTTCGGCCGATCCGGTTGCCGTCGTAATCTCATTTTGATACCGGGCAATCAGCTCCCGGCGCAGCACTTTGCCGATGAAGCTGCGGGGAAAGTCGCTGACGAAGATAACCAGCCTGGGAACCTGTTCCGGCGGCAGGCGGCGCTGGCAGAAAGCGATAATCGTCTTGGCGGGCAGCCGGACCTTATCTTTGACGCTGACGAAGGCAATCGGCCGATTTGCCAAAGCGACCACAACCACCTCCCGCACCTCCGGCAGTTCGTAAATCACTTCCTCGACATCTCGCGGGAAGGCCGGTCGTTCATCTTCGCCCGTCCACATATCCTGGCGGCGGCTGATAATCTGAAAATAGCCATCCTCATCCATTCTGGCAATATCGTTGGTTCGCAGCCAGCCCTCGGCATCAAGCACCCGGTGGGTACTTTCTTCATCCAGCCAGTACCCGGCCATGACCTGTGGCCCGCGCACCGCCAGTTCGCCAATATGGCCCGGTGGCAGCGGCTTGCCCGTTCTCAAATCGAGGATGCGGGCTTCGGTGTTCGGCACCGGGATACCGATGGAGCCGGTTTTGTTTCGGCCGTATATCGGATTGGCGTGGGTCACGGGGCTGGCTTCACTCAAGCCATAGCCTTCCACCAGCTTGCCCTTCGTTAGCTTCTCAAAGGCTTCTTTCACCTCAATCGGGAGCGGTGCGGCCCCACTCAGACAGGCATTGATGGAGCGAATATTATACTTACGCACCCCCGGAAAGTTGTTGATGGCGACGTACATGGCCGGAACGCCGGGGAAGAGAGTCGGCCGATATTTGCGAATATGTTCCAGTACCTCTTCAGTGTCGAAGGTCGGCAGTAAAATCATGCTGGAGCCGGTGCTGATGGCAAAGTTCATGGCCGTTGTCATGCCATAGACGTGACTGAAAGGCAGGGCGCATAAAATCGTCTGGTTGCCATCTTGTAAGTCTGGTATCCAGGAACGGGTTTGCATGACATTGGCGACCAGATTGCGGTGGCTGAGGGTCACACCCTTCGGGGTGGAGGTTGTGCCGCCGGTAAATTGAATGACGGCCGTATCTGTCGGATTAATCTTAACTTCCGGCGGTTTGGGATTGTACTGCCGTAAGAACTTGTTCCACTCTCGGTCGGCTTGGTCCAGACTTTCCAGCTTGTCCCCTTTCGCTTTTTCCTGAAACATGGTGAAGAGGATCTGCTTTAGGAAGGGGAGATAATCCTTGACATTGGCGTAAACGACGTGACGGACTTGGCTTTCTTGTCTGATGGCAGTGGCTTTGTCCTTGAATCGGGTGAGTGTAACCAGCACCTCCGCCTCTGACGACCGGGCTTCCCGGATGATTTCGGCCGTTGTGGAAAGTGGGTTGCCCATGACCACAATAGCTCCCAGCCGGAGCGTGCCGAAGAAGGCAATGACTAAATGGGGGACATTGGGCAGCAGCAGCATGACTTTACTGCCCTGGCTGACGCCTAAAGATTGGAGGGCATTGGCAAAACGGGCGGCCTGGGCGCTGAGTGTTTTGTAGGAGACCGTTCGACCCTGGTAAATAATGGCCGGTCTGCGGGGAAAGCGCCGCCAGGCCCGATCCAACAGCCGGGTCAGGGGCAGCCGGGGAATATCAATGGTAAAAGGAACGCCCGATTCATAGTGAACGAGCCACGGCCGTTCGGCCAACAGGCTTCCCGTTCCCGGCTCTAATTCGTCCGATTCGCCGCCGCGCCAGAGAACATGGTGATCGGCCGAATCGGTTTCAATGAACCGTTCGATGGCGCGATTGACAGCATCCCGCCGTTCAAGCATAACCATATGGGCCGAGACGCCGACCTGAACCACCTCTGCCTCCGGCATCAGTTCGGCCACGCGGGCGAATGCGGCCTGGGGCAGCACGATATCCTTTTCACCCATGATGATCATGGTCGGCATTTTGAGCTTGGGGAAGGTGTCCCAGCCCTGCCACTTGCGCAGATTGTTGAGGAAAAAACGCTTTAGGGCTGGAACGGAAGCGTCTACAAGGTTGCGAACAGCAGGTTGAATAGCAAGCAATACCGGGTCGGGGAGGCGGAAGGCAAAGCGGAATGTGGGATGAATCTTGTATTCTCCCGCCGAGGCGATGAGAACCAGCTTGCTGACTCGTTCGGGATAGTTGTAGGCCAGGTCGGTCACGATGGCGCCCCCAAAAGAGTGGCCTACCAGGACAAATGGTTCGGTAACGCCCCGTCCATCCAGTGTGGTAATGATGTCTTCCAGAATTCGCGGCATTTCGTAGCCGGACAGTGGGCGGCTGGATCGGCCGTGTCCCCGAATATCCAACGCCAACACCCGGTTGCGCTCGGCGAAAGATTCAATCTGATAACGCCACTGCCGCGCCCGTCCCCCAAAGCCGTGAATAAGCACCAATGTCTGTTCCGGCCGTTCCGGGGATATGTCAATGACGCTTATCCGAACGGGCGGCTTCTCACTGACCAGGACTTCTTCACGATAGAGTTCGAGATCAAGTTGCATAGGAGTAAAAAGTAAGATGTAAAACGTAATGAGCTACGTTTTACGCATGACGCTGTTCATCAAGGACTGCGGGTGTTAATTTGTGAGATTCAA
This sequence comes from Promineifilaceae bacterium (SeqCode), assembly GCA_049281335.1. Lineage (GTDB taxonomy): Bacteria > Chloroflexota > Anaerolineae > Promineifilales > Promineifilaceae > JAKEFB01. The sequence continues at coordinate 4,222 of JBAPRX010000390.1, forward strand.
TTTTGCCGCCTGGATCAAGTCCTGCCAGCCATTTGGCAAGGCGGTAAACGGCAAAATGAATGCCGGTGGTTGGCCGGGGAAAACCGACCTCGTGTAAGTGTATCAGATAATCGCCTTCTTTGCGCCTGGTGATAACTAACATCACCCGCTGATCCAGCGGCTCTTCACTCAGATAAACATCTACCATCAGGGCTTCGTGGAATTCGGACCGGTAAAGCTCATTGAGCCGGAGGTGGGTGGTTCCCATTGACCAGGACTGCGGCTCAAAATGGCGGCTGGTTTCATCCAGCGAGATGGGGCTGGTAACAATAGCGTGAGGCATGGGTAACTCCGTTGGAATAGGAAAGGGATCGGGGGCCGGAACTGGGCTGCGGAGCCGCATGAAGTAGTGACAGGTTCGCCCTGCTGCGATAGCGATTTTTTCGTATTTGGTGCGAAGCCGTTCTTTGTCTTCGGTTAGATAATCGGCCGTAAATGGGTTCTCAAAGTAGGCGCAGTTAGCAAATGCTTCCTGAATCCAGGCAGCATAATCTGCATCGTCGGTGGCGACAGAAAGACGGCCGCCTACCGCCATCCGGGTTGCCGCCAGATGGAGGAATCGGTCGTTGATAAGCCGCCGTTCATAATGGGCTGGTTTGGGCCAGGGGTCAGGAAAATTGATGTATATTTCGGCTACGCTGCCGGGCAGACATAAAGCCCAAAGCGCAATTTTGGCCTGACTCTGCATGGCCCAAACATTACTTAAACCCAATCGCTCAATCTTTCTTTCTGCTTTATATAAGGATGGCAAGGAGATTTCCAGGCCGAGAAAATTTTGATCCGGCCGTTTCTGGGCCAAATCTAGCAAGAATTCTCCATTGCCAAAGCCAATTTCAATGACGAGTGACGCGGAACGGCCGAAAATCTCAGTCCAATCAGCAGGCCAGGGCAGGCGGGCAGGCAGGATGATGTCTCTCATGGTAATTCGATTATAATCCAGCCAGCCCACAAGGGCATATTGTAGTGAGGAAGGCTTATGGAAAAAAAGGTTCGTTTGATCGGGGTGCCGATGGATTTAGGCCAGAACCGGCGCGGGGTGGATATGGGGCCAAGCGCCGTTCGCTACGCCGGATTACAGGCCAGCTTGTCCCAACTGGGTTTTGAAGCCCGTGATGAGGGGAATGTTCCGGTTCCCAACCCTGAGGAAGAGGTAGCGGAAGGGGAATCACGGCGTTTGAGGGCGGTTGTGACGGCCTGCCAGAGTATTTTCGAAATCGGCCGACAATGTGTTTCCGAAAATGAGTTCCCCATCTTCTTAGGAGGCGATCATAGTATCAGCATAGGTACAGTGGCCGCTGCCGCCCCCGAAGGTGAGCAAATCGGCCTTATTTGGGTAGATGCACATGGTGATTTCAATACGCCAGAGACGTCACCATCTGGCAACATTCACGGGATGCCGGTCGCTGTTTTGGTTGGGCAGGGGGATGAGCGGCTGATCAACGTCGGCTATACGGGGCCAAAGGTTCACCCGACCCATGTCGTCCAGATTGGCATCCGTAATTTGGACCCAATGGAAAGGCAGCGGATCAACCGCAGCGGCGTCAGCGTCTTTACCATGCGGCACCTGGATGAGTTGGGGATGGCAGCAGTCGCCCGTCAGGCGCTCGACCGGCTGCGCCATTTATCGCGGATTCATGTCAGCCTGGACATGGACAGCCTGGACCCGGTGGAAGCGCCCGGCGTCGGTACACCCGTGCTCGGCGGTCTGACTTACCGCGAGGCGCATCTATTAATGGAGATTTTGGGCGACAGCGGCCGTGTTAGCTCAATGGATGTGGTCGAAATTAATCCTATCTTGGACGAGGGCAACAAAACGGCCGAGTTAGCTGTGGGGTTGGTTGGCTCCCTGCTTGGGCAGCGAATCTTATAGTTCCAGCTTACTTTTTATTTAACTCATTGAGGGCTGCTTCTAGCTCTGCTATTCGTGCTTCTGCTTCTTGGAGAGCTTTTTCAGACTCTTGAAGATTTAAGAGCTTCTTGCCACTTTCGGGATTGTAGAAACGTAACCCTTCGTTAGTAAGTCGGAGCTCTAAACCTAGAACCTGGCTAGTTAGAATTAATGTGCCGTCCGGTTTAATAGTTTCGGTGATAGGGAGATAGTTTTCTCCGGTAAGGCGAAGCCCTTTAAGCGCCGGTCGTAAATAATCTCCAACAGGATCGTATTGAAAATATTCCTGAACACCTAGATAAGCGTACAGACCCCGCTTTGACCCCTGGTCTACGCTAACCGTGCTTTTTGAGGTGATCTCCAGAACAAAATCCGGGGCTTTTCCTTCCTGCCACAGGAAATAAGAAGGGCGATCTCTTTTCTCAACGCCAAATACCACAAATACATCTGGGGCGACATTGGCTTGGGGATTACCTTCTTCGTAATAGATGAATAGATTGCCGGAGACGTAGACATTCGGCCGATTCTGGAAATAAGTGCTGAGAGCTTCGACAGCATAGGTTAGAGGTTTGCGCTGGAAATCGCTCTCAGCCATAGGTTCTCCATCTGAATCAGGATATCCTATTCGTGGTAGGGCAACTATTTCTTGTAATGCCATACTGTAATTATAACATAATTGCAGGGAAACGCTGGGTATTCTAAGTGTGCTGACCAGTAGCAGGTTGCCGGGGGGATGATTGTCAGGCACAATCACCAATTTGTGATGAAACGTAGTATTCAAATTGTTCTTATTGCCTCCATTTTAGTTCTGTTGGTTCCTGTCACCTGGTTGGCCTGGGAGAATCGGCCGATTCGCAGCAGTGGGGAAGGTGAAGCGGCAGCGGCCGTCCCTACCATCGCTTCGCATAGTCAATCAAAGACGGTGGAGGTGGAGGCGGTGGTTGCAGAAACGGCCGTTCTCCCACTCCCGCCAGACACGTACACGCCAGTTCCAACCGCCGGGCCACCTGCAACGCCGACGGCCGTTCCAACCTCAACGCCCAGGCCGACGGAGACGCCGACAACTTTGCCAACCATGACATTGACGCCAAGTCCACCCCCTTCGCTAACGCCAGATGTGATAGCGGACGGCATTGACCGCACCTGTCCCGATCCAGCGCCATTAAAGCCGGACTATAACCATTACTTTCTTCCAGCCCAAAGCTGGCCATCACCGATTGGGGAAGAGGATCAACATTTCTGGCTTTCGCATCCCTTTGCAGGGGGCAGTCGGCTGCTCTATACAGATTGGTTCCCGTATGGGTATGATGTGAACGGCCGTTATTTGCTCCATAACGGGGTAGATATTTCTGAGCCGTTAGGAACGCCGGTACTGGCAATGGCGGCTGGAACGGTTGTGGTTGCCAGCGATGATTACAGCCGCCTGTATGGCTGGCGCTGTGACTGGTACGGCCATCTGGTTGTGATTGAATTGGATCAAAAATGGCTTGACCAGCCCGTTTATATCGTTTACGGCCACGTCTTGAATTTGACAGTGTCAGCCGGCCAGCAGGTGAATCCGGGCGATCAGGTGGCGGAAGTTGGGGTTGGTGGGGCGGCGACGGTGGCCCATCTTCATATTGAGGTACGAGTTGGAACCAATGATTTTGGTTCTACCCGCAATCCACTGCTCTGGGTCAATCCGCCGACGAGCAGGGGGCTGGTTGCCGGGCGTGTCGTTGATCCCGAAGGACGGCCGTGGCAGGGGGTGGCGGTCAATGCGATTGGTCAAGGGGATGGATCAGAAAGTTACACTACCTGGACATATCTGGGCGATCCCCAAAATCTGATAAACCCGGATGAGGTGCTGGCCGAGAACTTCGTTATTGGGGATATGGCGCCCGGAAAATATCTCATCGTCGTCTTATTGCAAGGGGTTGAATATCATGCGGAGGTAGAGGTCAGAGGTGGGGAGTTGAGTACGGTCGAGATTGTGACGGAACCATTCAAGCCAGCGACGCCTGAGCCAGAAAGTACGCCTGGATCCTAGATTACCTGCGCAGCTCCCGAAGGTTTTCAAACATGATGTATCCGCCAGAAATGAGGACGACCAGGACAACGATAGTCCAGAAGAATTCCACAAAGATAATCAGGGCGGAAACAACAGCCAGGCCAACCGTAATACTGGTGATGAAACGGGTGATTTGTCCCCGGAAGCTGGCCTCGACAAAGACGATGACGGAAATGACTGAGGCAATGCCGTAGATAAGGAAATCTCTGGCAAAGACAGCCAATAAAATGAAGCTGAACATCATCAAACCAATGCTGATGGCGGCCCAAATTTCGGCCAGTTTGTTCAGCCGGATGCTTTCGCTGGAGGTGGGGTGATGGGCACGACGAATGTGCGCCCGAACCGGCGACCGTTCGCCCGCTTCTATCCGGTCGGCGTAGAGTTGTAATGTTTCTAACGAACTTTCATCCATTGCAACTTGATGAAGAAGCTGGTCTAACTCTTCGGAAAAGTCGTTGATTTTTGCCTGTTGAAGATTTCGAGCGTTGCGGAGGTGGGGAAATCCGCGCATACTGGCTAATTCGATGCCCATTTTGTGCAGTTCCCGGCTTTTCTCCTCAATATGATTTTCAATGTTGCTGATGTCGGCTTTGATTTCGGTGCGTCTTGCCTGTATCAATGCCAGCCGTTCCTGGGGTGGGGGAACCTTGTCCAGCCCAGCCCAACCGAGGGGGTCATACCAGGCCTGTCTTACAGTCCCGTCCCGGTTGTACATTGGGCCGGCCGGGGCATTTTCGCCTGCGAATGGGTCTTGGGCGAACAGCCCCCACAACCCTCGGTATTGGGAGACCCAGGGGGGTGGGTCTGAAATAACGACCGGTTCGTTCCAGACTTTTTCCTGTTCGGGGCCGAGACTTAGTCCCTCGCCGCGTGCATAATCCACAAAGGGAACCCGGAAGATGCTGAAAATCAAACTTGTTTCTCCGTCCGAGGACTTACGTTGATCATAGGGTAGGAAGTTCCTTTGCCAAAAATCCTGTAGGCGGCGGGTAAAGCGGATGATGGGCGTCAGAAAAGGCAGCTCGATTTCGGCCAGATACTCTCCTTTTTGGAAGTAGCTGGCATGGGAACCGGCCCCGGCGTAAACAACAGGGTGTTCGCCCACTTTTTCTAATTCCTCATCGTCCCAACGGCGGCGCAGGTCGTCGCCAGAGAAGTCGTGGGAAGCGTAGGCGACCCATTCGGGATGGATCTGTTCCTCATCGTCTCGATAGAGGTAAATGCAGATCATTTCCCAGTCGCCTTCGTGGTCATTAGCGCCGACATAGCCGGAGCGCCAGTTATTGTAGGCGTAGAAGAACCAATATTGGAGAATGATCCAGTCGCTTTGTTCCACAACACGGCCGTAATAGCGATACTGTTCGTGTTCTCTTAGAATCTCCTGGTAGGCGATACTGGCAGCCAGGGCCGTGTCGCCAGGAACCCGGCCGCGTGCCAAGAGCGACAGCGAAAACAGGGCATCTACAAAGCGAGAGCCATAGCCAACCCGCGCCAGCCGCCCCGGCCCGGCCCGAAATGCATGATCCGATTTACGGGCCAGCCCTTCTCGAATCCGGTGGCGGGCGATTTCGGTGATATTGAGAGGTTCAATGAATTTTAGGTAGTAAGTGGCGTCAAATCCGTGATTACGAGGCTCGGCCAGTCTTTCAGGGGTCAGGTCCCCTTCACCCCAGATTCGGAGCGGGTAGCGATTCGGCCGTTGTACCCACAAACTAGAGGCTTTAAGGTAATGCTCAATGTCGGTTGGGAAAAATTGTTCTCCCTTGGTATATCTAACAACTGGTTCAAATCTGCGTAAGAGCAGCCGTTCCTCCTGAGGCGTCATGCGGCATCTTCCATCTTGGTATCTTGTCGTTGTTTAGTATGAAACGCCTGCTGTATCTCCGGGTGGTGAAGATAAATGACCATCAGAATACAGTAACTCATTATGGCAAAGATATAAGGAGGGCCGCCGCGTAAATATAGGCCGAGGGAAGTCAGAAGACACAGCCCTTGCAGCAGCATTGTTAAAGGCCAGCCAGTTCGCCACAACCACAAAAATCCTAATGCAGCCACAACAGCAAGCAGTCCTAGAGCGCCAAAAGCGATTGTACGGGTCAGTTCAGAAAAAATGGTGAGGAGAAGCCCTAAGAGGTCATTTTCTTGTTGAAGGATCGTTGGATTGTAATTTAAGACGCTGAGTCCAAAAAGACCAACTGCCTGAACAACTAATAAAATGGTCAAAACTCTAACAGGCCAGGGACGCGCTTTTCCGGTATCTAACATTTCGGCCGGTTGTTCGGTGGTTCCAATAGGGTTCGCCATGCCCGAATTATAGAAGATAGCGGCTTAAAAGGAAAAGGTCGCTTGACAATCCGTTTCATATATATTTTGTAGTCTCGGCCGTCTTGAGCGTCTGGCCCGCTTTTGTTGTCAGCATCTTGTAAAGCGTACTGATGTACCTGAATAACCTGGCGGCGCTGCCGATTGTATCAGGACTGCTGGCACAAGGGATGCATTCGGGAGCGGCGATTGCCTTCCTGATTGCCGGGCCGGTGACGACAATTCCGGCGATGACGGCCGTATGGGGCGTTGTTTCCCGTCGTGTCTTTGCCCTTTATCTCGCTCTGGGTCTGGGTGGGGCAATCGTCCTGGGATCAGTCGTTAATCTGATTGGCCTTTAAGCTACTCATGCCTGTAAAACTCCAGTACAATAGGCGTAGATGAGACGTAATGCGTAAAACGTAAACCCCTTACGTTTTACGCATTACGTTTTACCTACCAGGAGATTTTTTGATATGATGCAAGATCGGCCAACAACAGTCCTATGCCTCGCCAGTTATTTTAAGGGAACAACCGTTCTTGAAGCCTGCCATGAGGAAGGGTGTCACGTTATTCTGTTGACCCGCGAGAAGATAGCCGACAAAGCGTGGCCGATGTCGGCCGTTGATGAACGCTTTCTTATGCCGGATGTATCGGCCATGCCAGACGTTCTCCACGCGGTCAGCTACCTGGCACGCGCCCGGCACATTGACTGCATCATTCCCCTGGATGATTATGATGTCTTAACGGCCGCTGCGCTGCGAGAACACACCCGTATACCGGGGATGGGCCAGACAACAGCCCGACGGTTCCGCGATAAGTTAGCCATGCGATTCCGGGCGCAGGAGAAAGGGCTGCTGGTTCCTGAATTTGTGCCGGTCTTGAATTATGATGATCTGCGGGAATTTATGGGTCGGATTCCGCCGCCCTGGGTGTTAAAGCCGCGCACCGAAGCGGGGGCGATGGGCATTAAGGTCATTCACGATCAGGAAGCATTGTGGCGCTGGCTGGACAAGCTGGGCGATGAACAATCTTACTTCCTGCTGGAACAATACATTTCCGGCGATGTTTACCACGTGGACTCAATCGTATGGGATGAAAAGGTCACCTTTGCCGAGCCAAACAAATATTGGCAGCCACCGATCAATGTCGCCCACGAAGGTGGGGTCTTTGTGACCCGCACCATGCAGCGTACTTCCAAAGAGACAAAATCGCTGTTGAGTATGAATAAGAAGCTGGTCAAGGCATTGGGTATGGTTCGGGGAGTGACACATACGGAGTTTATTCGCGGTCGGGAAGACGGCCGATTCTATTTCCTGGAAACGGCCGCCCGCGTCGGCGGCGCCAACATCGCCGAGTTTGTCGAGGCGGCCACCGGCGTCAATCTCTGGCGAGAATGGGCCAGATTGGAGATTGCCGCTGCCCGAAATGAGACGTATAAACTGCCGGAAGTGCGCCAGAATTACGCCGGGATTCTTGTCTGTCTGGCAAAACAAGAATACCCCGATATGTCGGGCTACAATGATCCGGAGGTTGTCTGGCGGCTGGAAGGCAAGGCTTACCATGCCGGATTGATCGTAACGGCCGACAGTACCGAACGGATAGAGGAACTCTTAGGGCAGTACAGCGGCCGATTTGCATCAGATTATCTGGCCGTTGCGCCGCCGTTGGATAAGCCGCCGCAGTGAGGGAGTTGATTGGTTTATTGGTTGATTAAGTTCAATCAACCCAATCAGCCAAAATTCTCTGCGTCTCTGCCCCTTTGCGGCTTTGCATTAAAAAACAGGAGGATTCCATGTCACAGCCACTTACATTTGTTTGTATTGCCAGTGGATTTAAGGGGGAGAGCTTTATGTCAACCTTGAAGCAGTTGGGCTGTCGGGTCTTTTTAGTAACCGAAGAAAAGCTCAAAGATGAAGCCTGGCCGCGTGAGGCGCTGGATGATGTTTTCTTGATGCCTGACCTTTCGCGCCATGAAGATGTTTTGTTTGGCGTTTCTTTCCTGGCCCGTACCAATACCATTGATCGGGTCATTGGCCTGGATGATTATGATGTCCGACTGGCGGCTAATTTGCGGGAACATATGCGAATTCCAGGGATGGGGGACACAACCGGCCGTTATTTTCGGGACAAGCTGGCGATGCGAAAGAAAGCCGAAGAAGCAGGTATTCCGGTTCCTGCCTTTATTCACATCTTGAATTATGATCGCCTGAATGAATATATGGCGACCGTCGCGCCGCCCTGGGTCTTTAAGCCCCGTTTTGAGGCGGGATCGGTGGGCATTAAAAAGGCCAATTCGCCCGAAGAGGTTTGGGCCTGGATTAATGAGTTGGGCGATCAACAATCTTTTTACCTCTTGGAACAGTTTGTTCCGGGTGACGTTTACCACGTGGATGCAATTGTTTCGGAGAAAGAGATCGTTTTTGCGACGGCCCACAAATACGGCCGTCCCCCAATGAGCGTTTCCCATGAGGGCGGCGTCTTTATGACCCGCACCCTGCCGCATGATGGGGAAGAGGCGACGGCGTTGAAAGCGTTAAATGGCCGCCTGATGGGCGAGTTGGGGATGGTGCGGGGCGTAACCCATACGGAGTACATTCGCAGCCATGCCGACGGCCGATTCTACTTCCTGGAAACGGCCGCACGAGTGGGGGGCGCACACATTGCCGAGACAGTAGAAGCGGCGACAGGGGTCAATCTGTGGTCAGAATGGGCCAAAATCGAAGTCGCCCAGGCCCGCAAGGAGACGTATCACCTGCCGGAAGTCCGCCACGATTACGCGGGTATTCTGGTCTGCCTGGCCCGGCAGGAGTGGCCCGACATGTCCGGCTATCAGGAACCAGAGATTGTCTGGCGCATTAACAAGAAACAGCACGCGGGGTTGATTGTGGCTTCTCCTGACCCGGCTCGGATTGAGTCACTGCTGGATGAATACGGCCGACGTTTTGCCGAAGACTTCCTCGCCATCGGCCACGTAAAAGAGGCGAAGCGCACGGCGTAATTCATGATTGCTTGAGCAGGCGGAGCCATAAAATGATTCGCAAAAAGATAGACCTTCCCAGGCCTTTTACCGTAGTATTTATTTTGTTCTGGTTGTTGGTCGCCAGTCATAATTTGGGGCTTTGGAATTACCTACGTCCTGCGGGCGAGTGGAAAACGATAACAAATGACCTATACCATTTTTCTGTAGATTACCCGACAAAATGGTCGGCTCACACTTACGGTGAGTACGGTGACAGGGGAGCAAGTGAAATCAAATTACGAATATATGGTTCTTTGTATAGTGATTTTAAGATAAGTATTGAACAGATGTCGGCCGAAACCCCGACGCTTGATGATGTAGTGGAGTGGGGAGAGCGTCGAATCATTCACCTCAACATCGGCGAGCGGCGATCAAGATATATTTATCGGGAACTCAGCTCCCGGATCGATTTTGTTGATGGAAATAAAGTCATCGTGCGACGGTATGGCAATGTAGAAAGAACCTTTGAAGAAGTATACATTGCCCGACCAGATGATATGCTTATGATTCGATTGCAGGTTGATACAGAAGATCTTGACCAATATCTTGATGATTACTATCGGATTGTAGACAGCTTTCATACGATAGAATAACGTTGTTCCTCCATTACTACCTCGTCATTTCCGATCAAATTGCATTCGTTCGCAAGCTCTCGTAAAATTCCCAACAAAACCATCTTATGTCATAGCTCCGACAAGCGAAGGGACATTATCCCTGAAACCATTTAATTCGTGTCCATTCGTGTTAATTCGTGGCTAACTTTATAGGAAACTGCAAACTATTTATGAAACCAATTACAAGCGCCGAGATTCGGAATGCGTTTTTAGAATATTATGAGGAATTGAACCATCAGGTCGTCAGCAGTTCCCCCCTGCCTGCCTACGATAACCCAACCTTGCTCTTCACCAACGCCGGGATGAATCAGTTCGTCAATGTCTTCCTGGGCAAGGAAAAACGGAGCTACAACCGCGCTACCACTGCCCAAAAATGTATGCGCGTGCAGGGCAAGCACAATGACCTGGAAAATGTCGGGCCGTCCGACTGGCATCACACTTTCTTTGAAATGCTGGGCAATTTCTCCTTTGGCGACTACTTCAAAGAAGGAGCGATTCGCTTTGCTTATACCTTCTTAACGGAAGTTTGCCAGATTCCGCCTGAAAAGCTGTGGTACACCGTTCATGTAAGCGACGATGACGCCTACAATATTTGGGTAAACAAAGTCGGCGTTGATCCCGAACGGGTTTTGCGAATGGGCGACAAGACCAACTTCTGGATGATGGGCGATGTTGGCCCCTGCGGCCCGACCAGCGAAATCCATTACGACTGGGGGCCGGAACACTGCACCTGCGGCGAAGAAAATTGCAGCGTTTTGCTGGACAATGACTGCGGCCGTTGGTTGGAAGTCTGGAATCTGGTCTTTATGCAGTATAACCAGGATGAAGACGGAACCCGAACCCCCTTACCCAACCCCGGCGTGGATACCGGTATGGGCTTGGAACGGCTGACCACGATCCAGCAGCAGGTTCCGGTCACTTATTACACTGATCTCTTTACACCGGCAATGAACCGGGTTCAGGAACTTCTAGGTCATAGCGACGAACAGAGGCAAGATCGTAAAGTAGAAACTGCCTACAGGGTTATTGCCGATCACGGCCGTGCTGCCACTTTCATGATTGGCGACGGCGTTCTGCCCGGCAATGAGGGACGTTCTTACGTCCTCCGCATGATCATCCGACGGGCGGCCCGATTCGGCCGAAAAATTGGCTTCACCGAACCGTTTCTGGCAGAAATCGCCCGTGTCTTTATAGAGAAGATGGGCGATGTGTACCCCGAACTCGTCCGTAACCAGGAGTTGATCTTCCGCACCGTAACGGCCGAAGAAAATCGCTTCATCAAGGTGCTGGACGGCTCCCTCGCCCAACTTGATGAGATCATGAACGAGCTAAAGGAAGCGGGCGAGAAAGTCATCCCCGGCGAAACCGTTTTCAATCTTTATGCCACCCATGGACTGCCCCTGGAAATCACCAGGGACGAGGCCAAAGATAGAGGTTTCGAGATTGATGAGGCTGGTTATAAGGAAGCCCGTGCTGCCCATTCCCAGGCCAGCGGCGCAGGCAGCATTGGCGAGTATGACCAGGAACAAAACGTCTATGCCCGCCTCCTGAACGAACTGATTGAACAGGGTCTTCTGCCACAGTCAGGCATAGACTACGACCCTTATTCCGGGCCGCAGATGGAGTCCGAAGTGCTGGCTATCATCAAAGATGGGCAAAGCACCGGTGTTGCCGAAATGGGCGAGAAAGTCGAAATTGTGACCGCCGGAACGCCTTTTTACGTGGAAGCGGGTGGCGAAGTCAGCGACACCGGCTGGATACGAATTGCCGCCACCGATGGCGTTGTACGGGTTGAAGACACGCAACGGCCGGATAATGGGCCGGTTATTCATGTGGGCAAAGTGATACAGGGCAGCGTCTCCGTCGGCCAGTTGGCTGCCCTGGAGGTAGACGACCGGCGGCGTTGGGACATTCGCCGCAATCACACCGCCACTCACATTCTCCATAGAGAACTGCGGGCTGCGCTTGGCACTCACGTCACCCAGCAAGGGTCACTTGTTGCCCCCGACCGGCTGCGCTTCGACTTTTCACACGAAACGGCCGTTGACGATGAAACGCTCTCTAAAATTGAATCGGCCATTAACGAGGCCATTCTGGAAAATCAACCGGTGACGATTACCCATATGCCTCAGAAAAAGGCCATTGAGGCCGGGGCCATGGCCCTTTTTGGTGAAAAGTATGGCGAAATCGTCCGAACAATCCGCATCGGTGTTAACGACACCCCGTACAGCTTTGAGTTGTGCGGCGGGCTGCACGTCCACGAAACCGGCGACATTGGCCCCTTCTTCTTCACCAGCGAAGAGGCGGTTGGGGCTGGCGTGCGCCGGGTAGAGGCCGTAACCGGTCACGGCGCACAGGCTTACGCCCAGGAACGATTGGCGCGTTTGGAACGACTCGGCCGTCAGTTGAACACCCCTGTTGCCGAACTGGAAGGGCGCGTCTCTAGCCTGCTGGATGAGAATAAAGCCCTCCAAAAAGAAATTGCCGCCCTCCGGCGCGGGCAGGCCCGAAGCCAGTTTGAAAGCCTGATGACGGACTTGGAAACGTTCGAAGACTTCTCCCTGATGCGGGCCGTCGTAGAGGGAGTGGATATGGACGGCTTGCGCGAGATGGCCGACTGGTTTAGAGATAGGGTGAAATCGGGCGTGGCAGTCTTGTCGGCCGTATCCGACAACAAACCGCTGCTCATCGTGGCCGTCACCGAAGATTTGACCAAGCGGGGTCTGAAAGCGGGCGATATTGTGCGGGAAGTCGCCAAAATCGTGGGCGGCGGCGGCGGCGGACGGCCGACTTTGGCCCAGGCCGGGGGTAAGAATCCAGAAAAGCTGCCAGAGGCGATGGATGCCGTACCCGGTTTGGTTGAACGATTCCTGACGACATGACCGCTCTCGAACGGGAGTTAGCAGTTCAGGCGATTTTCTTGAATGAAGACGATGATATTGTCTCCATTCAAGACCGGCTCAATTGGGTGGAGGCGCACCGGGTGCTTTTGGTGCTGCCGGAGGAAGGCGACCTGCTGGCCGAACATCTTGATCTTGCTTTGCTGCGCCGCCGTGCTGATGAACTGCGGTTGGAAGTGGGATTGATAACGGGAGACGGCCGAGTTCGGGGTCATGCGAAAGTCTTAGGCTTCCCCATTTTTTCCTCCATTGAAGCGGCCGAAAAGAGCCAGCGAGCCTGGTGGCGCGGCCGTCGGCGGTGGGAGCATGTCGGCAAAACCATTCACCTAGATGAGTATGACCGTAAGGAGGTGCAGCGGCGCACCGTACCTCGGCCGATCTGGCAGCGCTGGCTGCTGCGCTATGCCGCCATTGTTGGATTCTTTCTGACGCTGGCGGTGCTGTTTGTCGCTTCGGCCTATGCCATTCCAGGCGCGACCATCACGTTGCGGCCAGAAGTGCAGCCGCTTCAGGTTGTGAAGCAGATTGTGGCCGATCCCCAGTTGGAGTCGGTCAATTTCAGCGGTGCGTCTGTTCCCGGCCGAACGTTGGTTGTAGAAGAGGAATGGCAGTCGAATGTAGAGACGACTGGTACGATTGAAGTGCCGGATGCGCCAGCGCGGGGGACGGTGGTGTTTGTTAATGAGATTGCCCAGCCGGTGACAGTTCCGGCGGGAACAAGGGTGAGTACCTCGGCCGATTCTCGGATTGTCTTCCAGACCCTTTCTTCGGTAGAAGTGCCAGGTGTGGTGGGGGGAACGGCCGAAGTGGATGTGGTCGCCATTGAACCGGGAGCAGAGGGCAATGTTAAAGCCAATCTGGTGAATCGGATTGAAGGGACGCTCGCTTTGCAGTTGCAGGTGCGAAATTTGGAACCGATGGAAGGGGGAGGCGTTCGGCTGGCCCAATCGGTGACGGAGGCGGACCAGGAGCGGCTTCATGCCCAAGTGTTGCAGCAGTTGCAAACGCTGGCCCTGGCCGACATGGAAGAGATTCTGGTGGGCGATGAGTTTCTGGCCCGTGATTCGCTGCGCGTTTCCCAGATACTTCATGAAACGTACTCCAACTTCCCCGGCGAGCAGACCAACCGGCTGACGTTGGAGATTCGGGCAGAGTTGGTGGCAACGGCCGTTGACGAGACTCAGGCAAATGGCCTGGTTTATGAGGAATTGGCATCGGCCGTCAAGCCCGGCTATGAGCTGGTTCCTGAGAGCCTTGACTTTCGAAGCGGGGAGGTATTGGGAGTAGACAGCGAAGGACGAGTGACGTTTGAGATGATCGGTCAGGGTCAAATTGCGGCCCAATTCGCAGTTGAGGGGCCGGTTCGGAAGGTGGCGGGGCAAGAGTCAGAGGTGGGAATGGCTTATCTGAATGACGTTCTCCCCCTGCGCGATTATCCAACGGTGCGAATATGGCCGGACTGGTTCGGCCGACTTCCCTACCTCCCAATCCGCATCCAAACCGAAATCGAAGTTGCCGAATAGCGACTTTTGTTTTCTAGCAGCTCCAATATCTCCCACAAACCAACACCTGAGAAAACTAAAATCTGGGTGTTTAGAGCGGCCGTTTGAAAACACAAAGATAGTGGTGAGCCCAGGTCAGTTCACTGGCGCCGGGCAAGACAACATCGTGATGCCGACCGGGCTTGACCGGCTGGATTGAAACCAACTCCCAACCCTTCTCGCCGAGGGCATTTAGTTCCGGGATCAGGGCATAGGGCGAGTATTTGGGGTGGTTGTCGTCTGGTATCGTTGGCTCACTTTGCGTATCAATTTCTTCCATTAATGCTTCGATCAAAGTTGTGTAATATTCCCACTGTTGCATGATGCTCTCCTGGATATAGATAAAGTAAATATTACCGAGGTTAATTTATTTCACGCAAAGACGCCAAGGAGCCAAGATTTCTCCCCTCACTTATTTTGTTGTTGCCAACACTTTTACGTCTTGTTCCAATTGGCCTTTCAACTTATCTTTTTCTACTTCCAGATCATATCGAGTTTGCAGGTTTAACCAGAAACGTTCTGACATGCCGAAATAACGGGATAACCGCAAAGCGGTATTAGCCGTGATGCCTCGTTTGCCCTTTACAATTTCATTGATCCGACGTGGAGGAACGCTTATATCTTTAGCCAACCGGTATTGGCTAATGCCCATTGGTTTGAGGAATTCCTCAAGCAAAATTTCTCCTGGATGAATTGGTTCTAACAACTTGTCTTCACTCATTTCTTCACCTCAATGATAATCAACTACTTCCACATCGTATGCGTCCCCTTCAAACCATTCGAAACAGACTCGCCATTGTGAATTTATTCGAATGCTGTGTTGGCCTTCTCTATCTCCAGAAAGCCTTTCTAAATGATTAGATGGTGGAATTCTAAGATCCTCTAATTTTTCGGCCGCATCAAGGATTTCTAATTTAATTCTTGCCCGCCGTTGGATGGTGGAAGGAAGTCTCCGAGAAAATTGGCGGCGAAACAGTTTTTCAGTTTCTTTTGATGCAAAGCTCCTAATCACAAGTAGAAATAATAACGCGGAACGTTATTAGGGTCAAGAAAAATAATAGGGGTCTGTTTTTTGCGCAAGATTGCGATGGGTTACAAGAAAACGGAGGACGGGGAGGGCAACAGGAAAGTGAGGGGGAAGCGTAGGAGAAGTTTGCTGAAAGTGTGTTAAATTTAGAGGTATGGGACGACGGATGGCTTTGGACCTGGGCGAGAAGCGGATTGGCGTCGCCGTGAGTGATGAAACCGGGCTGGTAGCTCGCTCCTATACCGTTTTCAAGCGCAGTTCCCGGTTAGCAGATTTTGAGAAAATCGGCCGTATCATTGACCAGGAAGCAATTACGCTATTAATTATAGGCTTGCCTGTTTTACTTTCTGGAGAAGAAGGGACAAAGGTGGCCTGGGTGCGCGATTATGGCGCAGACCTGGCGAAGCGCCTGGATATTGAGATCGAATTCTGGGATGAAAGTCTCAGCACCGTTGCCGCCGAAGACAGCCTCCGAGAGCGAGGCGTACACGGCCGAAAACGACGCGAGCGCGTAGATGCCGTTGCGGCCGCTTTCATCCTGCAATCATATCTGGATGCACATCGAGAGTAGATATAAGGACTGGTTTGACCAAGATTGGTAAATCGTAATTTGTGATTTGTGACTGGTGATCATTCGAACCAATCATTAATTACCAATTACCAATAACCAACAACCCCTAAATGATGAGACAACGACAAGATCCATACGAAGAGAAGCAAGGTAAGACCGGAATCGCCGTTTGGGTCCTGCGGTTGGCCGTTCTGTTTATTGCCGTAACGGCCGTTGTGACGGCCGTCCTGGTCCTGTTTGATGCCTTTAGCGGCATTCGCGGGTTCAGTGGGTCGTCGGCCGGCAGCCCCGATCTGAACCCGATTGAACGGCTCTATTTGGAGAACTACCTCTCTTCCCGAACGGAGGAGTTGGCCGAGCCGATTGGTCAGGGGACGGAAGCGGCCGTTTTCGTTATCGAATCGGGCCAGGGAGCGAAGCAGGTAGCGGACAATCTTGCTTCGGCCGGATTATTGTTCGATCAGGAGCTTTTCCTCAACTACATTCGCTATCAGGGGGTAGACAGCCAACTGGTAGCTGGCTCTTTTCGTCTCAACCCCCAACTCACCATTCCCGAACTGGCCGTTGCCCTAACCCAGACCCAGATTCTGGAAGTCGAAATCAACTTCTTGAACGGCTGGCGGTTGGAGGAGATGGCTAATTATCTGGCGACAATCCAACCGGCCGAGATTGACGCCCAGGAATTTCTGGCATTGGCCCGAAGAAGCCAGCTTATGTCCCTTGACGAATACGCCTTCCTCAACTCCTTGCCACCGGAGGCGACACTCGAAGGCTTTCTCTTCCCAGGCACTTACCGCATTTCCACCGAGACGGATGCGCCTACCCTCATCCGTCTGATGTTGTCCCGCTTTGACGAGCAGGTAGACCCATCCTTGCGGCAGCTTTTTGGTGCAAGGCAGCTTTCGGTGTTTGAGGCTGTCACGCTGGCCTCCATTGTGCAGCGAGAGGCGGTTGATGTGGCAGAGCAGCCCTTGATAGCCGGGGTCTTTCTGAACCGGCTTCAATTAGGGATGCTCTTGCAAGCGGACGCCACCGTTCAATATGCCATCGGCAATGAAGATCTCTGGTGGAAGTCACCACTTTCGGCCAATGATCTAACGGCCGATTCCCCCTATAACACCTATATCTACCCGGATTTGCCCCCCGGCCCCATTGCCAACCCCGGCCTGTCTGCCTTACAGGCAGCGGCAGCGCCGGAAGAGAGCGACTATCTCTATTTTGTTGCCGATTGTTCGCCCGGCGCTGGAGGACAACATCTTTTTAGCGCAACCTACGAGGAACACCTCGTTAATGTCGCTCGCTGTAGTGGAGGGTGATTTGTGATTAGGTAATTGGGTAATTGGATAATTACCGTCTTCAGATTGATTACTAATTACCAATTACTAATTACCAATTACTGATAATTGGTGATGAAGTTGGGTTTTAAGAATCGGTTGCTGGCGCTTTTCATAATTTTGTGTGTGACGGTTGGGTTAATGGCGTGTCGCCAGGCTCCGCTGGTTGTCAAAATTGGCCTTGTTGGGCCGTTTGAAGGGCAATATCGGGCAGTGGGATATGATGCCATTTACAGCGCAAGATTGGCTGTGCGAGAAGTGAACGAGGCAGGCGGTATCGGCCGAATTCGGCTGGCGTTGGTAGCGTTAGACGACGGCAGCAATCCCGAAATGGCTTCCCAGGTAGCAAATTCATTGGTTCTTGATCCTGATGTAGTGGCCGTTGTCGGCGATTGGCTGCCAGAGACAACCACCGCTGCCGCCCCCGTTTACCAGGAGGCCGGTTTGCCATTTCTCCAAGCAGGAGAACGGCCGTTTGTGGAGACAGCGCCGCAGAATTTACCGGCCGGATTTCTTACGAATTACGCGGCTGTGACGCCTTTTGATGAGACGGCTGGGCCGTATGCGGGCGCAGCTTATGACGCTTTTTACCTGCTGGTCAAGGCAATGGAAGCAGTTGATAAGCAGGGAGAGGCGATCACACGCCAGACAGTGGCCGCCGCCCTTCAGAATTTGCGTTATGAAGGGATTACGGGTGAGGTATATCAACCTTAACCAGTGTACATTAAGAAGCAGACAGTAAAGAGTAAGTAGTTGGTATGGAAAAGAAGCAGTCGAGGAAAGAGAGCAAAATTTTGCCGTTTTGGGAACGGATTAATAACTGGCCCAGCCGCCGTTGGTTGATCTTTGCCCTGATTTTTATGGCTTTAATTTATGGTTTTGCAATCGGGAACAACCAGTCAATGGTGCTGCCGAACGGCCGTCTCGTCTTCTGGCTCCATGACGACATGATGATTTCGATGCGATACGGCCGTAATCTGGTGGACGGCTACGGCCTGGTCTGGAATCCGGGCCAGCCGCCGGTAGAGGGCTACAGCAACTTTGGCTGGCTGCTGGTGATGGCCGCCGTTCATCTGTTCACAATTCCCGATACCCTGACCAGCCTGGTCGTCCTGCTGATTAATATCTTTCTGGCCGGGTTGGTGCTGGTGCTGACGGCACGACTCGCCTACCGGCTGGTTCCCAAGCCAGGCGTGTGGTTGCTGCCTGCCTTATTGACGCTGGTCATCATCGTAGATTTGGCCCGTTGGACGACGATTGGCCTGGAAGTGCCGCTGGAGACGGCCGTCTTTCTCTGGCTGCTGATCCGGGTATTGGACGAGGCGAAGGTCGAACAACCGCGTGCTTCAACCTTTTTCCTGGCCGGTATTCTTGGTCTTATCCGGGTGGATGGCCCACTGCTGGCGGCCGTTCTGTGCCTGGTTGCATTGGGATTACAGCCTAACAAGCGGCAGATATTGAAATACAGCCCGCTGATTCTTCTTCTGCCTGCGGCCCACATCCTATTCCGACTGGTCTATTATGGGTATCCACTACCCAACACCTACTATCTGAAATTAACAGCCTGGAATGACCGGCTGCTGCCTGGACTGCTATACCTCTTGCGGTTCATCCGGCTCTATGGACTGCTGTTGGTAGCGGCAATTGTCGGCATTTACAAATCCGGTGACAGACTCGGCCGTGTTTTGCTGCTGGCCGGACTGCCGTTGGCCGCTTATGCCCTTTTTGTTGGGGGAGATGACTTTGGCGGGGCGCGGTTTTTTGCTCCCTGGCTGCCGGTCTTAATTTTGCTCGCTTTCCTGACCCCACATTGGTTGAACTGGCAGGTTCGGCCTGTGTCAGCGGCCGTTTTGCTGGTTGTTCTGGCGTTGGGAACAGGGCTGTTGGCCGGATACCGCTTCTATCAAGGGCCAGGAGAGGAGGCGGTACTGGCCCAGGTTGGATTAGTTTTAGAGGATATTACCTGGCCGAACACCAGTATTGGGGTGTTTTGGGCCGGAACACTGCCATATTTTGCCCACCGACCGGCGGTTGACCTGTTAGGCAAGAATGATGCCTATGTAGCCCGCCTTCCGGCCAATGAAGGCAGCCGAAAGCCGGGGCATAACAAATTTGATTACGAATACGCCCTCACCGAAGAACGGCCGGACTTAATAGTCAGTCCGCTCAGTTTGACGGCCGTTTCCGACCCTCAAACGTTTCCTGGTTACACCAAAGGCGACGACGCCTACAGCGGACAGTTATTTTTGGATAAGGCGTACCAACAAAATTACGCCCCCAATTTATTAATCGTCCATTCGATACCGATCTTCATTCGGTCCGATTCGCCGGAACGGGACCGTCTGCTGGTGGGCGGGGATTGTGAAGCGGTGTCCAACGATGAACTACTGAATGTTGGTTTGGAAACAGCCTGTTGGTACGACGACTGAATTGATGAGAAAACGCCTTTTCACTATCTTCATACTCCTTTTCCTCGTGGCCTGTAACAATGCTGAGGACAGCCAGAACGACAATAGCCCTTCTGGCACGACTCCCCTGGCGACCCAAACGATGATCCCAACCCCAACGCTGGCCCCCGGAGTGCCAACCAGGATGCCTGAAACGGCCGAAACGACCCCAGTACCAGCCATTCCAACGGTCACGCCAACCCCATCTATCACTCCTACTGCCACCCCGGAACCGGCCGAACGGTTCCCGTTGGGCCAGTTAGACTTTTTCCATGAGGATTACGAATCGGCCGTTCACGAATTTCAGCTAGCTCTGGCAGCCGGTGTTTTGGACGAGGAGCAAAACCAGGAAGCATTGCTAAAGTTAGGCCAATCGTTCTTCCAATTGGGCGACTATCAGGCAGCGGCTGATACGTTCAACGGGCTTCTGGCCCGAACCTTCGCTGCTTCTCCGCCAACGGCCGAACCGGAAGCGGAGACGGCGGTCGCAGCCATTGATCCGGCATTACAAACCGAGAACGCAGGCCAACCCAAGCCGTCGGACGCTTACTATTGGCTGGCAATGTCCCTGGAAAGCATCGGCGACTGCCCGGCGGCTGTTGGGGCATATAACAGCTACCTATCCCTAAACCCCGATATGGCAGCCTATATTCAATCAGCCATTGCCGACTGTTATCTGACCTTAGAGGACAGAACGGCCGCTTACGCCGCTTTGGAGGCTGCAACCGAGGGAGATGCGCCGAATCTGGTGCGCCTGAGACTGCATCGTCGGCTGGCCGATATGTATCTGGCGGATGCAAATTACGAGGAAGCTATCTCCGAGTACGAGGCCATCCTTTCTTTTGCCGTAACCGACGCCACCAGGGGACAGACCTATTACCTGATTGGGACAGCGGCCCTGGATGCGGGAAACGTTGAGATAGCTAACGAAAACTTCCTCACGGCCGTAACCGATTACCCCCAGGCATATGAAAGTTATCTGGCGCTGGTGGCCCTTATAGATGCCAGTGTGGAGGTGGATCCGTTCCAGCGGGGGCTGGTTGATTACTATGCCGAAGCCTATGAACCGGCCATCGCCGCTTTCAACAGCTATATAGACCTGAACTCCGTTCACAGGGAGGACGTTCACCTTTACCTGGCCTGGTCTTATGAGGCGTTAGGCAATGTTACGGCCGCTCTCTCCGAAGTAGACGCCTATATTGAGGCTAACGAGCCGCCGCCAACCTCCGGCGAAGAAGAACCGGCCACCGGTGATTTAACGGCCGTTGCCAATGGCCTTCTTGAGAAAGGAAAGATGCAGGCCAGGGCAGGGATGCTGCCAGAGGCGATTGCCAGCTACCAGAGCTATGTGGAGCGATTTCCAAACGGAGCAGACGCCGCTTATGCCGCTTGGTGGTCGGCCGAATATACCGAACGGCTGGATGACATTCCAGGGGCGATTGCGTTGTATCAGGCGATGGCTTCCAACTATTCCGACCACCAGGACGCCGATGAAGCCCTATTTCATGCCGGACTGTTGTACCGCGACCAGGGCAGCGAGGAAGAAGCATTGGCCTTGTGGCAGGAAACGGCCGACACTTTCCCGGATCAGATGTATGGGGCGGCCTCACTCCTATGGCTTATGAAAACATTGCCTCCCGAAGAAGCCGAACCATTCCGGCAGCAGGCATTGGCCTTGACCAGCGCAAACTATTTTGCTCTGCGGGCAGTTCAGGAAGCGGAAGGAACGATGCCTTTTACACCGGCCGGAACGTTATCGCTGGATATTGATGTGGAAGTGGAGCGGGTCGAGACCGAGGCATGGCTGCGGGACTGGCTTCAGTTGGAGCCGGAAACCGATTTGCGAACGCTGCCACCAGAACTGGCCGCCGATCCCCGACTGATTCGAGGGGAGAAGTTGTGGCGGTTGGGGCTGCGGGACCAGGCCCGTGCCGAACTGGAAGCGGTGCGGCAGGCCAATCAGGGGGACATATTATTGAGCTACCATCTGGCGCTCTTCCTGCAAAACCTGGGACTCTACCGTTCTTCGATCACAGCGGCCGAAACGGTGATGCGTGGGGCAAATGTGAATGGACTGACAGCGCCCGCTTTCCTGGCCCGTCTCGCTTATCCCATCTATTATGCCGATCTTGTAACGGCCGAGGCTGAAAAGTACGGCTACGACCCTCTCCTGCAATTTTCCCTCATCCGTCAGGAAAGTTTATTCGAGAGTTTTGCCGTCTCAACCGCCGTTGCGCAGGGATTAAGCCAGGTCATTCCCGACACGGGAGCCTATATCGCAGCGCAGTTGGGATGGCCCGATTATGAAAACGAGGA
This sequence comes from Promineifilaceae bacterium (SeqCode), assembly GCA_049281335.1. Lineage (GTDB taxonomy): Bacteria > Chloroflexota > Anaerolineae > Promineifilales > Promineifilaceae > JAKEFB01. Next base: position 26,272 of record JBAPRX010000390.1, read on the forward strand.
TTTATACCGGCCTTACGTCGGCATTGCCTTTGGCGCGTTCTATCTCGATCAACAGTTACGCGCCTTTGACGGCTTTGTTCCTGCTGCGCTTTCCGCATATAATGCGGGGCCAGGGAATGCCGCCCGCTGGTATGCCCAAGCCCCCAATGATATAGATAATTACCACGAGATTGTGGATTTTACGGAAACCCGAAGTTACATCGAGCGCATTTTTGTAGGTCATGTGATCTACCGCCATCTATACGGAGTTGAGTAAATCATGTCTTCCAATTTTGACTGGCGTGCAGAGGATGATAGGAGTTGGGACGAGTTTGTTTCAAGGGACCCAAAGGATCAAGAACCTGGTTCCAAAAAGAAAAGGCCAACCTGGCTCATTATATTAGGTGTCCTGGTTGTTGTTGTGTCGGCCGGTTTGTTTGCTTTCCTCCAGGTGCTGCGGTACGTAGAAAACACGGCCGCTGCGGTTGAGGAGGATGTTCTTTCCAGCCACGCGCTGGTGAAGATGGCCGCCCAGGAGGATGATCTGGAACTGCTGGCCCCGCTTCTCTCTGGACGCGACCCAAAATGGACACAGGATCAACTTGCGTTGTTGGATATGAACCTGTTGCTTGACCGGCAGCCGTTCGGCCTGATCTGGGAGCCGGAGGAAACGGCCGATGAGGTATCGGTGGACCTTTCGCCGGACTTACAATCGGCCGAAATCGAGTATGTCGAGACATACGGTTACGGCTTGAACGGAGAGGAGGGCAAGATTCAGTTGACCCAAACGGCCGTTTACCGCCTGAGTGAAACCCGTTGGCTGCTCTCTCCACCCCCTGATGACTTTTGGGGAGGCTGGTTTTCCTCCAAAGGCCGTTTTATCACCCTGACCTATCCCGAACGGGACAGCGAACTCGGCCACCGGCTGGCCTCCGACCTGGAAGCGATGTTGGCTGGAGCCTGCTCCAATTTGAGTCTGGAATGTGGTGATAATTTCCAACCCCTTGACGTTATTTTGGGGACTGGTGGAGAGGCGATGATGGGGATAGCCAGCCCGGAAGCTTTTAGTCAGGATGGGGATCAGTTGATATTGCCCACCCCAACCTTAATTGGAAAACCGGCCAACAATGCCAGCTATCGCGCCCTGTACCGAGGATATGCGACCTTTCTCGTCTCTCGACTGGTTGCTAGACAGTCAAACTGGACATGTTGTGACCAAAGCCCATTTTTCAAAGCGTTAGTAGACGCTCAGCTTCAACAACTAGGGTTTCAAAGCTGGCCGCTGACGGCCGAGACATACCAGACGGCCCTCCGCCAGCCTGTTAATCTGGCGACGATCCGCACTTTCTGGGAGGACGAGCTGACAACGGCCGAATTTCAGGAGCAGCCCGATTGGTGGATGCTTTATTCCCTTATCGAGTTCTTGGTTCATCAGGATGGAAATAGCCGGGTTATTGAACTGGAACGGTCGCTGGCGGAGACGGATTCAATTGATAGTTGGCTGAGTCATGCCGGTTTGAGTGGAAATTTGAATCTCGCGGTTGAGGATTGGCGGGCCTTCGTACGCCAGCGGCTCCAACAAATCCAGGGGCAGCCGCCTCTGGCATGGCCCGAAGAGGATGTTGCCCTTATTTGCAATGATGGCAAGACCGGCATTGCCGACGTTTACCGGTATGATCCGGCCGATAACAGATGGTCGGTTGAACTGGCAGATCGGGATTTTGTGGTGATGGATGGTTTGCCGGGCAATGAGGGACTGATTTTCACCGAACAATTCCTGGACCTGGACCACCTGCGCACAACTTTGTGGCTCAATGGGGAGGAAACGGTGGTCAATTATGGGAACGCGTTTTACTTTTCGGACAATTTGTCTGACCCGGACGGCCGTTACCTTGTCCTCAACAGCTTTCAGGAAAATTCTACCGGGTTAGGAGATTTTGTTTTTAGCCTCCATCTTCTTGATCTGGATCAATGCAATGAGGAAAGCTGCTCGCTCTTGCCCATAGACGGAACGCCGGTCTGGTCGCCAGACGGCAGCCGAACATTATGGAGCGGGCCAGACTTCCTGAACTCCTTTGGGAATGAAGTCCAGATTTTCCTTGGGGATGAGAGGCTTCAGGATGGGGAACAGGTCGGGATCGGTTTTGCCCCATTCTGGTTGGATAATAAAAACTATGCGTTTCTGGCAGACAATGTGGATACGGTACTTATGGCGACCAATATTGAGGACAACGAGCCGAAACAGATAGTGGAAGCGGCCGATCTGGTGACTTTTTTGCCAGAGCTTGAAGGGGCCGATATTAAGTTAATTGGCGCAGCGGCCGATCCGACTGCCCCGAATTTAATCTTCTTAACAGTTGCCGACCGGCTTGATTACGAGAATTATTTTTTCTCGTTTGATTGGCGAACGGGAAAGACAGCGTTGATTTTCAAGGCTGAGGAGGCATTTGGCGGGTTAACGGTGCACAGTTTCTCGCCCGATCACAATTGGATAGCATTGAGTACCGCCATTACGAATGTCAACGACAATTCAGGGAGGCAGCAGTACGTTTATTTGTACAGCATTGCCTCTCAGGAAACGCAGCGCTACACCCTGTCTGATGAGTTAACGTTGCCATCTGCAAGTTGGTCGAATAACGGGAAGTGGCTTCTTTTCCAGGGACAGGATTACCTAATGTTGAGTGCGCCGGAGTTTGGTTATGATTATCTCGTTTCCCATGATTTTAACGATTGTACCGGGGCTGCCTGGATAAAGTAAATGAACTCTTTTGATTGGCAGACGGAAGATGACGGATGGAATGAACGTTCAGCGGTTGATGAACCGTTTGTACGAACAAAGAAGCGGTGGTGGCCGATGCTGCTGTTGGCCGTCATCATTGTCGCCGGTATCGCCTTTTTGATTTACCGGCAGGTACAGCAGCGGATAGATGCGGCCGTTGCCCGTACTGAAAATGATATTCGACGAACGCATGAGCTTGTCTTGCAAGCGGCAGACCGCAGCGACCGGGACTTATTGAACAACCTTATCTCCTCTCGTGATGAAACATGGTTAAATAAAGAGCTTGATGTGGCGGAGGAGGGGGCGTTATTCAATCCACGCGCTTTTGGGCTGGTCTTGCAGCAGGACAGCACCCCTCAGCTTGATTTTGAACTTTCGGCCGATTTAAGCGAGGCCGAAGTTTACACCACTCGCACCTTCACCGTTCAGTCATCGAAAGGCGTCTCGGAAACGGTTTTCCTGAAGCAATATGCCATCTACCGCCGTTCACAAGACCGCTGGCTCTTTTCCCCGCCTCAAAATCTCGTTGCCTTTTGGGGGGATTCCAAGACCGAAGAAGGCCGGTTCCTGACCATCAACTACCCGGAACGCGATGCCGAAGCGGTGCACCCTCTTTTCCGATACCTGGATGCAAAACTGGCCGAAATGTGTACCGATCTGCCGGATTTTAGCTGCCCCAATAATCTTCGTATCTACCTCAAGCTGGAAACCGATCCCACCGGCCAGTTGGGGCTAACAGATTGGGAAAATGCGTTTCAACATGATCCGGATTTGACCTTACCGACCCTGACCCTGGTTGGTATACCCGTTGACGAAGCGGCTCAAGCCGCCCTTTATCGGGGCTATGCCGCTTTTGTGGTTCGGACGGCGATGATCCAGGCTCTGAACTGGGATTGCTGTGTTCGTGGGGTTTTCTTTGAAGCCCTGGTAGATTACCAGTTGGCCGAACTTGGGATCAGCCCCTATCCAATGTATCCAACCGATTACGAAACCCTTTTCAGCCGTTTTCAGGAGATAAACGACCTGGATCTTTTTTGGAACAGACGCCAGGTTGAGTTGTCCAGGATTGATGATTGGCAGTGGGTCTATGCTCTGGTGGACTTTGCACTCACTTCTTCACTATCGCAAACGACTGCGGGTGAGATGCAGACAAGCCTGTTAGACTCGGATTCTTTCCTTAACTGGATAAATGATGCGCTGGCCGGGACGTTGAATCAAAGAAGCGTTCGGCAGGCGTGGCTTAATTTTATCTACTACAATAGCCTGTCCGGGCAGGTTGCCTCAGGAACGTTTACGCCCCCCGAAGACGTTTTGCTGGCTTGTAACAATGAAGGCTCGACAGGGACGGATTTATACCGTTACGATTGGAATACCGAAACGTGGCAAACGGAGGATAGGCTTGATGAACCAGTCCTGATCATGGTTTCAACGGAGGATGATTCGGGCATGATTGTGCAAGCGGGTTTTTCAGAGGACGACCTGTTCACTGTATTATGGCGGAATGGCGAGGAAACCCCACTTCTAGATCGCAATCAACTGGAGGGAGATAGTTACTACTTCTTTGGGTGGATGTCTCCAAACCGTCGTTGGTTGTTATTAGCCCAAAACAGTGAGGATTTTGGAGTTTCAGTCTTGGATTTGAATAGTTGTGATGGGTCGGGCTGTCAGGTTACGCCTTTACCTGGTTTGCCTCAATGGTCACCTGACAGCTCTCAAATGCTGATCCAATACATAAACACGTCTGGAAACGCCGATAATTTCGCTGAATTATCGAGAGTAGACAGCGCTGGTCAAATTATTTCCCTGTCCGGATCGGGTACGTCGCCGTTCTGGTTCAGCAATGAGGAATATGGCTATATCTCTTATGGTATCCATTCAGAGGTTTATGGGGCTTTAACGGCCGATGATCAACCGCAACTGTTATTGAGCAAAGAGGATTTGTTACAGATGATCCCCGAAGAGGAACGGCCGAAATCCCTGAACTTCTTAGAGGTGCTTCCTAATCCGGCGACCCCCAACATCTTGGCAATTATAGCTAGTTTTCAATCGCCCCAGGCAAACGATAATTACATTTATTATTGGAATCGGCCGACCGGCGAGCTTGCCCTTGTTGGGACACTGAATGAAATCTATATTGGCTCGGCTGAGTGGCTCCCAAATGGCGAATGGCTTTCTGTAATGACCGCTGACCCCCTCAGTCTGGTTTCGGACAGTTCCTTACCCTGGAGTTATTACCTTTATCATGGTTCCGGGGAAGGCCAGCCCATTGTTGTCGGCCGTGAGGCGGAATACACTTACCTCTCTCTCGACCATACATTGGACGGCAACTGGGTGGTTGTTCCGAGAGAGAACTACGTGGAGGTTGTGGGATTAGAGCATATGGTCAGTGATAATCAACCATACCGCCGCCTACTGAGCTATAACTTTACAAACTGCCGAAACGCTGCCTTTATCTCATCAAGGAGTTAACTAATGGGGAGTTTTGACTGGCAGACGGAGGAGGATGGTGTTTTTGGGGAGACGCTCCCTGCTCCAGAGGAATCGGCGGGAAACGGCCGTAAATGGCTGCCGTTGGTTATGGTAGTCGTTGCTGTCGTGTTGATCAGTGGGCTGCTATACTGGCAGATTCGCGGTCGGGTGGGAGGCGCAGAGGAAGCCCGCAATGAGGATGTTGTGGCGGTCAATAATTTGCTGGTTTATGCGGCTGGCCGGAAAGACCCCTCGGCCTTACTAAATATCTTGCCCCTGGAGAATGCTACCTGGATTGGTATTCAACGTACGATAGCCGGAAAGGGTTTGCTGTTAGACCGCTGGCCGCTTGGTATGGAATGGACTGGAGAGGAACCGGTGGTTAAGACGGTTGCGCTTTCGCCAGACCTGGAATCGGCCGATGTCACTGTTGAGATTCCCTATCAGGTCAATAACCAGGGACGGGCTGAGGAGGTTTGGCTCCAACAAATTTACCACTACCAGTTCCGCAATGAATGGCAGTGGGTGGAGCCGGATGATGATTATTGGGGAGGGAAGGACGGTGGCATCTTTCAGGGGAGTATCCTTAGTGCAAATTATCCGCGCCGGGATGAAGAACTCGTTTTGCGACTGATGCGTGATATTAAGCCTTACCTCGATGATTTATGTGACGGGCCTGGTGAGCCATCTTGCGGCGATGCGCTGGACATCTATATTTATTTTGAGCGTGAGGCAGGTGTTTGGCTAGACTTGGCTGCCAATGTCGAATTTAACGGTTCTTATGTTCCCCACTTTTTAACCTCGCCTATCCGCTCCAATATGATTGTGCTGCCAACCCCCTCTCTGGTGGGAATACCCGTTGATGAGGCAGGATACCAGGCGCTGCTGCGCGGGTATGCCAGCCACATCTTATCGGCCGTTCTGGCTGAGCTTTATCAGGATGACTGCTGCCCCGACGGGCTGACTTTTCCGCTCTTTTTGGAGGGGGAACTGGCAAGGCGAGGACTGGGTTTCTGGCCGCCTCCGATCCTTGAACAGGAAACAGGGGGAAAAGCTGACCCTGAGGACCTGCCTGATAAGGATGTTGCTCTGCTTTGCACGACGGCCGAAAGGGGGCGGATGGCACTTACCCGCTTTAACCCGGCCAGCGGCCAGAGTTGGCCGGTACTTTTCGGGCGTAACATCACCAGCCTCCAGCCCGCTCCTAACGGGCAAGGCATCATTGCCCAGGAAGTGGAACAGGTAGATGATGAGGAGGTGCTAACCCGGATCATTTTCTGGCATGACAGCACCGCCCAGATTCTATATGAAGAAACATTGCCGGAACCAGTCTTTGCAGCCACAAGCTGGCAGGTTCACCAGGATGAACAGCGGCTGTTAATGGTGCAGCCCGACCTCGACAACCGGACCAACAGCCTGACTCTGATTGATTTATCCGATTGTGCTGCCGGAAACTGTCCAAAAACGACCTACCAGATGAACGGGGGCGCGATCTGGTCGCCCGACAGCTCCCAGTTTTTAATTAAGTCGGGCAATATCCTCTGGTGGCGGCAGTTTGTTGGGGACAAGGTCAATCAGCAGCCGTTGGGATTGGCGACAGTCCCCTTCTGGCTGGACGAGAATACCTTTGGCTTTGTGAAAACGGGAGAAAACCGGCTCCAGGAGATTGTCACGGCCGATGTGGGAGATGAGGAGATGACGACCGTCCTCGACTCTGAGCGGTTACGGCTCATTTTGTCCGAAGCGGATCGCCCGGAGAAGTTGATGAT
>JBAPRX010000391.1:0-3273 GCA_049281335.1 Promineifilaceae bacterium (SeqCode)
ACAGGCAAACCGGACGGTGGCGGGTCTACGACCATGAGGTCGGGGGAGAGCGAAAGCAGCGGCAGGATTTCTTCGACCGGCCCCTGATAGAGGGTAATGTTTTCGGCCGTTTCCAGATTCACCGCCATATCTTCAACCGCATCACCATTCCCCTCAATCGTGATAAGCTCTTTGGCTCCGTCGGCCAGGAAGCTGGTCAACACCCCCACCCCGCCAAACAGTTCCAAAACGGTTTCTTCACCAGAGAGGGCAGCAAATTCGAGAACGGTATCAATGACCATTTCGGCCGCAGCATGGTTGTTGTAGAAGTAAGAAGCGGCCGAAACGCGAAAGTCCCGTCCTTTTACCGTCTGAACAAGGTAGTTGTCGCCGACAAGGTTAACGGCCGTCCCATCTGCCAGAACGAGAGCAACGGAGATGGGCAGATCCGTTTCCAGGGCCGGGGCTTCTTCGTCATCCGTTTCCAAAGCAACCAACAACACGTCATCGTTATTGGTTCGGAGCGTTACCCGGCGCATACCAGGCAAAGCAAGGTCCATATCCTGAAAGAGGGCCAGGAGAGACGGCCGAATAATGTGACAAGTCTCAATGGGCATCACCCGGCCGAGTTGAGGCGACCAGAATCCAGGTTCGCCCTCCTCTGTCGGGCTGAAGGTTACTTCCAGGCTGTATTGCCAGGGGTCGGGGTTGGGCAGGATCGGCCGAATGGGGGCATCGGGAAGGTGGGCGATTCGGCCGAGTTGATCCCGAATGATGTTTTCTTTGAAGCGGAGCTGGGCTTCATAAGCGATGTGTTGGTACTGGCAGCCTCCGCAGGGACCGAAGTGGGGACAGCGAGGCGCGACACGGGACGGCGCAGATTCTAACACCTGGAGAAGTCGGGCATGGGCATATCGCTTTTTGTCCTCAACGATCTCGACTTCGACCCGTTCGCCCATGATGGCCTGAGGAACAAAGATGACCCGATCCCGGTCGTCGCGGCCTAAAGCAGCGCCGCCATTCGCCATGTCGGTCAGCGTCAGTTCAATTATTGTCATTTATCCGATTCGGCCGGTGGCAACTAAAGAGGTGAAGGTGACGATGAAGGTGTGGATGAGAAAGGGATATAAGAAGGAGCCGGATTCCCAGGCAATGAAGCCGAAGGCGGCGCCGCCAAAGATGGTGCTTAATGTTTCTATCTCCGGCTTGCCCAGGTGCATAAAGGCGAAAGGGACAGCCTGCAAGAAGATGGCCGGACCCGGCCCCAAAACACGGGCCAGACCAAACAGCATGAAGCCGCGCCAGACAAATTCCCAGGCGAACAGTTCAACGGCCGAAATATAAACGAGGAAGCCGGTGCTGTCCGGAGTTTTGGCTTCATAGTAGTGCTGCATGGCAGGAGTTCGGGCGGCGAACCACAGGATAACAGCCATGAGAGCGCAGGCCGCAGCCGTCCAGAGCAGCCCTTTACGCCAATCGCCTATGCGAAAGCCAAATTCAGACGGGGATTCTCGATACAGTAAGACAATGACGATCATGGGAATGATAAAGTAAAAGATGAAGCGGTCATAAGCCTTCGCACCAGCCACCTTCTCAGGATCGAAGAAGCGATGACTGTAAGCGTCTAACATCGGCACAATCGTTCCAAAGATAATCAGGAAAGTCAATTTCAGGTCAAACTCTATACCACCAATCGTCATTTTTTTATTTTGTTTCATGCTATCGCTACGTCGAAAACGCTGTCTATGCCAATAAACTATGCTTCCCGCCACATCTGTCACCTACTCCCTTATTTTATTAGACTCTCCCTTTTGAACAAAAAAGAGCCTGAACGCACGTCCAGGCTCTCTTAATACAGCTATTTAAGTTTGGTTGTTTGTGTTCGGCCGTTAAGAAGCGAAGACCCCGATTTCAACCATATTCGCTAAAACACGCTCCATCGCCATTGTATGGCTGCAAACCCCACGGGAGGCAAAAAAGTCACAATCACAGCCCCAGCTTCCAAAATCGTAACTGACTGTATGGCTGTTGTTCTCACCCTGAATTGTAACTTGGAAAGAATCAAAATGAATCCGATTTACTCGATCTTCAGCATAAAATTTTGCTTTCTCAATCTTGCCAATCATGCCATAGTCCATTATTGTCTCCTCATGTAAAAGTTATTGAACATCCTCATGTTCTGCCTATAAAACAAAAACGCACGCGAAGTGCGTGCGTCTACTACCCGAAGGTTATACGTGGTGATATTGATTTTACACCATTCATAATATAAGTATATCCAGGTATGGGTTGGTGTCAATCACCGAAGGTACCATTTTCGGGGCGAAAAGGTGGCAATTAAATTATTGTTAATGTAGGGGATAGGAGCCATGAAAAGTCATAAAATCGTGTGCAAAACGTAAGGGCTGTTTGAGGTGTATATTCTGTTAATGTGTTTCCAATAGACATTGGGGCGTTGCTATGATAGAATATTTATCGCATGGGGATGACAGGCTTCGACGGGGAAGGCTGGTCCTGGACTGCAAGCCGAGCACGCTTTACAACTCGTAAAACTGGAAGCAACACAATAAGTGCCAATCGCACGAACTATTCCGCTCTTCCGCTCGCTGCGTAAGCGAGTAAAAGAGTAGATTCCTAAAAACGGGAATCACGTCCGCCTGAACCGCTCGTTGGCCGGTTGAGTGTCGGGCGACAAGAATGTCAACGTGCTCCACCCGGACGCCGATAAGGGTGGTTAAGCGGCCCTTTCGGGGGCCATCGGACAGTGAATGGTTGACCCAGTTAGCCGGGGCGTCCGTTCATAAAACTAAATAGGCTGACTAAGCTTGTAGACGTTCAGCGGTCGAATTTTTCGGACGTGGGTTCGATTCCCACCATCTCCACTAAAAAGCGCCTCCTTCGGGAGGCGCTTTTGCTTTATAGGCCAAACCACTGTGACCAGGGCGGAAGCAGACCGTCTACAGCCAGGCTTTTTCGCTGTTCTACTTCGCGTGGGAAATCTTGATCGTCCAAACTCGCCCCGTTTTGAGGACGGAACCCACACCCGATATCCGACACGCTCAAGCTGTTCCGCCACCGGCTCCCACGAATCGGGGCCAATAAGAGGACTGTGAATTAGAACGAGATTGTTGCTACTCAAAGATACCTTCTTACCTGATTGCAGTAGTCTTCATATTCTCGGCCGTAATGCCCCTTCAAATAAACTTCTTCCCGAAGAATCTGACGATTAATGAGCCAGACACCACCAAGCGTATAAAGCAGCAGAATCCAGTTGGGGAAGATAAGGAACTGGCC
>JBAPRX010000392.1:0-5512 GCA_049281335.1 Promineifilaceae bacterium (SeqCode)
ACAGAGTGACGCTCTTTTCGGAATGACATTTGATAGGCTTCTCGTATTCATTCCCTGCATTAGTTGGAGACGAAACTACAAGTAAGTGGCTGCCACCCACCCTGGAAATTGAAAAGCAGCACTGGGAGACCCAATGCTGCTTTTCAGGGGAATTGTACTTACTAGATTATATCTGTCTGCGGCGATAAAGCCAGTAACCGGCAGCAGCAGCGCCAGCGATTCCAGCGATACCGATTGCAACGGCCGTTCCGGCCGAGGATCCGCTTGATTCTGGCTCTGCCCCTGGTTCGGCAGTTGGTTGGACGCCCGGTTCGGCCGTTGCTGCGGGTTGTTCGGCCGTTTCACCGGTATCTTCCTCTGCATTTGGTTCGGTTGTTTCTTCCGAGGTCGAGATACTGCCTTCCAGCGCGATCAGGACGGTCGTGGTACGGGGCGGAAGCTGCGCAACCCCATTCAATACCTCGCCTCGAAGCGTTGAATCAGACAAAAGCGCCTGTTCGGGGTGAAGGCCGAACTCTACATTGGACAGCTCTTTGGGCAGGGTGTAGCTGATGGTGTCAGGCGTGGCGTTGAACAGCACCAGGACCATATCGGCGTTGGGGTCGAGATTGGCGGCCTGATCCACATCGGAGATGCTCATCACGATGAGGCCGGGTGTCTGGTCCGGGCCGGTGTTGTGGAAGACGAGCCGATTTTCGACATCTTCGGCCGTTTGCAGCCGGAACAGCGGCGAACTTTGCCGGATGCGAAGGAGCATCTGGAAGTAGTCGGAATTGGTCCGAATGTCGGACATGTCAGGGGTGAGGGCCAGATTGCCCAAAAGCGGCTGCATGATGTCCCAGTTGTCCTGGTTTTTGTCGGCCGGGGGCAGCCCATGACCCCAGTTGTTGTCATGGAAAGTCCAGTCAATGGCGTTGTACCAGTCGCCGGAGTTATAGCTGTCGCGGTCGAACGATTTGGAGCGGAGCATATCGCTCCCGGCGTGGAAGAAGGGGACGCCCTGGCTGAACATGACCAGACTGAGGCCCATATTTTGTACCTTCACCCTGTCTTCCATCGAAAGGCTGGTTGGCACTTTGGCCTGGACGGCGTCAAACCAGGTTTCGTTGTCGTGGGCGGAGATATAGATGATGTGTTCGTCGGGGCTGGTGGTGTAACCGGCGGGAGCGCCGTTGTAATCCACTTCGCTCCCGGCCACTTCCAGTCCGGTGGAATCCATAAAGCGGTAGTCGGCCAGATTTCCGGCCAAAGCGACTCGAATGAGATCGGAGAAGTGGAGAACGGTCTGCAACTGTTGATCCTCTGAACGGGTGTCAACGTCGTTGGTGTCGTAGTAGAGGCCGGTGGCGAAGCCCTGCTCCTGGTAGCCGCCGAAGGGGCTGCCACCCCGGACGGCGTCACGGATGCGGTCGTTGAAGGTGCCGATATGGAGGCCGCCGACATTTAGCTGGGTGGCGTTTTCGCCTCTGGCGTTGTTGGCGACTTCGCCGAAGTCCCAGCCTTCGCCGTAGACGTAGATTTTGGAGCCGTCTACGCCGTCTTTCTCCATTGTCAGGCTGTCGAGGGCGTCGCGGACGGCCTGCATATCTTTGACCATGTGGTGGCCCATCAGGTCGAAGCGGAAGCCGTCTACCTTGTACTGCTTTGCCCACATGACAACGGAATCTACCATGAGCTTGCGCATCATGTCATTTTCAGTGGCGGTGTTGGCGCAGCAGGTGCTGTTGGCAACTCGGCCGTCTGGCAGCAAGCGATAGTAGTAGCCGGGGACGATCTTGTCCAGCACTGACTTGTCCGCTTGACCGCTGGCGGAGGTGTGGTTGTAGACCACATCCATCACAACGCGGAGTCCGGCATTGTTCAGGGCCTGAACCATTTCGCGGAACTCTAATATGCGCTGCGGGCCGTTGGGGTCGGTGCTGTAGCTGCCTTCGGGGACGTCATAGTGGTATGGGTCGTAGCCCCAGTTGTAGCCGTCGGTGTCCCAATAGGGGTCAAGGAGGGCTTGCTGCTCTTCGCTGTCGGGGGCCAGGGCCAGGAGGTCGCTCCGGTCGGCCGTTTCCCACAGCGACTTGTCCTCTTCAATGGTGGCGATGTCGAAGGCGGGCAGCAGGTGAACGTGGGTCAAGCCCGCGTCGGCCATTGCTTTTAGGTGGGCCATTCCGGCCGAATCGCTGACTGTGAAGGCGGCGAATGTTCCCCGCAGTTCTTCGGGAACGGTTTCGTCAATGGCGCTGAAATCGCGGATGTGGAGTTCGTACAGCACAATGTCGGTGAAGGCGTCCAGTTCTGGCTTGGTCAGACCATCCCATCCATCGGGCATGTAGGTCGGGTCGGTCAGGTCAATGACCTGGCTGCGGGTGCTGTTGGTGGACAGGCTGACGGAGTAGGGGTCGGTGACCTGGTTGTGGACAACGCCTCCCTCTGTCGGGACGTAGACTTCGATGTCGTAGAGATAGAAACGGCCGTACCAGTCCGCCTCGCCCGTTACATGCCAGGTTCCTGTGTTGGGGTCTGGCGGCATGGTGATGGATTCCGGCTCTGATTCAGGATCGGCGTCGTTAAAGAGCAGGAGGTGGGCGGAGCGGGCCGTTGGCGCCCAGACGGTGAAGGTGGGAACGCCGCTCTCGTCAAAGGTGACGCCCAGCGGCCCGTCGTAGGGATAAACGTCATCCAGCACGCCGGGGATTTGTAACCCGGCGGCGTCAACGGCGGTGCCATCGGCCGTTGTGGCGGCGACGGCAATCTGTCCCTTGAGGGCGATGCGTACCTGGCTCAGGTCGTCCTCGCCAATCTTGAGGGCGGCAAAGCCGGTCAGTTGGGGGAATTTGTCGGTGATGGCCGAATCCAGGCCGTTTTCGTCCAGGGTCAGGGCGATTTCATTGGCGCCTGTGACTCCTTCGGAGCCGAGGGAAAGACGGCCGTCCAGATCATAGAAGAGGCTGTAATTTTCGGCCGAATCGGTGTCTACGTTCCAGGCAATGGTATCTCTGGCGACCCAATAGGCGCTGCGAACGGCAATGTCGCCTTTGGGCGGGCCAGCGGTAGAGATTGTCAACACGTTTGTTCCTGTATCAAATGAGAAGAAGATGGAGGCGGCATCTTCGGGGACGGTAAAGGTGTAGGGGTCGCCTCCTTCTGCGCCGTCTACCCCGTAGCTGAGATCGAGACTTTCATCAATGGCGACAACGGCTTCGTAGTCGCCCGGTTCGGCCGCAACGTTGGCGGTGTAGGTTCCGTCGCCGTCGGGGTCTTGCAGCCAGCCCCGCAAGCAGGTGGGATCGTTGTCATTCTCACAGCCTGCTTCGTCTTGAAAGGTTCCGGTGACGACGGCGATGGTGCTGTTGATGCTGTCGGCGACCCAGTGAGTGGCGTGGTCGTAGTAGAAGCGAACGGCCGTATTATCTTCGGCAACGCTCAAGGCCACATTCGGCCCGCCGGGATCGGCCAGCCCGCCGTAGTTCTCGTCCCAACTCTGGTTGATGGCGACTTTGTATTCGTAATCGCCAGCGGGGAGAACAAATTCGCCCTGCCAGATGTTGTCTTCTTCGTCGAAGGTGAGGAAGGTGACGTCGCAGTCTGGCGCCCAATCACCGGGACAGCCCAGGACGGACTGGATGGTTCCGGGGATGGTGACGAAGTCGGGCTGTGTTACCGGGGCCGGTGCGCCGCTTCCGCCACCGGGGACGACTTCCAAAACGTGGTTGTTGATGCTGTCTGTGACCAGATGGTTCTTGTGGTCGTAGGTGAAGGTGACTTCCATATCCTCCGGCACTTCGAGGGGGATGTTGGGGCCGTAATATTCTCCCAGGAGGCCGAAATTATCGTCCCACGTGCCGTTCAATGCCGCCTTATACTCATAGCTGCCCGCCATCAGGAACCAGGTAGCGGTCCAGATGTCATTGTCCGGATCATAGGTGAGCATTGTCTGTTCGCAGGTGGTGTTCCACTCGCCGGAGCAGCCCAATTGTGGTTGGAGCGTTCCGGCAATGGTGACGGTCTGGGGTGGGGGTAAATCAGGGGTTTGGGCCTGGACAATTGAAGAAACGGCCGAAACCAATATCAATACAATAACCAAACTCCCGACCAGATGCCGGGTGCGTTGAATTTTCATTCTTCCTCCACTGAGAAGTAAAAAGTGAAAAGTGAATGGTTAATAGCTAAATCTTATTTGTAGTTTAAACAATAAAACAGGTAATAATTGCGAAAAGCTATCCTTGTGTCATTCCGACCGTATGGGAGGAATCTTTCAGGCTTCGGAACTAGAAAGATTCCTCGTTGCACTCGGAATGACCCCTGGTTATTGATTTCACACCTTTTACTTGATTAATTTCTGAACTTACAATCTAAGATTTAGTCTTTAACTTATGGTTCCATTTACTCCATCTAATGATGAAAGTATAGAGGGTGGAGAAGGGATTGACAATAATTGTAGTGTAGGGGCTGGCCTTGTGCCTGCCCAAGAGGGCGACCACGAGGGTCGCCCCTACCGGGAATGCCAATATTGTTTCGTCAAAATTCAAACTTGGCTTTCGGCCGTTTTTGGCAGCACGGAGGTGCGCGGGGTCCCGTTTTCTTGTTGGTGTTGGCGGCGATAAAATGCCTTTAATGCCTGGACGCGGGGTTCGAAGCCTTCGGCCGTTTCTGCCTCATCAAGCACAACCGCCCTGAATAATTCCATCATCTCATCGGTATGACGGATGGGACGGCCGTTTACCAGACTCACAAAGGTAAATTCCATCCAGCTAACGGCCTTGACCCGCTTCCTGGCGGCGTCCACCATGACCCCCTCCACGAGCAGGATGTTGTCGGTGGCGCGGATGAGGCGGGTGATGATGCGGACTTCTTCCATGATTCCCACCGGGGCCAGATAAGCGATCTGGTTGCGGGTGACGACCCAATTCTTCTGCTGCTCCTGGGCCACCGCGAAGATGCTGAAGCCATAGTGTCGGGCAATCTGGTCTTCGCGGGCATTCATGAAGTAGTTGATATAGCGGGCGTTGTTCAGATGTCCAAAGGGATCACAGTCCTGAAAACGAATGTAATGGGTACTCTCTAGCTCTCTTGGTAAAGGCTGTTGGGTGTTCATCTATTACTCCTTTTCTGTGTTCGTAAATAGAAAAGACCGAACGGTCTGTTTTTCGATAAATAAAAAAGCGTTTCTCCAAACGCCCTCAAAATTCGCCATTCATTGTTCGTTATTCATTATTCTTCACGGCCGTTTCCAAATAACCTCTCAACCACCCCAGCGTCTGCTCCATATAATGCCCATTCTGATTCAGCCGGGTCAGCAATACAGCCCCTTCAAGGACCACGAAGAAGTGGGTTGCCAGGGCGTCGGGGTCAATAGTCGGCCGTATTTCGCCCCGTTCAATGCCCCGCTGAATGATGCGTTCGATGATTTCGTGCCAGCGAAGCATGGTTTGTTGGGCGCGGGCCAGCAGGGCGGGGTGGGTGTCGTCGGCGACAACGGCCGTATTCAACACAGGACAGCCGCCGGGAATGGGTTTGT
>JBAPRX010000393.1:0-2600 GCA_049281335.1 Promineifilaceae bacterium (SeqCode)
GAGCCGGAGCCGTTCTTTAGGACGTGGAGAAATGCCTGGTACTCGCCGTGTATGTCGGAGAGGAAATGTTCGGTTCCTTTGGGCAGGTTGAGGAGGGCGTTGAGATTGATGATTTCGGTGGAGGCGGCCTGGATGGTGGGGTATTTTTGGGAGAGGAGTTTTAGATAGGGGAGATTAGGTTCTTTCATGTTGTTTAATAAAGGAAAAGAAATAATGAATTTTGAACAATGAATAATGAATTGTGAGGTCAGGGGTGAGATTCGTCAAATCAACCCAATCAACCAATCAACTCAATTACCTGGCTAGGTCTTGGGCTTTTTGGCGTATTTTTTCCAGGCGTTGTTTGTCGGCCAGGAGGTCGGTGTGGAGTTTTTGGATGCGGCGGGCGAGGGTTTCGTTGTGGAAGGAGTAGGCAATGTTTTGGACCTGGTTGAGGCGGGTCTTGATGCCGTCGGGGGTGCGTTCGTTGGGGCGGAGGGGGCGGGCCGCACCCCAATCCACGTGGACTATTTCGCCGTCGCTGTCTTTGATGACGAAGTTGGCGGAGTGCCAATCGCCATTTTCGACGCCGAGAGCTTCGCATGTCTGCTGGTGGAGGATGAAGGTGTCGTAGAGATCGGCCGTCATTTGTTCGGGACCGGCCAGGACGGCCTGCTGCACGGTCTGACCGGAGACGAAGGCTTCCTGGGTGTAGCCCATCAGGGTGGAGAAGGTCATATTGTGCTGGAAAATTTGGTGCAGGCGGGGGATGAAGCCTTCTTCCAACAATAAACGTATTCGGCCACGGGGCGTTACCAAGGAGCCGTCGTGGGTGAGGTAGGGCCAGTTTTCGGAACGGCCGTTAACGGTTTTGGTGCTTAGTTCGATTTCGTGGAATGGTTCGGGAGCGGGCTGTTTGATGACAACGCCTAATTCGGGAGCGATGAGTACCAGGCTGCCCCGGTGACGACCGGCGATGTACTCGCCTTTGACAATCATCACTGTGCCGGTTTCCTGCCGCCAGGATTCTTGCCAGTTTTGAATGGTCAAGGCGTGCCAGCTTTTTCCGGCGAAGAGGTATTGACGGCGGGCGAGTTCTAGAAGGCGCATCTGGCTCAACAGTTCATCGTAGAGGAGGATTTTGGGGATTGGGGGGTGGTCGGCCGTTTTCAGGCGGCTTCCGGAGACGGTTTCCTCAAAGAGGCGTCGAATGTAGGTTGTCCGCGCCTGGATTCGCTCTCTCTTTGATTGTGGTTGGGGGCGCAGGCTGTGGAGATAGCGTAAGGATGAAACGAAGGTGGGCCAGTCACAATCTAGTTCTGTTTCTAAACGGGTGGCAACCTGGGCCGGGTCTGCGCCGAGATATTTGATTGTTCGGCCGTAGTCGCGCAGCACTTCTAAGTTTCTGAGCAGGGGGTCGTGGGCCAGTTGGGCCGGGAATTTGGCGGCTAAACGGGGCGGTAAGCTGGCGGGCAGGCGGGCGACGCCGAAGTAGTTGGGGTTCCAGCCGCCAAGATTGCGAGTGAGGAACTCCGGCTTTGCCAGAAATTCGAGGGGGACGAGGCGGTCGGTGACTGTTTTGTGAAGATTATTGGTGGGGTTGTCTATGGTGAGGAATTGTTCTAGGGTGGGATCGGCCGATTGGCGTATCTGTTCGATCCAGGCGGATTCGGCATTGGGAGACGGCCGTTGGCCGACAATCTGAATCTTCGCCCCTTTAGGCTTCCGGCTGGGAGGCAGGAGGAATTGAACGATGTCGTCCCGGTTGAGGGGGATGACGATGGTGGCGTAATGTTTGGAGGGTTTGTGGTTCATTTGCAGGCGGGTAAGTGATTGGTTGGTCAATGGCTGATTAGCTGATTGTTATTGCAATCAGCTAATCAACTTGGATTTTAACAAAGTTTTTCTCTTTGCGCCGCAATTAAGCCAGGGTTGTGTCTAGGGATTTAGAACGGCTGGCAGGTAACTGTTGTACTCGCCTATTGTGACGTTCAACGTAAGGGAGATGTTGATTAGGGGGGTGTCAGGGTCGTTGGAAGCCAGGCAGAGGGAGCCGGTATAATCGCCTTCGGTTGGGACGGCGACGCTGAAGTTTATGATGACATTGGTTTCTTCGCCGGGTGGGGTGACGCCTTCGTCATCTAAAACGATGAGCCAGGGGGGAGGGTTAGGGCTGGCGCAGGTTCCGTCCAAATCAGAGAACAGGCTCCAGTCGAGGTCGGCCGTTCCGGTGTTGCTGATGGTCAGGATTTCGTCGGTGTTGGTGCCTGGTTCGAGGGTGACGTCGAAGGAGGTCGGAGAAACGCCGACATTGGGGACGAGTTGGATGGTGGTGAAGGAGAAGGTGGTTGATGAGGGACCGGAGCCGCAGGTGTTTTCGGCCGTTACGCGCCAGAAATATTCGGTACCATTTACCAGTGGCGATTCGGTCGTATGGCTGGTTCCGGCGACGGTTTTGGTGTAGACGATGGTGTTGAAGGCGGCATCGGTGGCGACTTCTAATAGGAACTGTGAGCCATTAAGAACACTGTTCCAGGAGAAAGTGGGTTGGACAGGAACATCTGTTGCGCCATTGGAAGGGCTGAGAAGAGTGGGAACCTGAGTGGGCGGCGGGGATAGAA
>JBAPRX010000394.1:0-6418 GCA_049281335.1 Promineifilaceae bacterium (SeqCode)
CACCTCCCGCCCATCAACCCACAAATACGCGCCCCCTCCGCCAAAGGCCGCCGCCGCAAAGTCATGGATGATGCCAGAAACGGCCGTTCGCCTCCCACCAACCGCCGCCCCCAACACATCCAGCAAACACCGCCGTGCCTGCCCCTTCACCTTAACGGGCAAATCCCCCCACCCAACATCATGTACAAACTCATCTACCATCATCACCATCATCCCCTTTCAAAATTTAAAATTCACCTGTCACAATTTATCATTATACCTTCCCCCATACAGCGTGCCTGTGTTGCAGTCCATAACTCCCCTAACTCCCTTTGCCCCTGATACAAAAAACAGGTACATTACTGCTGCTCCGCGCCTTATGTACTGTGGAGCATTCAGTGGTTAATTCCACCTCCAAAAGCCGCCGGCCCTATGTACCCGGCGGCCCTTTTCATAATTATGAGCGCATCCATCAGCGATCTTAAACGCAATTATAAAATGAACCTGGCCCTGGGACGGGTTCTACCCACGCACGATCTGGCAACCCCCTTGCCACTCTCCACCGGCCACCCGCTGTACGACGCCGCCCTCACCGATAAGTTGCAAACAACCAGTACATTGAGTGAGTCAGAACATCTGAACCGGGCCTGGCATCTGGTGCGGCAATCAACCAGAGACGAGCGCAGTACACTGGCCCGGCACACTCGCGGACTGCTCAATGATTACAAGATGTTGTTAGCGTTGCAATCGTGGCAAGCAGGCGAGGAAGAGCTGACCCGAACATTTCTAAACAGTATGCCCTGGCATTGGCGGCTGGCCTTTCCAATTGCCGTCTTAAAACCGGCTGAACACTTCTTCACCGGCTGGCGACGTTCGCTGCGATTCCGGTTGGTGGAAACCCCGCGCTATCCGGCGCTGCGGGCGTTGTTCAGCGAGTTATTGGCCCAGGCTCCTGGCGTCGCCATCCTGAAATACCGACAAACGATCAAGGCCGCTGCTGCCCTACAGCGATACCGCTTCACCGGCGAACGAGAGCAGGCCATTCATGACCTCTGCTTCACAAATGGGCATCGTTCCAACGGCCGATCCAGCAGCCTGATTACACCTGTCTCCGACCTCGAACCTATCGGCGCCTACCTGCTTGCCCGGCAGGCATTGAACCGGGATGATCTGACAGGATTTCTCGACATTCTCCAGAACGGTCGGGCCGAAATTCCCATCACAACCTATATGGGGCTGCTCGGCAACGCCGGTATCCGGCTGACCAATAATCAGCAGCCTGCAATTGATGCTTTACGAGAATATGCCCTGCGCTGCGCCACACCAGTCGAATCACTGCTGCGGCTTCAAGAGTGGGGAAGCTGGCTCAATGCAAGACAGGCCGAAATTCTCGGCCAAAAGGTCCAGCACGGCATTATTGAACGAGATTTGAATATTCCTTTTTTCAAAGTGACCAAAGCCTTTATGAACGCTCCTTTGCGAGTACGTAAGCTCACGGTAGAACCGCTGTATTTGCCCCTGCTGCGTCACTTTGGGAGTCAACTATCCTCAATGCTGCCAGAACCAGGCCCGTTAACCTTTTTGCAGCCGGGCAACGTCATTCACATTATGAGCTTTTTGCTCTATACCGTTCTAAGCACGGCGATGCCAACCCGCCTGTTCCTGCTTTATAAAGACGGCATGGAAGAGATTCCGCCCCTGGACATTGACGAAGTAGCCGCCCATCTGGCCGATAAACCAAAGGAAATGGAACGATGGTTCCTGAATACTTTTGGCGGTTTGGGCGCGGTTCACGGCTATACTTACGATTACCCGGCCGTTTCCCACGTTTTGCGTGAACTGAACCCGGAAGCGCCGCTGATGTTAGACCTGCCTTTTGTCGAAAGCATGGACGTTCTGGCAGCGCTAATCCCCTTCAGCCGAGTCTTCAACCTCAACACCACCTTCGGCGCGCCGGGAGAGATTTGCATCGCTTATGAATACTACGCTGAATTCAGCATCAACACCCCTTACTGGTATTACAGGCTTTGGAGCCGCTACAGTGACAGCGCAGCACAGCGCTTTGCTGAATTCCTGGATCGGCTGAGATACTTTCAACAGCTTGCAGCGGAGGTGTCGCCATGAACTTGCTCTTCATTACACACACCTTTGGCGGGCGAGTTGCCTTTCACCCTCTTTACATGGGGACCACCTTCTTTTTTCAGGGAAAGCCTCCAGCGCCAGACAGCGTTATCCTAGTAGAGATGCCTGGATTAACCGGGTTGACGCTCGAACTATTCCAAAAATGGTTCCAAGAACATTTAGACATAAACAGCCGTCGTGACCTTGTGGAACTCCCGGAATCTATGTGGCGTATGGCAACCCTGGACGACTTCCTGATTGCCGACAATTACCAGTGGCTTACCTGGCAGATGTCCAAATACTTTGACCTGGAGGCCTTCCAGGCTTTTGGACACCAGCATCTTGCCCAGGCTCAACGGCAGTTAGATGCTGTCGTAGCCATCAGCGATTCGACGGAACAGGTGAAAAAGCTGAAAGAAATTCGGCCGTTTCTTGAGCGCGTCTTCTCATTAATGAATCAAGCCCCGGCCCGCATTGGCGTGGACTATGATAAGGCTATGAAAGCCATTGAGGAAACTCAACTAGAAACCCTCTCTACGTTCTCCACCACAATCTGGATCGAAACGGCCGACGCGCTCTATACAAGCGAGCTGTCGCGCCGCCTGTTAAACGAGGTGGCTGCCAGCCTTAAACGGCCCGGCGTTCCCCAGGAACACATTCACGACGTGTTGCAGCGAATCGCCCAACGGCCGAAACTGCGCCAGCTCTCGAATTACGCACCTGGCTTTTGGCAGCAGTTATTGAATGTCCTGCGCTATGACGGCAACGTAACAGAAGAAACGATTGACATCGCTCCAGCCCAGGAGCAAACAGTAAGGCCCGGATGGGAACTATTTGAAAGCCGCCGAGTCGGCCGAATCATCCCCGGACGCGCCGCCCTGGTTCTGCGAGAGGATAATGGCCGGATTACCTACATCGGCGCTGACCGCAAACTTAAATTTAAAGTCAGCCAGGCAGGCGGCAGTTTGAATATGATGGGGAACACACTGGTATTAGGCGATTCAGGCCAGGCCCGACTGCACCAGGCTCTCCTGGAAGTCGAGCAGCTAAACGCGCTTGCCAACGTTGATCCGGCCGAAGCCGTCCGACGTGTTGAACATTTGAGGCTGTCGCCCGACCATTCCGTCTACCAGGCCGCTCATTCTGCCCAATCCGACCCGCGCTACAGTCGCATTCTGGCTGACCTCTTGATTGAACTGGTTGTGGGTATTGACGCCGACGTTGCCCGCCGATTAATGCGCTCCCAATCCCGTTCCAGACGGCGCTGACCGTCGGAAACTCTCGCCCACCTTTACTCCATATCACACCCCCTAATCAACAATCCAATCACGTATTGGACATCAACTCAATCAACCACCAACAGTATCCTCTGCCCCTATCAATCATCCTACTTCACCATTCAAAATTCATTATTACTTCCCTTCCCTGGACACAATCCTCGCCCAGGCGTGAAAACCAAAAGTAACGACCGCCCCGAACTCGGCCACCCGTCCTGCCAACAACGCCCCACCACCAAGCCGGAAGGTCGTCCCCGCAGCCACCAACCAGATACCGAGATTGAGCAGAATAAAAGCGATTTGAGCAAAAGACTCTCTCGGCCGGGCTGGTTTTTCCCTATAACGGGGCAAAACCCAAAAAGCCACCCCCATCGTTAGCTGGACAACCCAACCCATCAGTAAAAACTCAATGTGGGTCGGCAGCCAGCCCCACATCGCCGGGTGCAGCGGAACGCCCTTGTTCGCCAGCAGCAGTGCCCCAATGGTAAACCCCAACAGGAGATAAATAAATGCAGCCCGCACCATCCATCGGCTCAGAGATGGCATCTTACCCTCCCCGATACCGGTCTTTAACTCTGGGCCAGGCCAGAAAGACAAAAACAACCGCCGCCAGCCATTGTAAAACGGCCGAAATCGCCAACATCCACCCCAACCCACTCTCTGGATATGTCGCCACAAGCGGCTCTCCCGCAACCCGCATCAATAGCCCCACATTTAGCAAGATGTAACTCGTCCATCCCAGCCGTTCGTTCCCTCGTGGATTTTCCCGCGTCAGAATTGGAAACATCCAGTAAATGACGCCAAAAATCATCTGCGTCGCCCACCCCACCATAAAAAGATGAAAATAGGCCGGGTTCATCGCCCGGACAAAAGCCGGAATATCAACAGGCAGCGCCAAAACAACTGCCAGCAGCAAAGCCGCTGCCAGATACAACAGCGCCGAGCGTAGATACCAACGAGTCAAAACAGGCATAATTACAATCCTTGCAAACGATTCTTCCGAATAGACGCAGGATAACCATACCCTAACTTCCTTAAACTGTCATAGACTCAAATCAATGATATACTCCCCCAATCGTGCGCTGCACTGCCCATCCAAACCACCAATAACCGAAACCGTTCAGGGTAGTGCAATGCACTCTCTCAATAACAACATGAACACCGAACAACTTGAAGCTGATCTCCAACAAATAATCAAGCAACAGACAGTCCTACAAACGGCCGATCCCCAATCCCTCCTCGAAGCCGCCCTGACCGCCTACCACAATGCCCGCATAGACGGCCTCTGCCACGAAGGAGCCTGGGAAGTCGCCCTCCAGACTCTCTCCACCTCTCCATAATCTCTGCGCCTCTGCCTCTCTGCGCCTCTGCATTAATGAAGGAGACTCCTATGTCCGCCATCGAAATCCTGTTCCTATCCAAAGAAGACGTTGAAAGCCTCAACCTCAGCCTGACCGACATCATGGACGCCATCGAACTGGGCCTCAAGGCGCATGGTGAGCAGAAGGTCATTATGCCCTCCAAAGACCACCTCGCCCTCGACTACCCTGAAAAACTGTTCAACATTCTCAAGGGCTACGTCGAGCCGGTCAACGTGGCCGGGGTCAAGGTCATAGGCGACTTTCAGAAAAACTATGAACACAATCTCCCTTCCGAACTGGCCCTCATCACCCTCTACCGGCCTGAAACGGGCGCACCTTTTGCCATCATAGACGGGACCCTCATCACCTGGATGCGGACCGGAGCCGTAACGGCCGTTGGCGCCAAATACCTCGCTAATGAAAAACCCCGCGTTCTGGGCCATATTGGCGCACGCGGAACCGCTTGGTACAACGTCCCCATGCTCGATCAGCTGTTCGACTTTGAGGAAATCCGCGTCACTAGCAAACGCCCCCAATCCCGCGAACGCTTTGCGGCCGAAATGTCCCAACAGCTTGGCAAACCCGTCGTCGTCAAAGAAACAACCGAAGAAACCGTCCGCGACGCTGACATCATCATAGACGCCTCCCGCCTCCTCCAACACCAGATACTCGTGGCCGACAAATGGGTCAAACCCGGTGCGCTCATCGAACCCTACGGCGCTGTCCTCTCCGTTGAACGCACCTTACCCTTTTCCGTAGACAAAATGGTCGTGGACGACTGGAACCAGTGCCAGAAGTCCCAATACGGCCAGTTTGCCGGACTCATCCAATCTGGCGAACTAAGAGACGAACACATCTACGGCGAAATTGGCGAAATCGTGGCCGGACTCAAACCGGGCCGCGAATCCCAAAGCGAACGCATCCTCTTCTGGCACAAAGGCTTTGCCATCAGCGACATCATGCTCGGCCGTCTTGCCTATCAAAAAGCCGTCGAAAAAGGCATCGGCATCAGGCTCCCCTACTACCGCCAACCTATAGACATGTAGCCCCCTCAACTACTCATTAATCATTCACCAATTCGCCAATTCACCAATTAATTATTTCTTCCCTTCCCCATTTCTTCCAGTGCCTCCCTCATCCTTTACCACATCATACATCCTTTGGTAAACAAATCAGCCCTGAATTATACTTGCTGTATGTACCAGCGAATCGTCATCAAACTTGGAACCAGCGTCCTGACGGGGGGAACACAGCGTTTGGATCGGCCGCATATGGTTGAATTAGCCCGGCAGTGTGCCACCCTCCACCAACAGGGCAAAGATGTCATCATCTGTACCTCCGGGGCAATCATGGCCGGACGGGAACGATTGGGCTACCCCGACCTGCCAGATTCAGTCACTAATAAGCAGATGTTTGCCGCCGTCGGCCAGGGGCGGCTCATGCAAGAATGGAGCCATTTCTTTGAAATTTACGGCTTGCAGGTCGGCCAAATGCTGCTGACCAGGGCCGATGTCGAAGACCGCCGCCGCTTCCTGAATGCCCGCGACATGCTCCACGCCTTGTTAGAACAGCGAATCATCCCGATTATCAACGAGAACGATGCTGTCGCAACGGCCGAAATTAAAGTCGGCGACAATGACAACCTCTCCGCCCTGGTCGTGTTACTGGCCGAGGCTGACC
>JBAPRX010000395.1:0-5640 GCA_049281335.1 Promineifilaceae bacterium (SeqCode)
GGTAATTGGGTAAATACCCAAGACAGCCTTTGCGTCTTTGCAACTCTGCGTCTTTGCGTTAAAAATTATTTTTGAGGAGGAAGAACAGATGACATTGAAAGTAGGGTTATTAGTCGGGCGGGAATGGTCGTTCCCCCCTGCATTTATCGAAGAGGTCAACAAACGGGATGAAGGTGTTGTCGCAGATTATGTAAAGCTCGGCGGTTCTTATATGGACGAGCCGTGTGAGTATGCCGTCATCATTGACCGCATCTCCCACGAGGTTCCCTATTACCGTTCTTACCTCAAAAACGCCATGCTGCAAGGCACGGCCGTTATCAACAACCCCTTCATGTGGACGGCCGATGACAAATACTTTGAAGCCTCCCTGGCAACCAAATTGGGCGTCGCCAGCCCCAAAACCTACGTCCTCCCCAACAAAGAGTACGTTCCCGGCATCATTCACCCCGACAGCCTCCGCAACCTCAAATCCCCGCTCGATTGGGACGGAATTGTAGAACATCTCGGCGGTTTTCCCGTTGTTCTAAAAGACGCTCACGGCGGCGGCTGGAAAGAAGTCTATATCTGTCACAATATGCAGGAACTGTTCACCAGCTTCGACGAATCGGGCCTCCTGACAATGGTGCTGCAAGAGTTTATCGAGTGGGATCATTACGTTCGCTGTATGTGCCTGGGCCAAAATGAAGTTCTACCCATTAAGTACAACCCGGCCGAACGCCGCTACTATGTCGAGCACAACCATTTATCGGCCGAATTAGGAGATCGGGTCGTCAGCGACTCCCTCAAACTCGTCCAGGCGCTTGGCTACGACATGAACACCGTCGAATGGGCCATCCGCGACGGCGTCCCATACGCCATTGATTTCATGAACCCCGCTCCTGACATGGATGTCAACTCCCTGACCCCCTTCTACTTCGACTGGGTCGTCAGCCACATGGCCGACATGGCAATCCGCCTGGCTAAAGGACCCCGCCCCCAGGTAGAAGAGCTAAAGTGGAGCACGATGTTTAACGGCCGTCAGGAAAAATCAGGAGAATAATTGTGAGTAGTGATTGGTGATTGGTGAGTAACTGACGTTCCCAATCACTAATTACCAATTACCAATTACCAAAGGTTTTTATGTTACTCCAGGAAGCAATCCAAACCTATCATGACCTATTGACCGACTCAATGGCCCAGGACAGTCAGGCCCAGTTGACCAAACAACTGCGCCAACACGGTCTCTTTTTCGGAGATCGGCCGCTTTGCACCGTCCTGCGTCCCCGCTTCTTCACCCCCCGCGAATATCGCTTCCTGCGCAGCCGGGTGCGCGTCATCCTCAGCGCCTTCGACAGGGCCTACCGGGCCGCCATTGCCGACACTGAATTCCAGAAACAGTTCTGCCTGGAAGATTGGGAAACGGAACTGGTCAAACATGATCCCGGTTTCAAAAGCCCCACCCCTGTCTCCCGGCTGGACGCCTTCTTTATCACCACCCGCGATGAACTCCGTTTCACGGAATATAACGCCGAAGTCCCCGCCGCTTCCGCCTATAACGACGCCTTCACCGAGGTCTTTTACGGCCTGCCCGTAATGCGAGAATTCATGCGCCAGTACGAAGTCCGCAGCCTGCCTTCTCGCCACAGCGTCATGCACGCTCTGCTGGATGCTTACGAACAGTGGCTCGGCCATCGAGAAATCCCCAATATCATCATCCTGGACTGGAAAGAAGTTCCCACTTACAGCGAGTTCCGTCTCTTCCTGGCCTACTTCAAATCTCAGGGCATTGAATGTGTCATCGCCGACCCCCGCGAGATGGAATATCGCAATGGCAAACTGTACGCCGGTGACTTTCCCGTTGACGTCATCTACAAACGGGTGCTAATCACGGAACTAATTCAGCGCGGGGGTATGGATCATCCTGTTGTCCGGGCTGTTCTGGACAACAACGTCTGCATGGTTAACCCGTTCCGCTGCAAACTGCTCTACAAGAAAACCAGCCTGTCCGTTCTCAGCGACGAACGAAACCAGCATCTATTCAATACGGAAGAACTGCGGGCCATTGACGACCATATTCCCTGGACGCGAACGGTCGAAGAGCGTCACACCGTCCATGACGGCAAGGCGGTTGACCTCATCCCCTACATTCAAAAGTACCGCCAGCAGTTTGTCCTCAAGCCCAGCGACGAATACGGCGGCAAAGGCATCGTACTCGGCTGGCTGGCAAGCGAAGAAGAGTGGAACCAGACGATTCAGATCGCCCTGGAACATCCTTATATCGTTCAGGAACGGGTTGAGATTCCCTGGGAACCGTATCCAAGTCTGGTAGACGGCCGAATCCACATCAGCAACCGGATGCAAGACACCGCCCCCTTTGCCTTCTACGGCGAATATATGGATGGCTGCCTCACCCGCCTCGGAACCGACCCCCTGCTCAACGTCACCGCCGGCGGCGGCTCCTCCGTCCCCACCTTCGTCGTCCAAAAACGATAAGAACAGCAGTCAGTCGTCAGTAATCAGTAGCCAGCACACGATTTCAGAGGTAAGTAGCATGAAAATCCGATGTTGTTTTCAAAACAATGTACCAATCAAAAAACAATAATTCGTTTAATTCGTGCAATTCGTGGCTGTTTTTTCCGGAGAACTCTAACCTATGAAAGGTCCCTCATTAACCATCGGCATTGAAGAAGAATACCAGGTCGTAGACCCCAAAACGGGCGAACTGCGCTCCTACATCACCCAGATTTTAGAGGAAGACCACCGCGTCCTGCGTGAATTCGACTTCAAGCCCAAAATGCGCCAATCGATCATCGAAATTGGCACCAAAGTTTGCCGAACGGCCGCTGAAGCAGGCCAGGAACTCGTCAAAATCCGGCGCGGTGTAGCCGACCTGTCTGCCAAACATGGCTTGAAAATCATCGCCGCCGGAACTCACCCCTTTTCATCGGTGATGGATCAGCGAGAAAGCTCGGCCGATCCCCTTGCCGGAGATAATTTCGACCGCGAACAGTTAGCCAAGCAGCTTCTCATCTTCAGCACCCACGTTCACATCACCATTGAAGACCGCGAGTTCCTCATTGACGCCATGAACGTCTCCCGCTACCTGCTGCCCCACGTTCTGGCCCTGACGACCAGTTCCCCCTTCTCTCAGGGGCGTGACACCGGCCTCAAATCCAATCGCAGCGCCATCCTCCGCAGCTTTCCCCGCACCGGCATCCCCCGCATCTTCAACGCCTGGGCCGACTATACCGATCTGGTAGACACCTTAATGAAGACCAACTGCCTGCTGGACGGCCGAGGCATCTGGTGGGACATTCGGCCGAATTGGGAATACCCAACGCTCGAATTCCGCATTTGCGATGTCTGCACCCGCGTCGAAGAAGCCGTCTGCGTTGCCGCCATCTTCCAGGCCATCGTCGCCAAGCTGTGGAAACTGCGCTACGACAACATGACCTTCCGGGTTTACCCGGCCGACCTCATTCAGGAAAACAAGTGGCGGGCTGTGCGAGATGGATTAGACGGCCGATTAATCGACTTCGGCAAAAAGAAAGAACTTCCCGCCCGCGACCTGATCACCGAACTGATCGAGTGGTTCATCGCCGACGTCGTAGACGAACTTGGCAGCCACAACGAAGTCGCCTACGCCCACACCATCATGGAAAAGGGAACCAGCGCCGACCGCCAAATCGCCACCTTCAGAAAGACCGGCAGCCTCCAGGCCGTCGTCCAGCAGTTGATTCAAGAAACCAACGACCTACCGGAATAACACCTGCCACATCAGTAATCCGGTAGGGGCGGGACCGGCGGGAAAAGCCATTGTTTTCCCTATAGTCTTTGTTCCCGCCGGTCTCGCCCATGTATTTGTCACTACCAATTTAATTCTTTTATCTCCAGTACGTCTCAAAAGGAACGGGGCAGGTCAAGCACTCACGTGCGCTTGATTGGGGGTGCAAGGTGTGGCGATAGTTCTACATGCTGTAATACAATGGGGGTATTCATCAGGACATTGTTATCTTGTTATCGGAATCAATCACCCGCCTATCAAAAAGAATCGTCTGGATAAGTTTGCTACTGACCATTTACTTTACCCTGTTTCCTTTCGATTTCTTTTTCAACAAACCATTCTCCCCAATTGAAATACTCCGAAGCTTCGACCTGTCTGTCAGCAGCCGCTATGCCGTCGTAGACTTTCCCAGAAATGTAGCCTTTTTCATTCCTCTGGGCTTTGGCTTGGCCGGGTGGTTCGCAGGAAAAAAGGTCCGCAAAATATGGGCTTATCCCCTGGTCGTCCTCATTGGAACCGGGCTGTCATTTACGGCCGAAGTGCTGCAAAGCTACACCCTGGATCGCTTCCCCACCTTTGCTGATGTACTGGCCAATGGATTCGGAACTGCCGTCGGCCTGGTCATCTTCCATCTCTTCGGCGTCCAACTGCTCCAATACACAGCCAGATTGTTAGACCGATTAAGGTCCTTTTTCACATTCAAACGCGCCCTGCCAACCTACCTGCTCTATATCCTCCTCTGGCTGTTCGTGGCAAATCGGATACAAACCGTTGTCCAATTAAACAATTGGGACACCAGCTACCCCCTGCTTATCGGCAACGAAGCCTCCCAAGATCGGCCGTGGAGTGGAACCATCCAACAAGTCCAGCTATACAGTCGTGCCTTGCCAGGCGAAGAAGTCGCCCGCCTGTTCGATGAGGACGCCGCATCCCCTCAAGACGACAACGCGCTCGTTGCATTTTACGACTTTACCGGGGACGGGCAGGGAAATTTCCCGCCACTTGTGTGGCAGAGAAATGGGGAGGGAGAAACGGCCGATGATGGCATTCACGTTTCTCAAGACCAATGGCTGGAAAGTCAACAACCCGTCACAGCGATTTCCCAGGCGGTCGCAGATTCCTCTCAATTTACCGTAGAGATAGTGGCGGCATCGGCCGGGCCAGACCAGACAGGCCCGGCCAGAATATTGTCTATTTCACAAGACCCTTTTCTGCGGAATCTCACCATCGGACAAGAACAGACCGATCTAACCCTGCGGTTCAGAACCCCATTAACGGGAGAAAACGGCCGACATCCAGAATTAATCATCCACGACGTCTTTACCGACCAAAACTTCCACCAGATTGTCATCACTTACGACGGCCGTACTGTCACCTTTTACATGGACAATCCGGCCAATCCCTTCACCGTCGAACTCGCCCCATCACTGGCAATTTTTACCCGACTTTTCCCTGCTGAAGTGGATCAACTCCGAATCAGTCACAGCAACACGCTTGTCTTCCGGTTGGTCTTTGATATGTTGATATTCCTGCCGTTGGCCTTATTGGCCTTAATTTGGAGCCGTTCCCAACCCGCCAAAGACAAAAATAAATTTATCCTGGCAGCGATTGGCTTTATCGTTGTTTCTCTTTTGTGGGAGTTCTTGCTAGGGCGTGTCATTTCAAGCTATGATGTAAACGTCGGTAATATGTTGCTGGATGCGGCAATAACGGCCGTTGGCTTCCTGTTCTTGTATAAATAAAAACTAGCAGCGAATTTCACGAATTATACGAATTTTGCAATGGTCAATATCAACTTGAACAAAAAAACCTTCTCTGTGGTTCTCCGCCCCTCTGTGTATCTCTGTGTCCATCCCTCCTAACCACAACAGATTGTA
>JBAPRX010000396.1:0-1576 GCA_049281335.1 Promineifilaceae bacterium (SeqCode)
AAACAGATGCCAACAGAACATGCGATCCATTGACATGGAGATCTGGCTGTGCTATTCTCCTATATGTAAGTAGACCGCACCGGAGGTAGGCATACCTCCCCCCTCCCCACAGGAAGGGGCTTCGCTAAACTGGGTGGTGAGACACCCAATGGAGTATGCGGTTCAAGTCAATAAATTTTTTAAGCGGAAAAGGTCTGTGTTGGCGCACCGGCCTTTTTGCTTTTCAGCGGCATAATGCCGCCGCGGGCTTGCACTCAGCAGCCCGGCAACAGTCACAAAGAATAAGTCTTTGTGACCGTTGCCAGGCAGCCCAAAACAAACCTATACAAAAATAGGCAATCAAAATCTAAAAAATGCTTGACGTGGAAACGGCTCCGCTGTAAGCTATACATAACATACTAACAGATGCGGATCTAACCATCCCATCGCCTGAAGCCCCTGAACCACATCCTGCCAGATAGTGATTCAGGGGTTTGTTTTTTGGTTTCGGTGGTCCTTTACATATATGAACTTTCCTTAGGACGAATAGCGTACTAAATCGGCGTCAACCTCATTAAGGTCCAACAGCCGGATACCAACCACCTGCCAGCGCCGGCGCCGGTCGGCCATTAACTCCTCAACGATCTTCTCAGCTCTGCGGCGGGCCACGTCGGTCCAACCACCCGCTGAGAAAAGGGTGTAATAAATCGTCCATTTGCCTTTCTTGGAGACGATATTGGCCGTTTTCTTGACCAGCTCTTCAATGGCCTCCGGTCCAACCGGCTCATCGCCCCAAAAACAGTCACCTAAGACCAGACTGTTATCGGCCTCGCTGATACCGACAACATCAATAACGTAATGCTTGGCCCATTCACTGCCAACCTCTTCGACCGGCACCGGGATTTCGCCCTGGGCGCTGGCGGTCAAGACCCACTCATGACACATCTCGGGCCAGGTGTTGGCCTGGATAAAGTCCGGCATCTGCTCCTGAATCTGGTCCAGGATAGGTTGGAACTGGCCCAGGGCCAATTTAGCCTGGTGGGCAAAGAGGAAGCGGTAGAAGAAGCGCAGGTAGGGGTCGGTCACAAAATAGCGTCCGCGGCGGGAATCGGTGCCTCGTTTGGTGATTGGCACATCTCGCATCACAAAGCCGGTGTCGCGCAAGACGCTTAAATAAAATGAGGCTTTGCTGCTGTTGAGGCCGGTCCGGTCGGAGATTTCGCCGATGGCCTGCTCGCCGGCGGCAATAGCCCGCATAATGCCGACATAGTTATGGAGGTCGGTGATAAAATCCTGGAGCAAAATACGAGACTCATCTACCATCCAGGAATGGGACGGCAAGATAGTCCGGCGCAAATTCTCAGCCACCGACTCTCTAGCGTCCAACCGCTCCCAATAAGCCGGAACGCCGCCCCACATGGCGTAGAGCATGACTCGTTCGGCGACATCGTAATCGGGGAAAAATTCCTTGGTCGTACCGTATGGCAAGGGCTCAAGCCGAATCTGGGCCGTGGCCCGGCCGTGGAGCGGGGCCTCGTAGTTGAGGAGATGCTTTTGCATCAACCCCATCTGGGAGCCGGAGAGGGCCAGCATCAGG
>JBAPRX010000397.1:0-32730 GCA_049281335.1 Promineifilaceae bacterium (SeqCode)
GGTCAACATCTAAATACGGTGGCTCAATAGAGACAATTTGAACTGGAGAGACGCCGGAACTAACGTTAACCGGCAGGCGGTGCAAGCCCGGCGCCTCATCGGCTAACGAAATAGTAGCCTGAAACGAGTTGGCGCTGAGACTGGACAGCAAGGTATCCGTCGTTTTGACAACGGCCGAAATAGTCTCCGGCACATCCGTCAGAATCTTGGTTCCGGCGGGAACATTTTGAACAACCAGGGAGATGGCTTCGATCCGGGTCTGGCGGGCAGGATTTGTCTCCTGAATTACAAAAGCCCAGGTCGTCAGGGCTAACAGGGCAGCCACGAACCACAAACCAAGATTCGTCAATCCCTTTCTGGAAAATGTCGGGGACAGCATCTCTTTTAGCCGACCCCGCACCATACCGAGGAACTCTTTGGCCGATGGCTCGCCAGAAAAGGTAGTTGTCGGCTGGTAAAAATCAACAATTCGTTCCCGCAAGGTGGAAATGTCCATGTCCAGGTCTAACTGGTTACTACGAGCCACAGCAATACGGCCGGTTTCTTCACTAACGACCACAACCAGGGCATCCGACACTTCGCTCAAGCCCAGAGCAGCCCGGTGGCGCATTCCCAGGCGGCGGTCGCCGCCGTACAACTGACGGTTACTAATGGGCAAAACGCATCCGGCCGAAATAACATCATCCTGGCGCACAATTGCTCCACCGTCGTGAAGGGGGGTTCCGGTGAAAAAGATGGTTTGGAGCAGTTCGCTGCTGACCTTTCCCCCAATGGGAACCCCTGTTTCAACAATGCGGCCCAGATTTTCGTTGCCCTCCAGCACAATAAGCGCACCAACCCGGTGGTCGGCCAAATTCTCGACCGCACGAACGATAGGCAAGAGGGTAGACTCCTGAACACGTTTCTGGAAAGAGGCCATTCGGAAAGTCCGGCCTAAGTTCTCCAGAAAGCGTCGCAGTTCGGGCTGAAAAATGACCGGGGTAGCAACCAGAATAACTAAGAGCGCCCCACGAACCAGCCAGTCGAAGGTAGGCAAGGGCAGGAAAACAGTAAAAACAAAGAGAATCAAGACTAAAACGGCCGCGCCCCGAAGCAAAAAAGCCGCCTGGCTGCGGCGAATAAGATCCAGAAACAAGAAAAATGCAATCGTTACGAGAATCAGGTCAATAACTTGTAGCCAGGAAATGCTGGAAATTCGAAAAAGCGCATCCGCAAAAAGGGAGTTTAGAGTCGGTATCATTGTAACATTATGTTAAGATAAAAGTTCTCCGTTGGCCTCAGGGGAAATGTTAAAGAATTCAAGGATCCGCTGATTAATCGCCTCAACCAGCTTCTCCGGGTCATCATCGTTTAGCGGAATCTGACCACCGGCAATGGTGTCTCGGCCACCGGCATTGCCGTCTTCTCCGGCAATAACCTGGGCCAATGCCTCAACATCAACGCCATCACTACGAGAACGGATGGAGAAGTGGAGACGTTTCTCAAATGTCCCCAGACAAATTGCCAATTGGCACCCCTCCAGGCGCAGTAAGAGATCGGCAATCTCGGCGACCAGATCCGGGTAGGACATCTCCGGCAGATAGGTTGTTACCAGCCCACCCTCATAAACCTTGATGCCTGCCATTGCCGCAGCCAACCCCCGAAAGTAACCGGCGGGAACCTGGGCCTGGTCAAAGGAGAGATAAGCGTCAATGTCAGCCAGAGTGGACAAATAGCAGTAAGCAATAACATCGGCCGTTGTGGTGTTTCTACTTAACGCCTGGGTGTCCGTCTTAATACCATAGAGAAGGGCTGTTGCCAGACGGTGAGGGGGATCGCAATCGGCCGCCCGCAGGTATTCGGTCATCATAGTAGATGTCGCGCCCACATTGGGGCGAATATCGCTGAAAACGGCCTGATCATCCTGGTGGTTGTTGTGATGGTCTATAACGATAAGGGGCAGGGTTCCTCCCTCTGACAGCGGGTTATTCTTGGCGCTGGTATGGGTGTCAACCAGGGCCAAATTTTCAGGCAGTTGGGGGTTTTCATCCGGCAGTTGGCGTAGAGGAACGTCCAGGTAGTCCACCAGGGCTTTGTTCTCGGCTCGGCCGATCACGCCCTGATAGACAACTTCTGCCTGAAGGCCAACTTTCCTCTCCAGCAAGTATTTCAAGGCTGCTCCGGATGCGATGGCATCCGGGTCGGGGTTATTGTGCAAAACAACGGTTAGCTGTTGGACACCGGAAATGGTTTCCAACATTTTTTCAAGCCGTCTTTGGGTGGGGAACCGCATTATTTTCTCTTTAATGCCGGTTGTAATTCGCAGCCCCAGGCCCATATCAACTGCTAAACTCTTGTCCATACTCCTAAACGTCTCATAAAAAGTCAACAGGGCAAATAGGGTCATTCCCTACTATAGCATAGCGATAACTCCTTAATTATACACGCTAAGAGCAAATTTCGACCCGGCTCCGTCTTGGGAGAGCTGCGCGTAATCTCCCTGGTGGTCAGAAACGGCCGTTTTCAAAGAAAGACTTGACAAATTATTTAGACATGTCTAAAATTGATTTATGATTAGTTTAATTTTAGGTTCTGAAATGGATAAAAATGTGCTTACATTAGATCAACTTCAAAAAGGACAACAGGCCATCGTTACCGGCGTAAAGAGTTACGGCCCAGAACGACGACGGCTGATGGATCTTGGGATACTGCCTGGCACAAAGATTTGTGTGGAAATGGGCAATCCGTTGGGGGATCCAATCGCCTACCTCATACGCGACTCGATTATTGCCTTGCGCCAAACACAGGCACAAAATGTTGAAATTTCTATTCAGGAAGAAAATCAATGAACAATAATGTTTCGACCCTCCCAACGCCCTCTGTCGCCCAATGCGAAACGTGTCCTCTCTACAACAATGCCCAGTTGGTAAAACTAGGCATTAACATGACCGACTGGGATTACATCGTAGCCCTGGCTGGCAACCCCAACACAGGCAAAAGTACGGTATTTAATGCACTGACCGGTCTGCGCCAACATACGGGCAACTGGCCTGGCAAGACCGTTACTCGCGCCGAAGGTGGTTATCTTTATGGGGACAAGCATTATAAGCTGGTAGACCTGCCCGGTACATACTCGCTGCTTTCCACCAGTGTAGATGAGGAAGTGGCACGGGACTTTATTCTTTTCGGACAACCAACCGTAACGGTCGTTGTAGCCGACGCTACCCGCCTGGAGCGTAATCTGAACCTGGTTCTACAAGTATTGGAAATCACCGACCGGGTCGTGATTGCTCTCAATCTGATGGACGAGGCAAAGCGTCATGGTTTAGAGGTAGATGAGCGAAAGCTGTCGCGTGAGTTAGGCGTACCGGCGGTTCCTATGGTGGCCCGCCGAGGCGAAGGCGTCGAGGAACTACTGTCAACCATCGCTCAAGTTGCCGACGGATCATATAAAACCCGCCCCCACCGCATTAAACAACGTGATCCAAAATTGGAAGCGGCCGTGACGGAACTAACTCAAGAGGTCAAGACCTTTTTTCCAGGTCTACCGAATGCCCGTTGGGTCGCAATGCGCTTGCTGGACGGCGATGAAAGCATTATCCACGCCGTACAGGAAAAAACATTGGGCGATTTAACAATAAGAGATAGGGGCCGTCTTGAAGCAGCGCTTCAACCGGAGGCAGTATCATGACCATGCAACTAGAAAATGTAAACCAGCTTCTTAATAAAAGTCAGGCGCTACGCGAGGAGATCGGGAGTGACTTCCACGACCATCTGATGGAGTCAATTTATGTTGATGCCAGCCAGATCGCCGACCGGGCTGTGGTGCGCAAAGGCGCAGCCGCCCGTCTCGACTTTGACCGCACCCTGGATAGACTCTTGACCAGCCGTATATGGGGATTTCCCATCATGCTGCTGATGCTCATGGGTATCTTCTGGTTGACCATCGCTGGGGCCAATATTCCCTCGCAACTCCTGGGCGATTTCATGTTGGGAACATTATATAATGCCCTCTATAGCGCAGCGCACGCACTGAACTTCCCCTGGTGGCTGTCTGGCTTCCTCATTGACGGCGTTTATATGGCGACTGCCTGGGTTATCTCCGTAATGTTACCGCCAATGGCTATTTTCTTTCCACTCTTCACGCTGCTAGAGGACTTTGGCTACCTGCCGCGAGTGGCCTACAACCTGGATCGTCTATTTCAGCGAGCTGGCGCTCATGGGAAACAGGCGCTGACGATGATGATGGGCTATGGCTGTAACGCAGCCGGTGTTATCTCCACCCGCATCATTGACAGCCCGCGCGAGCGGCTGATTGCCATTATCACCAACAATTTTAGTATCTGTAACGGCCGTTGGCCCACATTGATCCTTATGGGGACCATCTTTATAGGGGCGACAGCCCCGCCAGCTCTGGCAAGTTTTATCGCCGCTACCAGTGTCATTGCCATCGCCATATTAGGCATCATCGTGACATTACTGGTCTCCGCTTTCCTTTCTCGCACCTGGCTGAAAGGCGAAGCGTCCACTTTCAGTCTGGAATTACCCCCCTACCGACCACCGCAGGTCATGCGGACAATCTACACCTCCGTCATAGACCGCACCCTGATCGTCCTCTGGCGAGCGGTCGTCATGGCAGCCCCAGCCGGGGCCGTCATCTGGCTAACCAGCAACATCGTCATCGGCGACATGAGCATCGCCGGTCATCTGGTTAACTTCCTGAATCCTTTCGGACTGTTACTCGGTCTCAATGGTGTTATCCTGGTCGCCTATATCGTCGCCATCCCTGCCAATGAAATCGTCATTCCGACCATTTTGATGCTAACCCTGACATTGGGCGCTAACAGCGCAGGGGCGCAGGCAGGCGTGATGCTGGATCTCGCGCCAGGCCAGGTTCATGCCGCATTAACCCAGGTGGGCGGCTGGACGTTGCTAACGGCCGTAAATCTGATGCTCTTCAGCCTGCTGCACAATCCGTGCAGTACAACCATCCTCACCATCTGGAACGAGACAAAGAACCTGAAGTGGACAACTGTCTCCACGCTGCTCCCCCTCGCACTGGCCTTCATCGTCACCTTCCTGACAGCGACAGGCGCACATCTTCTGGGCCTTGTCTGAACCAGGTAACAACCTTCCGTAAAAAAGTTAGCAGAACTGCGCGAAAAGGGACTATCTCTACAAACAGATAGTCCCTTTTCGTTACCCGGCCTTTAACCACTTTCCCGGTGTAAAAAGATTTTTCCAACGAGAACAACGGCTATGAAAAACATAATTCCAACGGCAGCAAGCAGGATCGGGTTGAGTGGTTCTGGCCCAGAATCGGCCGACTGGTTGGCGGAGGGAGATGTTGGCGAGAGGACAATGGCCGGAGTAGACGTCATCGTTGGCAGCGGGGTAAGCGACGGGATTGTGGTGGGGGTTTGGGTTGGTATATTCGTAGGGTCGGGTGTTGCCGTCCAACTAAGGGTTGGCGCTGGGGTGGTCGTTCGGGTCGGAATCGGCGTGGTGGTTGGAAATGGGGTCAGGGTCGGCAGATCAGGGGCCAACGTAGGCGTCGCCAGGCCGGGCAGTAAAGGTGCAGGCGGGGCCGAGCCGCCGCTGTCAGACTGCACCAGGTAAAAGGCCGAGCCGCCAATCATACAATAGTCGCCGATGGGCTGTGTACAAAGGGCAGACGGCAGATCGACGGTGAAATAGCCGTCTTCGGCGATTACCTCCCTCCGCTCGCCCCACATCGTCACCAAAACAGCCCGTTCGGCCGTTGCACGAACGCGGGCCTGCTGCTCCGACGGCAATCGGGCAAAAAGGACTGTCGTCGTTCGGCCCGGCTGAACAACCCGAATCTGGCCCACACTGTCCCAACGTTCCCGCTCCGCCTCCGTAAAATCAGAAAGATACTGAACCGCGATCCGATAGGTAGTAAAGGCCGGACGGCGGGTGCCATCAAGACGAACCAGGCCAAACGGCTCCGGATTCGCCTGACGATCCTCCTCGACATCTCTCAGCTTATAAATGGCAATCCGTTCTGCCCCGGCAGCCAGGGCAGAGGCCAACGCTTCAGGCATAAAGGCCGCCTGTTCGTCCAGGAGAACAGAGAGCGTCCAGTTTTCCACCGGCCAGGAGTCGTCATTAATGGGTGGTGCGTTGGTTTCGACGAGCCAGATCGGCTTTTTGGGGATGTTGTTTTCCTCCCGAATCCGGTCAAATTCCTGAATGACGTCGTAAATGAGGTTGGGCTGAAAATAGAGGTGGGCTGACAGGACATCGAAGTAGTAGTTATTGATTTCTGCCTGGGGATCGGCCGTCAGAAGTTGAAAAAAACGGCTGAGGTACTGTTCTCGGCCGTATTGAGCGTCCCAAAAGTAAGTCGTTGCCGCCAGATGGATGACGACATTGGGGTTCGTTTCCCTGGCAATCAGGTAGGCCGTCCGCTGAAGCTGGAGAAAATCTTCCTCTGTGCCGTCCCAGGTATGACCGGGCGCGGCCTCATCCCAAATATCCGGCTCATTCCAGATAATCCAGTGGTCAATCCGGCCCCGGTAACGCCTGACCGCATTTCTAACAAATCGCGCCCAAGAATTATTGGGATCATTATAAGGCAGCCATAACCCCTTCGGCAGATTGTTTTCATCTCTGGCCCAATCGGGAATGCCGATCAACATCCCAACGACAAGCCGACCGGCTGCCACTTCACCATCGATCTGCTCATCGGTGACGGATGGCGTCCAACTGGCAGGCCCATCAGCCTGGACTTCGGCCCACTGAAACCGAACGCGCGTCCAGCCAACGCCAGCCTGCAAGGCGGCGGTTGGTGATTCATAACTTTCGATTATGCCAAAACGGGGATCAATTCCGGCCTGGATTGGCTGGGCGGGACTAAACAGGGAAATGAGGCCAACGAGCAGGAAAAGAATGGCAAACGGCCGAAACAGTCGCTTTTTGCCGCTTATCCTGTAATGGGATTCCAGGTCAGTTTCCGAGTATCTGCCGCCAATCGCCATTGGTAATGAGGAGTTCCGTAACTGGGCCTCGGCCGTCGGCTTTGCTGTTAATGCTGCGGCGGGCTTTGATTTTGACCTTATCGTAATCCTTATAAAGATCGTAAACTACATCAGCGCTGGAATTGCTTAACATAACATAACAGCCGCGCCGATCCAGCTTGCGGAAGGTTTCCGCCAGGCGCACCTGATCATCGTGGCTAAAGCCATATTTGTTGTAGCTGGTAAAGTTGCTGGTGGCTGTCAAAGGGACATACGGGGGATCAAAGTAGATGAAATCACCGGCCTGGGCCGACGCCACGGCCGCTTCAAAGTCATCGTCTTGCAGGTCAACTCCTTGTAAGACACAGGAAGCCGTTCGCAGCCGTTCTTCGTCGCAGATGGTGGGGTTCTTATAACGGCCGAAAGGGACATTGAACTCCCCCTTGCTGTTCTCCCGGTAAAGGCCATTGTAACAGGTCTTGTTAAGGAAGATGAGCCGGGCGGCCTGCGCCACCGGACTGAGCCTTTCCGGTTTTTGCTTTCTTATCCGGTAATAGTAGGCTTTTTGGTTTTTATGCTTTCCAAGAGCCTGGATCAACCCCTCAACATCGTTCTGAACAACGCGATACACATCAACCAGCTTATGATTAATGTCCGAAAGCACGGCATGATGAGGCTGGATGTGAAAAAAGAGGGCAGCGCTGCCAATGAAAGGCTCAAAATAACGGCCGATTTGGTCCCGATCTGGAATGAACTGTTCATATTGCTTGAGAAGCTGGCTTTTGCCGCCTGCCCATTTTAGGAATGGGGCAGCGTTGGGAATGGTGTCTAATGGTATCGCAGGCATTTGAGCTGGTGATTATACACTTACAGCTCTACAGGCTCAACCAAAAGGGTCGCTATAAATCAAACTCCAGAAAGACATAGCTGCCATCAGGAGTTCGTTTCAAAGGAACAGGCGCTTTCTTTAAGATTTGCCACAGCGGGCGGTTATTCCGTTGAACCAGGGCAACCAACCGGGTAAGTCCAGCTTTTCGGGCCTGTTCAAATAAAAAGAGCAACAAAGCAGTACCAATACCCTTATTTTGCATATCATCTCGAACCGAAATACTCACTTCTGCTTCCCCTTCGGCCGTTGTTCGGATGTAACGAATCCCGGCAACTGGCACGTCTGGTTTGCCGGGAAGGTCCGCAAAGGCCACCCAGCCATCGCTTTCAGGGCGTTCAAAATTAGCCATTTCGGCCGCTTCTTGCTGCACCGCGTCCGGGTCGGGGTCTGGCATAGGGACATTGAAGCGCGTGTAGCGGCTTTCCTGGCCCATATTTTGGAAGATGTCTACCAGATATGCAGCATCTCCAGGCAGCAACGGCCGAACCTTGATCGGTATGCCATCTTTTGTCTGAAAAGTGTGAACCACTTCGGTCAACAGCCTCACTCCTCTAAAAACAGCAACGAACTATAAGAATTAAGGGCTGTTTTCATTCATCGCAATCGGCGCAGCCAGTATCATTTGCTACGAAAACAATCTCATGCAAAGGTACAAGGGAAAGAATGCCCTTACTTAACATAAAGTTGTCCGCGCTAACCAACAGCATAACGCGGTGCGTCATAAGGGATAGGATAGCAGATTTGAAATTTGGGGTCAAGCGGCGGATGATGGCCCTATTCGGGAAAATGTGGGGCGTCCAGGGGTTGTTTGAAGTCGTAGAGGCCATCAACGACGGCCCATTTTCGGCCGCAATCAGGATTGGAACAATGTAGTTGGACTTCCTCTACCTCCCCCAACGGCGTTCCGCAGTGTGGACAGGCAAAGAAGGCGTCGGGCGCTGCGGCCGTTCCTGTAACCGGCACCTGGTTATGGATAAAAATGGAGGGAGAAAGTTGGAGCCAGGAGCCGATTCCTTGTATCAGACCATCTAGCCCGGCTAAAACGGCCGTTGGCACAACCTTCTTAAGCAACCCAATCCGAAAATGGGAGACAGAGAGCATTCGGCCGGGAATAAAACCGGCAGCATCCAGTTGGTCGCGCATCCAGCGGGGGTGGAAATCGAAATTCATCTCGGCAAACTCAATCGGCTCCAGGTCAGATGGCGACCATAATTGACGGCCAAGACGATGGCGAACGATAGCCTTAACATTGTGTTTGTTGGCAAATTCGAGAACATAATCCCCGCCTGGGCGAGCAATCTTCATTAGTTGGGCAAACAGCGCCGGAACATCGGCCGCATGATGAATAGTGCGGACCTGTATCAGGGTATCGAACAGACCGGCGACAAAGGGCATCTGGTACCAGTTCCCGGCCACATAGAGAAAGCGGGGATCATCGCCCCAATGGGTCTGGGCCTCGCGCAGCAGCGTGCGGGAATAGTCAAAGAGGACGATTCGTTTGTACCCGGCGTATTCACTCCCAAGACGGCCGAAACCGGCCCCAATGTCTATGAGGGTGTCACCTTTCGGCGGCATCAGCCGACGAAGCGCGATCCGCTCGACCCGATCCTCATAACTTCGCTTCTGATCACCCCAAAAGCGAGCCTGGTAATCAGAGCCTTCATAATTGCAAATGCGCGGGGGTTCGTTGTTCTCAGGGGGAACGGCCATGAAAGACAGATTCTAAAACGTAAAACGTAACAACTCCCATAAATCATTACGCTTTACGTTTTACGCATTACGCACGAGTGAACGCCCTACTCCCCATTACTGGCCTGGGCGTTGTCAGGTTGAATAGCGGCGCTGTTGCCGGAACTGCGAAGCCGGTCAAAAAACTCTTCGTTACTGCCCGGCAAATTGGTCAGCAGCTTGTCAAGCGGGGTAAAGATAGCCTGCAAATTCCCAAAGGGCTGGCCCAGGTCTGTCTCATTCAGAGGAATATCTACCCCAACATCCAACTGAACCGGAACTTGCTGGTCTACGGGAACTATGAGATTAAGAGCTACCGGCAGGTCCAAACCTGCCGGTAAATTTAGAGAAACGGTTCCATTAATGGATCCCCCGTCTCCTGGCAGCACCATTGTAGCGGGAACACTAAGCGGCACGGGTTGGGTAAGACGAACGGTCGTTTCCGTTGACAACGGTACATCAAAGGCAATAGGAAGCGTGTCGTCCACATGAATGGTTCTTTCAATGCGGGCATCGCCCATATCCACAAAACTTTGATTCAACCCGCCAACAATGGGAACCGCAATCTGCCCAACGATGGGAAGAATCAAGGGGGCCGCTAACAACAGGACAATGATTAAGACAAAGTTGACTGTAAACGAGAATAAAATGGCAAAGGTCTTAAATGCCTGCCAGGGTTTTCCACTCCATAACCAGGATTTCATGGGGTACCTCCATACGACACGGTTTTC
Organism: Promineifilaceae bacterium (SeqCode); assembly: GCA_049281335.1. Taxonomy (GTDB): domain Bacteria; phylum Chloroflexota; class Anaerolineae; order Promineifilales; family Promineifilaceae; genus JAKEFB01. The sequence goes on from JBAPRX010000397.1 coordinate 10,308, forward strand.
TCGCGTCATCAGTTGACGTAATCTAACAGATGGTCAATATAGTAACATGGTTTAAGCAAATGACAAAGCTTATGTCATGTAATTGTTTCACGGGAAACATTGACATTGCTACAAAGGTTAGATAAGGTAGAATTGAGAGTTGAAAAGGAATAATCATGGAAAACGATGTAGCGATTTTCCTCGATCTGGACAATATTGTTATTGGGGCCATAGAGGCAAATCTGACATTTGATATAAATCTCATCTTGGATGAGATATGGTCTAAGACAAACGGCCGAATTGTCTTGCGGCGAGCTTATGGGGATTGGCGGCAGCGCGAAAATCTGACAAAAGAGCTGGCAACGGCTGGCTTTGAACTGCAATCAACCGTTCGTCTCAACAGCATGAGCAAAAACCTGGCAGACATGCAAATGGTTGTTGACGCAATGGGAACCCTCATTGACGGTCAAAGTTTTACGACCTATGTCCTCATTACCGGCGACCGCGATTTCGTCCCCCTTGTTCAAGGGTTACGCAAACGAGGCAAGCAAGTAATTGGGATGGGTGTCCGCCATACCTCCAGCGGCAGTCTGGTCAATCTATGCGACGACTACATCTACTACGACGACCTGGCTTCCACTGCTCAAAAGATGGTGGAAGAACAGGTGACAGAACTGCTGCAACGGGCGATTGACCAACTGCTGCAAGACGAGACAAACGTTCCCGCCAGCCTGTTGAAACAACGGATGCAGGCCCTCAGTAAGGGAGCTTTCAACCGCTCACCCCAGGGGAAAGGCAGCTTCAGCAAATTCCTCAACGGGTATCCCGACATCGTTGACACCTACCTGGATGAGACAACGCTCTATGTCTGTCGGCCGTCAGAAACAACAGCCGGGGAAAAGGCTGCTGCTCCCCAACCTCTCAGCACGGACGGGATCAAAAACCTGCTAGAAAAGGCGCTGGGCGAACTGGTTTCAGGGAAAGAAAAGGTTCGAGCCAGCCTGCTTAAGCAGCGCATGCAAAAATTAAGCGACGGGGCTTTTAATGAAAACAGTCAGGGAATCAAGAGCTTTCGGAAGTTCCTGGAAAGCCACGATCAAATTGTCTGTGTGGAACAGGAAGGAACCACGCTGTATGTCCGCCAGGCCAATGATATGCCCTCCGAGGAAATTGTAGAGAGATTACAGCCGGTTTCAGTTGATACGGCCGAAAAACTGCTGGAGAAAGCGCTGGACAGGCTGGTTACAGAAGAACAGACGCGAGTAAGGGCCAGTCTGCTCAAACAAGAGATGCAGGAACTTAGCCAGCAATCCTTCGATGAAACAGTATTAGGCTTTGAAAACTTCCGAGACTTTTTGACTCATTTCCCCAAAACGGCCGCTGTCCAGCAAAAAGGAACCACTCTGTATGTCTTCCCGCCCGAACAGGAATCTGAACCGGTCGAGCTTCACCTTCAATACCGCAGCGAACTAAAGAAAAGGGGTCTGCGAATCGTTCCTTCCGACATTCGCCTATGCGTTATCAGAGATATGATTTCAACCTTGCAGCGTAATTCTGAGATTTCCTGGCGGAAATTAGTCAATACCCTGACAGAATATTATCAATCGCAGGGCAAGGAAAACTATTCCAAAAGCTACGTTAACGATGTCCTTCGGGCAGCAAAACGGGCAGACGTTGTGGGTATCCTTAACGGGGGCAAGTTGTCCACTTCACCCATTTACCTGAAAATGAGCGGCGACCGGCTGTTTCAAGATGCCGTCATGCGCTTTGATCTGACCTATCTACAAGAAATTCAATTGCTGGACAACTGCGCCTTTGATCTGGAAGAAGCGGCTGTTGCCCTCTATGAATCCGTCGGACATACGCGCTACCTCAAAGTAGTCTTGAGCCATTTCGCCAACAACGGGCAAATTTCCCAGGCTCAATAGGAAATCAATGTCTGTTCCACTGGAGCATTACAACGGGTTCCCCTCTAAATATATTCAACCACGCAATGTAGATGTCTGGCTTCCGCCAAGCTATCACACGAACCCTGAACTAAGGGTTGGCGTGCTTTATATGCACGATGGGCAGAACGTCTTTAACCCTGAAACAACCAAATATGGGGTTGATTGGGGCGTTGTCCCGGCGCTAGGCAGGCTGGCCGATTCTGTTCCAGAAGTGATCGTTGTTGGTATCTGGAACACCGATAAGCGGATGCCGGAATATCTACCACAACGGCCGTTTGAAACATCAATTCTTGCTTAAATGAGTGAATTGACGAACCAACAATCGTTTTATTCACCCCTGGTAGATCGGGCCATTGGTTTTGCTGCCCAGAAACACGAAGGCCAGCACCGTAAAATTGGGAGTGTCCCTTATATTGCCCATCCAATTGGCGTTGCCATGCTTCTTATGCGGATGGGCTGCCGCGATGAAGTCATCGCAGCGGCAGTCCTTCACGACACAGTTGAGGATACCGGCGCTTCCCTTCAGGATATTCGGAAGCAATTTGGGCAGGAAGTCGCCGACATTGTAGATGGCTGTACGGAGCTGCCCCGCAAATTCAACAACTGGGAAGAGCGCAAGCAAAATATGATTGAAAAGCTGCGCCATGCCTCCCTTGAGGTCAAACTGGTTGTTGCGGCCGATAAATTCCACAATCTCCAACACATTACAAAGTCGAAGAAGAAAGAAGGATCGGCCGTCTGGGAAAAGTTCAGTCGCGGGCCAGAGCTTCAAGCCTGGTATTATCGCGCCATGCTCGACAGCATCCTGGCAAATCTCCCCGATACGGCCGACCAATATCCGATTTTTGACCAGCTACCGGCCCTTATCAACGATCTCTTTGACGGCATCCCCACCCGTGCGCCTCAGAGCTGAATCTCGTCTCGGTGGCCCAACCCCTTTCTATTATCAATAAAATACAATTTATCCGGGGACAGACAGTACCAGTTGACTTTGGTCAATGCCTGTTGAATCTGAGGCTCGGCCTGGGCAATAAAGGGATACCTGGCGCAGTACAGAGAAACGGCCGCTTCCCGTTCAGCCCCCTCCAGCAAACGAACATCTCCTTCTAACTGAATACCCTGAATGGCAGGCCAATCTTTGTAATCCTCTTGAATGGTGGCGGCAATATGGGCGTTGACGGCCAGATTTTGGGCGTGGCGGGTATGTCCCGCAGACAGAAAATAGAGGTCAAATTCCTGGCTGGCATAGAAAACGGCCGCAGCCCACACCCCCTGCTCGCCATAAGTCGCCAGAGTCACGACTTGATGTTCAACCAAGTATTGAAGCGCAAGTTGGCGCGGGGTTTCTGGAGTTAGATCAATCATATGTTATCAGGTGATTGGTAATTAAACGCTCAATCACTAATCACCAATCACTTTTTCATTCCGCTTTTGTCACATTCACCTGGCTTTCACGGCCCCCCTGCCAGCGGGTAAAAAGGTCTTCTGCCAGTTCAATCTCCATCAGGTCTAAGACGCGGTTGATGGTCTGGTTAATAATGTCGTCTATCGTTTTTGGGTGGTGATAAAAGGCCGGCAGCGGGGGAACAAGGACAGCGCCCATTTCGACCACCTGGGTCATGAGGCGCAGATGGCCGAGATGCAAGGGTGTTTCCCGGGGAACAATGATCAACCTGCGGCGGTCTTTCAAGACCACATCGGCCGCCCGTAGGAGTAAATTGTCGCTGAAAGAGTGGGCAATACCGGCCAGGGTTTTCATCGAACAAGGAATCACGATCATGCCACTGGTCTTGAAAGAGCCGGAAGAGATAGCGGCCGCAATGTCATTGAAGCGATAGGTGACGTCGGCCAGGGCTGTGACTTCGGCCGTTGTATACGTCGTTTCCAGGGCAATTGTCTGGCTCCCGGCAGACGTAATAACCAGATGTGTTTCAACTTCAGGCACGGTTTTCAGCACTTCCAGCATCCGAATACCATAGATGACCCCGCTTGCGCCAGAAATACCAACGATAATTTTTGATTTCTTATCCATACAGTCAGCCCTGTTCAATTTTATTATTCAGGTATAATTCTTCATTCAGATATACTGCTTCAGCAGCAATTATCGAAGCCTCATGCAAAGGCCGCAAAAATACGGCGTCCTGGTTGCAACATAAAAGAAACGCCGTAGTTGACATAATATTATTTGGCGTTGTCTTGTTTACCACACTTGTTATTGTAACCTCTAGGGGGTTTTTGTGAAATCAATCTATGTAACCGACCTGACCGACGGAGACGATCTCCTGAATGAACCGTTCCTGGTTCAAGATGTAGCGCGTCGGGAAACAAAAGACGGCCGTCCCTTCTTGCTGGAAACCTTCCGCGATAAGACAGGCCAGATCAGCGGCGTTTTTTGGGATGTCCCGCCCGACGTTGATGACTGGATCCGGGCTGGTATTGTAACGATGGTAACTGGTCGGGTCAGTAACTACAAAGGAACCCTCCAAATTAGCACCACCGACCTCAACCCGGTCAACGAGCCTAACATGGAAGACTTTCTCCCGTCCAGCAGGCGTACCCGCGAAGAGATGGTCATTGAACTGCGAGAAGTGATTGATAGCTTGTCTCAGCCCTGGAGAGGATTGGTCAGCCGTATCTTGTTGGAGCCATCCTTTCAAAGCGCCTATGTCAGCGCCCCCGCTGCCCGCGTCATGCACCACGCCTATGTAGGGGGGATGTTGGAACACACCTTGAGCATGGTGAAAATCGGCCGTTTCCTGGCCCGCCATTATCCTTATGTCAACAAAGACCTGCTCGTTTCCGGCATCTTGCTGCATGATATGGGCAAGGCAATCGAGTATTCAACTGGGCCAACTTTCGACTTCACCGAAGACGGCCGTCTGGTGGGCCACATTCCCAGAGCGGCAATCATGATAGAACTGGCCGCCAAAGAACAAGGTAACTTCCCGGCTGCCCAACTACAACATCTGGTCCATCTGGTTTTATCCCATCACGGTCTTCAAGAATGGGGATCGCCAACCGTCCCCAAAACATTGGAGGCGGTTCTGCTGCACCAGATCGATCTGATGGACAGTCGGGTTCAGGGATTTTTTGACCACTTACGCAATGACAGTGGCGGCGATCTCTGGACCACAAAAGCCAGCCCTATGTTCAGCACAGAACTCAGACGGCCGCCGGGCTTTGAATAAATGTGACCCGTGACTTATAAACTGCGGCTTCTGGCTGTTATTCTGGCCGGGCTGGGGCTTCGAGTTTGGGGCATGGCCGGAAAAACCATAGGTATCTAATGTATAAGCGTTTGCAACTTATCACTGTTTCTCAAAAGAAGCTGTGGTTTTTAGCATTGATCGGTATATTTTTTACACTTGGTCTAACGCTTACCCTAAATCGAGTACCTTTTATACGTTATAAGTCAGACCTATTCCTACGATGGCATGCAACAGTCAAGTTGTTTGAAGAAGGGCGCAATTTGTATGATGCACGTAACGGGGAAGATATTAGCGAAATAGTTTATGGGGGCGATTTAGGCTACGAAACTAATTTCTACTATCCAGCTTTTTTGATCATTTTCACAGGCCCACTCTCGTTAGTTTCATATCCAACAGCTCATTTCATTTGGACGACGGCCGTTCAACTCTTCTACCTTATTGGGCTATGGCGCATCATTCAAGAAGTTGGCTGGCCTCAACAAGTAAACCATATCACGGCTTTCATGTTGGTTTGTGTCCTATTCGTTCCATACCTTCAACACACTATTTGGGGTCAGTTCAATACCATAGGTATGCTTAGTTTAGCCATCTGTTGGATCATGTTGCGACGAAGTAAATATGGGCTTGCCGGAGCATTGGCGACAGGAATGTTAATCAAACCCCAGAGTTCCATTCTGGTATTGGTCTTTCTATTTATCTGGGTTATCGCAAAAAAACCTCGTTGGCCCTTCCTCATTGGTTTTAGTATAACAAGTTTCGTTCTATGGCTTGTGCCAGAACTCATTCAGCCAGGATGGATTTTCGATTTCATAAAATCTTTAGGTGGGTACGTGCCAACGACATCAGTTCTTGATCAATGGTGGAATCCTAATCAAGTGCTTGCTGTTGCCTTGACATTGGGAGCCATATTTTTATTTTTACGGCTGCGAAACACGAGTATAGATAGTCCCCAATTTGCGGCATCTCTAGGAATTAGCCTGTATCTATGGGCATTAATTGTCCCAATCGTAGGGATGTTCCATATTCTTATGTTTCCCATCACGATAATTATGCTCCTATCTCATCTACAACATATTTACCCCAGAGTATATAAAGTTGCATTAGCGTGTTTTGGAAGCATTTACATATTAGGTTGGATAGGCTTCATCGTTGGTCTGTTTGGTGCAGGTTTGTATGGAATGCACATCATCTGGTCAGAAATGGCTTACAAGGCGGCTTTGCCAGTTATCTCAATTTTATTTTCTTTGCCTTTGCTCATGAGTCCAAATGAAAATCAATTGCAGAAGGTTCAGTAAGCACCAACCAGTAACCTATCCACTATTGACTGTCACTGCCCGCCCCTATCTGAGGTGAATAGGTATAAACAGCAAACAACAACCCATTGTTTTCATCCAGGTATTCACTGTATGTCCCGCCAGGATACTTTTGTTCAACATACTGCCGTTCGTTAAGCCGTTCCGGTAAAAAGATAAAGTCGGTCGGCCCGGTAATATGTAAGAGGGGCGGCTCCGTCAGGGGAGTAAGCACATCTTCGGCCTGAACATCGGCCGCAATATAAGGGATGGTGGACAGGCTAAAGTAGCCCATACGGGGAAACCCAAAGAAATAGACATAGGGAGGCGGGTCCTGGTCCTCCAGGTAATAGGCAATTTCGGTTGCCAGATATGTGTTGTAGCCCCCCAAGACATATTCATCATAAACATCGAAAAAGTAATAGTGAAGGTCAGTGGCAGAGAGCCAGATGACAATAACGGCCGCACCCGCCAAAATCACCCGCCGGGAATGCGGCCAATTTTCCTGGAGCCACTGCGTCAATCGGGCCAGCGGCAGGGCAACCAGCACAGCCACAAAAGGCACTGCAATCACATACCGTTGGGAAGCAGGCGCGTCCTGGCTCAAGCCGCCCAAGATCACCATTGAGAGCAGCGGCAGCAGCAAGAGCAAATAACGCAAATTCATATTGGTCAAAGCCCACAGAACACCCAGGATGAAGAGCGCGGCCGAACCGGGCAGCAGCAGTGGAACGCCGGGGTTGTACCAGTGGCGCAGAGGCAGATGAGTAAAGCCCAATGCCGTATTGAGAACCTGGTCCCAGATAATTTTGATAGCGGGCTGCTGTTCTTGAAGAACCATTTGATCCAGCCAGCCATCAAAGATCGTCACGCGCTGTAAAGGCGCGTTAAATTCATTGGTATGGCGGGCAAAAAAGAAAATCAAGGGGATCACAACCACAAAGGCGATGAAAGCAGCCAGGGAAAGGTCTGGCAGACATCGTTTGAATTTCTTCCGGTTTGAGAGGAGCGCAAAGAAGGCCCATATCAACAGCAAAATGGGAAAGACGCGAATGCTGACGTAAAAATATTGGGCCAGCCCCAGTGCCAGGCCGCAGACCAAAAAGCCAATGCGCCGTTCATGTTTCCAGCCATACCATAACCCCGCCATAATCAAAGCGCCAAACAGGCCATCCCAGATGTTGTTGAGGCCGATGCGGCTGAAATGAATGTGGTAATGAAAGGCAGCGAGCAGGATGGCGGCAAAAACGGCCGTCATTCGGTTGAATAAAACACGCGCCAGTCCATAAACAGCCACAACCGTCAAGGCTCCTGCCAAAGCGGACACGATTCTCAGTCCGGCCACTGTCTGGCCTAGGAGTAAAATACCAAAGCTCTGTATGGCAAAATAGAGCGACGGGAAGGAAAACCAGTCAATAGTTAGAATATTGGTTGATCGTCCATGCGCAAACTCGACCGCCGCCAGCCCTGCCGAACCTTCATCCCCAGAAAGAGTAGTCGGCAAGGTTCCGATAGACCAGGCTCGCAGCAAGAAAGCCAGCAAGAAAAGGGCCACAACGACCGCCACTTCCCTTCTATCAATCGTCGGCTCGGCTCCCTGAGACGACCGAGACGCGCCAACCAAAACACAGGCAACGGAGAGAAACCAGGCCAACAGATAAACAGGGACATTGATCGCTTGCAGAACATCCCCCGCAGCCAAAGCCGCCAACAGCCCCAGGCATGGGGCGAATACTAGCAGGAGAAGCTGGGCAGAGGAAATGTGCAGCCAGCCAGTCAAAGAATTGACCGGTCGGAGCAGCGCGGACGGCAGGTGTGGACGGGCTGCCAGACGAGCGCCCAATGCAAAAGCCAGCAGCCCAATTGCCAGCAGCAAAAAGATGAACGGCCGAAATTGGGGAATGATTTCAGCGTAAACCAACTGGCTCATCACAACTAACAATCCCCCGCCAATAAGTAAGATCGAAACCGGTAAGCGCATGAAAGAAATTTAACGCAAAGGCTGAGAGATGCAAAGGGGAAAAGGCATGTTACAATTTATCAATGGAAAAAGAGATTCGCCAACTGGTTCAAACCTTTCACGACACACCTGGACGCATTGTCTTTGTCACTGCCGGAGCAGGCTCAAAAGCCCTCTCCTGGCTGCAAGGGATGGCAGGGGCCAGCCGGACGTTGTTAGAAGCGTTAGTTCCCTATCAGGAACCAGCCTTTATTGATTTCCTCGGCTTCAAGCCGGAGCAATATGTCTCGTCTGAAACGGCCGGACTATTGGCGGGGCAGGCTTTTCAACGGGCTGTCTTTCTGGGCGATCAAATGCCGGAGGGAGAGCAGCGCCCGGTTATCGGACTGGTCTGTACGGCGACGATTGCGACGGATCGGCCGAAGAAGGGCAACCACCGGGCGCACATCGCCTACTGGCATCACGGCCGTATGGCCCGGCACAGCATCTACCTGGACAAGGGAGCGCGAGACCGGCTGGGAGAGGAGAAGATCGTCAGCCGAATTATTCTCAACGCCCTGTCTGAGGCATACGGATTATCTGCCACCCTTCCCCTAATGCTCCGGGAAAAAGATTCACTCGAATCTTCTGAAACAGATATAGCGGAAATGACGTCTTGCTTGCTTTCTGGACAGATCCCTTTCTTTGGATTACAGCTAGATGGCACACCTGTCGAATCACCACCCAAAGCAATTTTGTCAGGGTCTTTTAACCCACTGCATGAAGGTCACTTGAGTCTTGCCAGCGCGGCCGGGCAAATTCTTGGGCTGCCTGTCGGTTTTGAACTGGCAGCGGTAAATGCTGATAAACCGCCTTTGCCGCTGCCCGATGTCTTAGATCGGGTAGCCCAGTTTGCCGGACACCATACAATCCTGGCAAGCAGCGCCCCCACTTTTGTCGAAAAGGCCCGCCTATATCCGGGGACAACCTTTGTGATTGGCTTTGATACGGCCGAGCGCGTCTTACAGACCCGCTTCTATCATGACAGCGAACAGGGGCTAAAAGCAGCCCTGGAAACGATCCAAGAGCAGGGTTGTCGCTTTTTGGTGGCTGGCCGGGAGGACAAGACCGGGACTTTTCGTGATGCGGCTGCCCTGGAGGTCGCTCCCGCTTTCAAAGATTTGTTTCGGCCGATTCCCGCCACCCTTTTCAGGTACGACATCTCCTCAACAGAAATTCGAACGGAAGGGGAACAAAAAACAGGCTAACAAGATTGGTTCAATCTCATCCACGCCAAGCTTAGGCCATTTCAGGGACTTCTAACGCCTCCAGACGTTCCAAAGCCGTCTCCAGCACATCAAAACCACCCTGCCAGAATTCCGGCGTGTGAATGTCTATCCCCGCTGCCTCCAAAATCTTAACCGGAGCCTCAGCCCCGCCCGCAGACAGGAGCTTGATATAACGGGGTTTAAACGCCTCCCCTTCCTCAAGGAACTGTTGGTACAGCGAAAGCACCAATAACTGCCCAAAAGCGTAAGCATAAACATAGAAGGGGGTGGAGTAGATATGGGGGATCAACACCCACTCATGGCGAAACTCTTCCCCTATATCAAGGGCGTTCCCAAACTGCTCGGCCAGATTCTCAGCATAGAGCGTTGATAGCTCATCAATCGAAGCGCCGCTCTGGATTTTAGCATGGGCGTCTCGTTCAAAGATGGCAAAGTATGCCTGGCGCATAATCGTGGCGTAATTGGTGTCCATCTGGCGGAACAACAAGTCACGCTGCGTTTCTGGGTCGGGGTCTTCCGAGAGCAGTCGGTCAATGACCAATAACTCACCAAAGGTGGAGGCCGTTTCCGCCAGAGGCAGAGAAGCCTGCTGAACCATGCCGGAATGGTGTTCCGCCAACATGGCATGGACGGCATGACCCAGTTCATGGGCCAGAGTAGCAACATCGGCGGGTCGGCCGTTATACGATTGCAGCACATAAGGCGTCAGGTCTGGCCCAACAGTGGCGCAAAAAGCCCCGCCCTGCTTGCCCTTCCGAACCTCACTGTCAAGATGGTTGTCTTGGAAAACACGCTCCGCCAGAGTGCTGATCTGCGGCGAAAAGCGCCCGAAGCTGGTCAGAACCAGGTCAACGGCGTCGGCAAAATCATAACGGGTTTGCGTCTTAACCACCGGCCCGTAAACATCATAACGCCGCAGCTTTTCCATGCCCAGCCAGCGGGCCTTCAGGCGAAAGTAGCGTTGAAAGAGCGGAGCATTTTTGCGGCAAACATCCAGCAAAATATCCACCACATCGTCGGGAATGTCATTCGCCAGATTGCGAACGGCCAGCGGCGACTCAAATTTTCGCAGTTGGACATTCTCGCTGTACCAGTCCCGCACCCGGAATTGATATATCTGGCCCAAAATCGGGGCATCGTTGCTGTAAACCTTAAAAAGCGCCTGGTAAGCGGCCTCCCGCATATCGGGGTCTTGATCCCGGTAATAGACCGTCAATTCCTCATAGGTCAGCTCTTTCGTTTCGCCGTTCACCTGTAAATCGAAGGTGTAGCGGTTGGTTATGGAGCTAAAAAGTGTCAACAACGCTTGCGACCCATTCACATTTTTGAGGTTCACAATCCGTTCTTCAGCTTCCGTCAGCGTATACGGCCGTTCCTTGCGAAGCTGCTCCAACCAATACTGAAGGCCACCTGAAATTCGCATCAACCGTTCGGCCGTTTCATCAGGAACAGACTTCCACCACAATGTAAAGAAAAGGGTGCGGTTGTTGGCTTCGGCCGATAACTGCGCCACTCTGGCAATGGCGCTCTGGATTTTCTGATTCTGTGTGTCGGCCGCAAAGTTGAGGTGGGCAAAGTAAGCGACGTGGGTCAAATCTTCATAAAGGGCTTCATAGGCTTTCAAGATGTCCATAAAAGCTTCGTCATCCATATCGGCCGACAGCTCGCCCCGGTAAGCCTCGAATCGTTGGACTTTGTTTTCAATCTCCTGAAAGGCCGCCTTAAGTTCAGGCGAGTCCAAACCTGGAAAGAGGTCGTCCAACTGCCAGGCTTCTTGTTTGTATCTACTATTTTCCACTTAAAGATCTCCTTTGGATGATATTTGTTTGTTGGCGAAGTTTGATGATGCTGTTGGCGGGATAATAGCCCTTGCGAAGGCTGAGGTTGGCGTAGATGAGGGAATCTTTGCCCACCAGACAACCAGGGTTTAAGACCGCGTTACAGCCAGTCTGGGTGTTATCCCCCAAAATCGCCCCCAACTTTGTCAGGCCGGTATCATATCTATCATCATCAACCAGTAATTCCAAAGTCGGCCGTTTTCCCGTCTGCGGGTCTTTGGCGCTGACCAGGGTAAGGTTGCTCAACTTCGTTCCGGCTCCCAGGTTAACATGATGGCCTAAAATACTGTCGCCAACGTAGTTAAAGTGTGGGGCATGGGCATTGGTTAGGAAGAGGCTGTTCTTGGCCTCGCTGGCATGGCCCAGAATCGCGCCGGACAGCATAACAACATTCTCGCGGACAAAGGCACCGTGCCGGACCACTGCCCCTTCGCCAATATAAGCCGGGCCATGTACATACGCGCCCGGTTCAATCCGGGCTGTTTTGGCAATATAAATCGGCCGATCACTCAGATACGCGCCCGGCATAACCTCCCCCAAAATCCGCTGCTGTCCGCCGGTCAGCCGTTCAACATGCTTTTCCAGCGCCGCCAATACCTGCCAGACATAGTCACATTCGTCAAAAAACCCGGCGGCAACCGGGTCACTTAACTCAAAAAAATCGGTTGGTGCTAACAAAAACGTTCCTTTTATCTATATGCTTCTCAATGCCGCTTCGATAGCCGGTGTTAAGCGAACCAGAAAATCATGAACAGGTTCCAGCATCAGGCCAATGATAGCCCACACCAGAAAGAAATCCCAACGGATATAGGCGTTGATCGCAAAGCGCTTATCCGAATAATCCCAGGGGCAGCGACCGGTAAACCGGGCAATGATCCAACCGGTCAGCCATTCAACGGCCGTAAAACCAAGCGACCAGATGATAACTCGGCCGAACAGGGGAATCTCTCGAATCAGATCATGGACAGGCTCATAAAGTGGCGCTAACAGCCCATAAATGGGGAACATCCAGAGGTAGGAAGTGCCTTTCAGCCGCCAGTCGTGCCGAGGCAAACTTTCAGTAAGGGCAGTAAACAAAATCTCGCCGCACCACCCCCCTAAACCATAGAGGACAAATCGAATGAACACCGTTTACCTGTAGGATTTCCAGTCAACCACAGGCTGTGCCAGGGCATTACCTAAAACTGAGGCCTGGTAACAGACATTCTAAGGAATTGGCTGGAAACAACAGCCCCGTTTCCAGTCAGAGAGAACCCTTGAAGGCCATCCATACAATCCGATAGTTAAAACCGGCCGATCCCTTACCGAGGTTCAACAACAATTCTAAGAGCCGTTCGTTCCTGGTCCTCAATCGAAACTTCGACAAAGGAAGGAACACAAACGACATGCACATCCTCTTCTTCCAGATAACCTGTCGCAATCGCAATTGCTTTAACTGCCTGGTTAACAGCCCCAGCTCCAATCGCCTGTACCTCTGCTCGTCCAGATTCGCGGACTACGCCAGCTATAGCACCGGCGACTGATGCGGTACGAGACCGGGCTGATACTTTGATTACATTCATCACTTGCCTCCATGTACGAACTTAGCCGTTCTGAATTATTGGTTTTTATTATGGTGTAAGCTTCCTTAAAAGGACGGAAAATATCGCCGGCCTGGACAGAGCCTTTCTCAAGTTATGGCATTCTATTCAATTTAACCGGATATTGTCAAGAATCCTGCGGCCAATGCACGTTGTTGCATTGAGTTGGAGCCATTTTTTCAGCTTTTATCTCACAAATCTGGCGATAGATTTGGGCCAAAACCCCTTAAGTTTGCATAACATCCCACAAATGTGGGTATCGGTACGTAAATAATCCTGTAGTTAGGGGAAAGGGGCCAAGTCAAGGGGCTGAACCTTAAAATTTTCCCAATTTTAAGGTTTGCCATTTCTAAAAACATTGAACCTTTTAAGGCAAATTTCATTGCTTTACCCGCCTGCATTTGTTAGAATGAATTAACCGTTGTAAGGAAGCAGTTCACCATATGAATTGCTAAGGTTCAACAGTCGCGCATCACACGACAGTAAGGCGGAAGTTTCTGGAGCCTCATTAAACGCAACGGTAACGAAATGCGTTGTGCAGACAGTTTAATCATGGGTAACAGCGACCAGTGGTCGCTATTTTTAGTCTGTCTGCAATCAACATGATTGGGCAAAGAGGGAAAAATGAATGCTGAAGTAGCCTGGAAAGCAACCCTGGGAGAATTAGAATTGCAAATGACAAAGGCCACCTTCAATACATGGCTGAAGGATGCGAGACTCCTTGCCTGTGATGAACAAGAGTATGTTGTCGGCGTCCGCAATGATTATGCTAAAGATTGGCTGGAAAACCGTTTGGAAGACACTATTACCCGAACGCTTTCCACAATTACCGGCAGTTCGGTTGATGTACGCTTCGTTGTCTGGTCAGATGACATCCTCTCTCAATCTAACACCGATTCAAAACAGTCACTCCCCACAGAACAAAGTTACAAGAATGGAAACGGTAATGGAAATGGATATGGTACTCAGGAAATATTTAGCAATGGTACCGAAAGCCATCCTGATCAAAACGGGAATTTTGGCGTTGGACATCTGAACAACCGGTATACATTTGCCACATTTGTGGTTGGAACCAGCAACCGGCTGGCACATGCGGCCGCTCTTTCTGTTGCTGAACGGCCGGGGACGACATACAACCCGCTTTTCATTTATGGGGGTGTAGGACTGGGTAAGACCCATTTGCTGCATGCCATTGGTCACCGCTGCCAAAATATGGGCCACCACGTCTGCTATGTCTCGTCGGAAACCTTTACCAATGACTTAATTCAATCTATCCGCAGCCAGAAGATGGCCCAATTCCGTGAGAAGTATCGGACGGTAGATATTTTGTTAATTGACGATATTCAGTTTATTGCTGGGAAGGAAAGCACCCAGGAAGAGCTGTTCCACACCTTCAATGATTTACACAGTCGCGGCAAGCAAGTGGTTCTTTCCAGTGACCGGCCGCCTAAGGCGATGGTCACGCTCGAAGAACGACTGCAATCCCGTTTTGAGTGGGGTTTGATGGCCGACATTCAACTGCCAGACATTGAAACACGTATGGCGATTTTGAGGGCCAAAGCAGAAACAACAGACATCGAAATCCCAGACAGCGTTCTGGACACGATTGCTCACCATGTCCGCAAAAATATTCGTGAACTGGAAGGCGCTCTGAACAAAGTGATTGCTTATGCTGAGTTGACAGGGGGAGCGATTGACAACCAGTTAACGAGTATGGCACTCTCCGATCTGATTCGGAAGCCGGAAAAGGTAACAATTGACCGGGTTATCAATACAGTTGCCAGTTATTATCAGGTGACGGTTGAAGGACTGCGAAGCAACAGCCGAAGCCGCACAGTGGCCTTTCCACGCCAGATGGCAATGTATCTGGCGCGAACTGAAACCGGCCTGTCTTATCCCCAAATCGGCGTCAAACTGGGCAACCGGGACCATACAACGATTTTATATGGGTTTGAAAAAATCTCAGGCCTGGTGGAATCTGATACCAACGTCCGGCGTGACGTGTTAGAGATAAAAGCTTCTCTTTACGAAGCGGTATCTCTTTAATATCTTTTCCCTTGCATAGTAAGGGGAGAGCCAAAAAGAGCCTGGAAGAAATTTTTCAGGCTCTTTTTTTATTGATCGCACCTCCAAATACTATGCCAAATATACGGTGTTGTTTTTCCGCCCCTCTAAAAGCATCGCTCTAAAAACGGCGCATAACTGTGGATAACTGTGAGAAAGTTGTGGAAAAGGGGTTCTTTTGGTGGAAAAGTTTTCCAAAGCATCGAATCGGCCGTTTTTGTCAAGACCCATATATTGGGGTACTCAAGTACCAACCAACTACATATACCCCCATAAATTCTCCCCGTCGAACATCTGTTTTTTAGTGAACATAAGACCACCAAAACGGCCGACTCACTTCTCCACATTTTCATTCGTGCAGAACGGCCGAAAAAACCGTACATATGGGTCTTTCTACCATCAAACCAGCCATACAGGGGTCATATACGGGTTATACACATATCCACAAGCCCTACTGTTACGACTATTAATAAAAGATATATATGAAATTGGGTGGGGATAAAAAAGTAAGCAGCTCTCAATTTAAAAGGGGCAAATTGAGAGTTGCTGAAACTTACCAGGGTAATCAGGTGATTTTGTATATCTACACCAATTACCTGATTACTCAATCTCCCCATACGCTTCTTGCCTGGCCGCTTCCCACTCCACCAAAATCTGGTCAATGATGTCAGGGTTATTTTTGTTTTGCCAGAACTGGGCAATTAGTTGATAGCCTCTTGCGGCCACATCGGGATTGGTGTTGGCCCCATAAAGTTGGGTGATGTAGCCAGCCCCTTCCACCAGGGCCAGCCCCTGGGCGTGAACTTCATCATACCTTGATGGATCGACCAGTAAGTTACTTACCACCCGGTTCAATGTTTCGGCATTGCTCTGCTGCGAAGCCTGGCTTGCCAGATAAATAAGGAAGGCCCTCGCTTCGGCCGTATTTTCGGCGTTGGCATGGATGAAAGCGCCAAACATGGGAACCAGTTCGCCATTACTGACATCGGGGTTGATGATCGGATAGGGGAAAAAGCCTGTCTGGGCCTTTGTCTCCTCGTCAATGAACTCATACAACCACTCGCCGTGATTGTACATGGCTGTATCGCCGCTCTCGAACTGGGTAATGGCCCGGCTATAGGTGTAGGATGTTGTGCTGGGCGCAAAACATTCATGCGCGAACATCTCTGATATATGTTCAAAGACCGCCCGTACCTCAGGACTGTCGTATCGCTCCTGGCCGCGCATCAATCTCTCGTGAAATTCCGGGCCATTGAGGCGCAAGTCAATGGCTGTGAACCAGAACCCCATCGGCGGCGGCCACTGCCCACCCACAATAGTAAAGGGGGCGATTTCGGCTGCGTTCAAGGTGTCGCAGGCTGCCAACAACGCTTCCCATGTTTCCGGCGGTGTCAATCCCACCGACTCGAAAACGTCTTTGCGGTAGTAGATGCCGTTCCATTGAATGGCCTGGGGTACAAAATATTGCTTGCCATCAATGGTGACCATCTCTTTCAAACTGGCCGGGAAAACCTCATCCCAACCTTGCTCCGCCCACAGGTCGCTGATATCGGCAATTAACCCTTGTTCCACATACTCCCGCAGGACGCCGACTATCAGACCACTCATCACGTCGGGCGGTTCGTCACCGGTTATCTCGCGGTGAATGGAACGATTGACCGGGCCGTTGTAATAGTTGCCGCTGTTAAATATCAATTCGAGGTCGCCACGTTCGGCCGCATAGGCTTCGGCATTTTGCTGGGTCCAATTCAGGTCGGGATTCCCGCCGACGTAGGCCGAATATTTCAGGACGCCGGTTAGGGCTGGGGTTTCGGTTGGGGCCGGGGTGGCTGTTGGGGGAACGCTTGTTTTTGTTGGCTCCGGTTCCAGCGTGTCTGTCGCTGGAACTTCTGTCGGCCCCACTTCTTCTCCCGGTTCGCTGGTAGCTGTGGGCGAATCGGCCGACTGGCAGCCAAATAAGATCCATAAACAGATGACGAACAGTAAGTAGCCTTTTTTAAACATGTTCAAATCCTTCACTAAATAGATATGTGGCATTTTGGTGGCATTTTGGTGAACTTTTGCCATAATGCTACCTTATAGGGAAAATGGAGTGGATTCAAGACCCATTTTTGGATAATTCAATAGACCCATTATGTTCTTTTAATGAAAAACAATGGCCTCACCCCAACCTGAAACATTCTTACTAACCGTCACCAACTTAGATCGAACCTCCGACACCCCCTTATATCGGCAGCTATATGATGGCTTACGGCAGGCTATTTTGGACCGCAGGCTGGAGTCTGGTCTGAAGCTGCCCTCCACCCGCGATCTGGCTGCTGGCCTAGACCTTTCACGTAATACGGTCAAAAATGCCTATGAACAACTCGTAGCCGAAGGGTATCTTGAAGCCGAGACCGGGGCGGGGACATTTGTAACCCGCCAGCTTCCAGCCGATCTCCCCTCACCCCTTGCCGCACCTGATAAAATGAGACTGACAGGCGAACGGCCGATTTCGCCGCTCGGTCAGGGGGTCAGTCATATCGGCTGTCAGGTCAGGAAAGGCACCTACGACCAGCCCGGCATCAGTATCTTTGATCTGAGTGGCCCTGACCTGGAGGCTTTTCCGCTTAAAATATGGCGCAAGATAACGGCCGAGGTTCAAAAATCACTGCCCCTTGATACCCTGACCTGTGCCCAGGATGGCGCTGGATACCTGCCCTTGCGCCAAGCGGTTGCGGCCCATCTGCGAGCGGCTCGTGCCGTAGCCTGCGAACCGGAGCAGGTTGTCATTACCCTCGGCGCTCACCAGGCGCTCTATTTGACTGCCCAAACCGTAATAAGTTCCGGCCAAAAAGCGTGGGTCGAAGAACCGGGCTATGGCGGGGCCAAAGGTTCGCTTTTGTGTAACAGCATCAAGCCAGTTCCCGTTCCGGTAGATGAAGAGGGGCTGGATGTAGCAGCCGGTATGGCGTTGGCTCCTGATGCGAGGCTGGCAATCGTTACCCCTTCTCACCAGTTCCCCCTGGGCTATACCATGAGCCTTTCCCGCCGTTTCCAATTGATGAATTGGGCGTCCCAGGCCGGTTCCTGGATTGTGGAAGATGATTATGACAGCGAATTTCGTTATAGTGGCCCCCCGCTGGCTGCCTTGCAGGGGCTTGATTCAAACGGCCGTGTTATCTACATAGGCACTTTCAGCAAAGTGTTGTTTCCCGCTATCCGGCTGGCCTATCTGGTCCTGCCCCCTGATCTGGTAGATGCCTATGTAGGCGTTAAAGCAACAGCCGGGGTTGGGCCGCCGATAGTTGTGCAGGCGGTGACGGCCGAATTTATCCGCCAGGGTCATTTTGCCCGCCATATTCGCCGGATGAGGCGGCTGTATCACCAACGGCGGGATGTGCTTTTGGAGGAATTAGCCTGTCAGTTGGGGGATGTTATTGAAATTGGTTCGGCCGACTGTGGCATGCATCTCACCATCTGGCTGCCGGAGGAAATAGATGAGGATAAATTAGCGAGCAGGCTGGCTCCACCGGCCCGCTTTTCGACATTGCGCTATACCTATATGAACGAACCGCCCCGCCCTGGACTCATCCTCAGCTTTGCCGCTGCCTGCCCTGCTGAGATCCAGCGAGGAGTCAAACAGCTTAGACAGGCTATCGAGACAGCGACGGCCAAAGTACCGGCCAATATTACCGGCCAGGCTCATTTTGGCGTCACGCCTTTTTGAATAAGTATCATGTCACTATCTGCCGTATTATCAAGCCTTCGGGGGGATCGCAATTTCATGTCCCAGGTTGTTGCCTGGGAACGGATACCTGCCCGGCCGCCAAAAAGCGCGTCTTTACCCCCAGATATTGCCCCATCTTTGATTGCGGCGCTCGAAAGCCGGGGCATACATCATTTTTATACCCATCAGGTTCAGGCAATTGAAGCCGTGCTGCGCGGAGAAAATGTCGTTGTTTCCACCGCGACCGCTTCCGGCAAATCCCTTTGTTACACAATTCCAGTTCTACAGCGTTTGTCAGAACGGCCGACAAGCCGCGCTCTCTATCTTTTCCCCACCAAAGCCCTGGCCCATGACCAGATAGCGGAAACGGCCGCGCTCCTCAACGAAAGCTCTCTGCCAGTCTCCATCCAGGCCTATGATGGCGACACCCCCCGCTCCCACCGGCGGCAGATTCGGCAAGAGACCAACATCCTGGTTACTAACCCCGACATGATCCACGCCGGTATCCTGCCCCAACATACCGCCTGGCGTGCGCTCTGGAGCCAGCTTGATTTTGTCGTCATTGACGAGATGCACGTTTACCGGGGCGTCTTTGGCAGCCATGTCGCCAATGTACTGCGCCGGTTACAGCGTATCTGCCGCTTCTATGGCAGCGACCCCCAGTTTATTTGCTGTTCCGCCACCGTTGCCAATCCCAAAGAACATGCCGAACGGCTGGTTGAACGGCCGTTTACCCTGGTAGACGATGGGGCCAATGGCGCACCCAGAGGAGAAAAACATTTTATCCTCTACAACCCACCGATAGTGGACGAAGAGCTAGGACTGCGGCGCAGCGCCGTTCTCTCGGCCAGAGACGCTGCTATGAGCTTCCTGCCTTATGACATTCAGACCATTGTCTTTGCGCGGGCGCGGCAAACGGTAGAGCTGTTACTGACCTATCTGCAAGACGATTTTGTGGCAGAAGGCCGTCCCCCGAATGCAGTCGCGGGCTACCGGGGTGGCTACTTGCCATTAGAACGCCGCCACATTGAGCATGGCTTACGGGATGGAACCGTCAGAGGGGTTGTCGCAACCAATGCCCTGGAGTTAGGGATAGACATCGGCCGTCTTTCGGCGGCCGTTCTGACAGGCTATCCGGGGTCGGTGGCTTCCACCTGGCAGCAGGCGGGTCGGGCCGGGCGACAGACAGAACAGTCGGCCGTTATCATGATCGCAGGCAGCAACCCACTGGATCAGTACATTTGCCAGCACCCCCGTTACCTCTTTGAAAGCTCGCCCGAACACGCCCTTTGTAACCCTGACAATCTGCGAATCATGATCCGCCATCTCGTTTGTGCCGCTTTTGAAATTCCTTTTCGGGCGGGAGAAGCTTACGGCCGTTTTGGTCCCGTTGATGACATTTTAGATTTGCTGGTCGAAGCGGGAGAGATGCACCATACCCAGGATCAATATCACTGGCTCGGCGATGGCCTCCCGGCGCACGGCTTTTCCCTGCGAACCAGCGGCGATGAAACCGTCGTTATTCAGGATGACAGCGGCAGCCAGCCGGAAGTCATTGGGGAGGTGGAGATGGAAAGCGCACCCCAACTGGTCCATGAAGGGGCGATTTATATGCACCAGGCCCGCACCTATCTGGTGGACAGCCTCGATTGGGAGGGGCGGCTGGCCTCTGTTCGCCCGATGGAGGTAGATTATTACACCTGGGCCAGCGTCAGCAGCACCATTCGGGAACTGCGCCCCAAAGAAGAATTTGACGATGGCCCGCTTCATCATGCCTATGGCGAAGTGCTGATCGTCACTAAAGCGACAGGATACCGCAAAATCAAACGGTACACCCATGAGACATTGGGCTTTGGAACCATTGACCTGCCGGAAATGACGCTGGACACAGAAGGCTATTGGCTGGTCTTTGGTGAAGCATTGACGGACAGACTGGTCGAGGCCGGTATTTTGATTCGGCCGAATGATTATGGCCCGAACTGGCAGCAGCAGCGTCAGGCAGTTCTGGAGCGTGACGGCCATCGCTGCCGCACCTGTGGGGCCACAGCACGGCCGGGGCAGGGGCTGCACATTCACCATATTCGGCCGTTTCGAGAGTATGGCTATATTCCGGGTGAAAACGAGGCCTATTTGGAGGCCAATACGTTGGAGAATCTGGTAACATTGTGTCCAAGCTGCCATCGGCGGGCGGAAATGGGACAGCAAACCCGTTCTGCGCTGGGAGGTTTAGCCTACGTGCTGGGTAATCTGGCTCCGCTGTTTTTGATGTGCGATCCGGGTGATATTCAAGTGACGGCCGAAAATCGTAACCCCATCA
The DNA here is from genome assembly GCA_049281335.1 of Promineifilaceae bacterium (SeqCode). Classification (GTDB taxonomy): domain Bacteria; phylum Chloroflexota; class Anaerolineae; order Promineifilales; family Promineifilaceae; genus JAKEFB01. Next base: position 31,473 of record JBAPRX010000397.1, read on the forward strand.
CCCAGTCGCCGACAGTGGTTGTCTACGAACGCATTGCGGCTGGCGTTGGATTCAGCCAGCGATTGTTTGAACTGCGTGAAACCCTGCTTCGCTCGGCTTTGGAACTGGTTGGTGATTGCCCTTGTCGCAGCGGATGCCCCTCTTGTGTTGGGCCGCCGGGAGAAATTGGGCCAGATACGAAAGAGATTACTAAATCCCTGTTGTCAATTTTGATTAACCCTGCTACAAAAAGCTAATGGCGACCTCAACAACATCCATACCATTTGACAATTTCGGAGGGGAGGGGCCATTACTTCATTTTGCCCACGCAAATGGGTATCCACCGGCGTGTTACCGCCGCATGATCGAGCCGCTGATGGATAATTACAATGTTCTGGCAGTCCATCATCGGCCGTTATGGGCAAAAACACCTCCCGAAGCGCTAACCAGTTGGCACCAGATTGGACAGGATATGGTCCAATTTTTTGAGGAGAACGATCTATCTGACATCATTGGGGTTGGTCATTCATTGGGGGCGGTGGAGACGATGTTTGCGGCTATTCAACGGCCGGACCTTTTCCGAGCAGTGGTGCTAATCGAGCCGGTCTTTTTAATTCCGGCCGTGTTACAAACGTTTTCCACCCAGACTGACGGAATATTGCCGGAAGATTATCCTCTGATAAACATTACGAAAAGCCGCCGCAATAGTTGGGAGAGTCGGGAAGAGGCATTTCATCATTTTCGGCCGAAACGGGTCTTTGCCCGGTGGTCGGACAATGCCTTGTGGGACTATATCTGGCACGGTATGTATAGAAATGAGGCCGGAAATATTGAGCTGACCTATTCGCCAGAGTGGGAAGCCCGGATTTATGCCCTACCCCCGACCGACGTATGGGATCTGATTCCGAAGATACAGCAGCCGACCTTAGGCATTCGTGGAGCAGATACCGACACACTTGTTCCGGCAGCCTGGCATTTGTGGCAAATGGCCCAGCCAAAAGGCACGTTTTTGGATTTTGCAGATAGCACCCACCTCCTGCCGATGGAAAAACCGGTCGAACTTGCCGAAGCAATCCACAATTTCCTAAGCGAGCTATATCCGTAGACAAATAGTAATAATCAAACAGCCAGTAATGAGATGATTGGTAATTGATTCAGAGCCAACTTACTCTAATCACCAATCACTAATTCACTAATTACCAGTTACCAAACCGAAAACCCCTACTCTGGCCGGTGATCCACCGAGCCAGCGGTTAACCAATTCCTAGGGGGAAGACGG
>JBAPRX010000398.1:0-4535 GCA_049281335.1 Promineifilaceae bacterium (SeqCode)
GAAACGGCCGGATTGAATCCCTTACAATTGGTATTGGTGGGAACCGTTTTGGAACTTTCGGTCTTCATCTGTGAGATTCCAACTGGCATCGTAGCCGATATGTACAGCCGCCGCCTTTCAGTAGTAATCGGTTACTTTCTCATTGGCGTCGGCTTTATGATCGAAGGCTCTTTCCCGATTTTCGGCATCATCTTGCTGGCCCAGGTTATTTGGGGAATCGGCGCCACCTTCACCAGCGGCGCGGAAGAAGCCTGGTTAGCCGATGAAATGGGAGAGGAACGACTCTCTCAAATCTATATTCGCGGTTCCCAACTGGCCCAAATCGGAACCCTGGTTGGAATCGGAATCAGTGTTCTGCTGGGACAGGTTACGCTTGGTCTGCCGATGGTTGTTGGCGGGTTTCTCATCGTTCTCCTGGCAATCTTTCTCTGGCTCTTCATGCCCGAAACGAACTTCAAACCGGCCGAATCTATGGAACGACAAGGCTGGGGGCAAATGGCTGAAACGTTCAAAGGTGGCATGAAAGTTGTCAAAGGAAAGCATATTCTGGTGCTGATCATGGCAATGAGCTTGTTCTTCGGCCTATCCAGTGAGGGAATGGATCGGCTTTGGGAAGCGCACTTCTTGCAAAACATCCCCTTTCCATCCCTGGCAAATCTGAGTGATGTCACCTGGTTTGGTCTGATCAACGTCGTCAGCCTGCTGCTGAATCTCGGTCTAACAGAGCTTGTGCGCCGCCGGGTTGACACGGACGACAATGCAACGGCCGTATCATTCTTGCTCATAGCCAATGTTGGTTACATCCTCAGTGTCATTGTCTTTGCGCTGGTAAGCGGCTTTCCAGCCGGGCTGCTCTCTATTTGGAGTGTAGGTGTCTTCCGCCGGATTGGTTATCCAATCATGGCTGCCTGGATAAACAAGAAATTGAAACCAGAGAGCCGGGCCACCGTTCTCTCAATGCGAGCGCAGCTGGATGCAATCGGCCAGTTTATTGGTGGGCCAATTGTTGGCGCTTTGGGAACAATCTTTTCGCTGCGAGCAGCGATGTTGGGCGTGGCCCTCTTCGTTTCGCCGGTTTTGCTGCTCTACCGGAAAGCATTGAAAATTGAGCGTCAGGAATCCTCAGAGATAGTACCAAGCGTGTCAACGGCCGACTGAGACATGAGAATGGTAACTGGATAATGAGGAGGATTGGATTGATGGATATTAAAGAAATACTGGCCCTATACGATAAGGAAATGCGTCAGGAGATGGCAATCCACAAAGGCCGCCGGGAAATATTGCCGGAACTAATTCGAGAGATCTATGACGACCCCAAGCGTAAAAGCTTTATCGTTTACAACACGGTTTCCGAAGAAAACGCTGATGCAGTTATTGAGCGAGAAGTTGCTTATTTTCGGGGTCTGGGCAGAAGACTGGAATGGAAGGTGTTTGAGCATGACCCCTTGCCTGACTTACATCTACGCCTGGCGGCACACGGCTTTGAGGTTGAAGCGGAAGGAGACTATGTAATGGCGCTTGATCTGATCGACCCACCAGAAATATTAACAGCCCCGATTACGGCCGATATTCGCCGTATTCTTGATCCAACTGATATAGAAGATGTGATGGCAGTTGAAGAAGCAGTCTGGGAGGAAGACTTTTCCTGGTTAAAGAGCGAGTTGGGAATGGTTCTTCAGGAACGGCCGGATGAGCTTTCAATCTACGTGGCCTATGTAGACGGTAAACCAGCCAGCAGCGGCTGGGTCTACTTTCATCCGGGGACGCACTTTGCCAGTATGTGGGGCGGCTCCACCCTGCCGGCCTACCGCAAACAGGGACTATACACAGCGTTGGTCGCAGTGCGGGTTCAGGAAGCGATCAGCCGGGGCTTTCGCTTCCTCACAATTGATGCCGGGCCAATGAGTCGGCCGATTGTGGCCCGACATGGCTTTCGACTGCTGACAACGGCTTATGAGTGTAACTTGAATGTGGAAGAGGATTCAGCCACGAATTAGCACTATTTGGGTGCTTTACAGTCTTTTTACAATTCCCAAACGTCATCTAAATGTGATTTTTGTATGCTCCTGTCACTTATTCATGACATCGCATCAAACCATACAACGGAGGTACAAAATCATGCGAAACATTAAACGAGTTATTGGAATTACTGCTGTCCTGGTGATTGCCTTGATGGCTGTGGGAGCAACGGCCGTTCTGGCATCGCCGCTCGTTCAGTCCGAAGACCCCGAACAGGTTGATCCGGAAGCAGAAACCACAGAGAGTGTCGGTTCCTGTGGCGTCGGCTACGAACTGATGGATCAAATCATTGATCGAGACGCATTGGACGCCGTAACGGCCGATGCACTAGGAATCACAGTCGAGGAACTTCAAGCAGCAAAAGATAGCGGCCAGCGGCTAAGTGATCTGGCAGTGGCAAACGACGTGACAGTCGAAGAAGTCCATGCAGCCGTTGAAGCAGCCAGAGCAGAGATGGTGCAGCAGGCAGTTGATGATGGACTCATCACTGCTGAACAAGCTGACTGTATTCTCAGCCACGTAGGTGGCCCTTGTAACGGTGGTCATCATCATGGCCCGCGTGGCCCCCAAAACGGTAACGCCGCGCCTCCCACCGACAACACAACCAATACGGCAGCTTCAAACGCCTGATAGCCCCCCTTTTCATCTTCCTCCTCCTTTCAAAGAGCGGTGCTAAAAATCACCGCTCTTTTTTTATGTTGCAGAAAGATTGGTTTATCGCAGCCCTGCGAACAGATCGTCTTCTACCTGTCGACCGCCGTTAACCAGGCTGAAAACCCGATAAAAAGCAGACTGACCCCAAAGTTGTTGGTGCTGTTCAGCCGATAGATTTTCCAGAACATGATAGGTGGAAAGTTGGGAGCGGTGGCATTGAACGGCTTTCCAGACCTGGGGCCAATAAGCGGCCGTGTCTATATCGGTCGTTATTGACCAGGACGGCCAGCCAACCACACCACGATCCTGACCGTCAATGGTCATGATCAGTTTACCAAAGGCATCTTCGTAGACGGCACCTTCTTCATCGGTTCCAGCCATAAAGTATAGTTTCTGTACCTGATGGGGCGGCTGTTGGGCTTCGTCCATGTAGTCGGGGCTGGCAGCGGCAACAATGGCGCCGGTTGTCAGTTGGGAAATGGCGATGTGATCGGGGTGACCGTATGCGCCGAAGGAGTCGAACGTTATTACGACATGCGGCCGAATACGGCGAATGTGACCGACGATTTTCCTTGTCGCTTCTTCAGGGTCTGCCTGATCCAGATCGCCATCGAGGTAGTCCAGGAAGTTAACTTCTTTAATGCCCAGGACGGAAGCGGCATTGTGGAGTTCAGTCGTGCGAATCGTACCCAGCTCTTGTAAACCGGGGTCAGTTTCGGGTGTACCTGTCCAGCCTCGTTCGCCACGTGTGGCGGTGATGAGATAAGTTTCGATGCCTTCGGCCGTATAACGAGCTATGATTCCGCCTGTCCCCAATGTTTCGTCATCGGGGTGAGCCATGCAGCACATCAATCTAAGCATAACTATCAGTCACCTTCTGTTGTTTCAAAATATCACGAAATGCATTAATTTGTGCGCCATGCTCTCGTTTGTGACCATAGAAAGTGTAGACCAGGAAATCTTCAAGGTCATATTCCTTACCGTACCAGGGCAGGATCCCTGCTTGGCGAAATTTTTCGACCGGAATCTGACCAACGATTTCCAAATTATTCATACAGGTCGTCTCATACTCGTCCCAGGTCTCGGCTACCGTTTGCGCCTGGCGTAAGGCAACCTGATTGTCATTAAATGCCAACCCTTCCTTGATATATTGTTGCAGCAAAGGTGTCGGTGTCTCTTCATCAAGTATCCATTGGGAAATCTCAGTTAAGACATGTTCAAAGGAGGCCAGGTGGGCAACGATCTCACGAACGGACCACACGCCACAAGCTCCCGAAATGTTCCAGTCTGATTCGGGTAATCCTTCAACTGTGCTGACAACTGTTAGATGACCATATTTCAAAATATCGGCCGAGTGCATAGTCTAACCTCCTGAAAAAATAGCAGCGAATTCCACGAATTATTGATAGATTTTCATTCACGATGGCGGGCGATGTATAAAGACGCCTTGCCCATGAAAAAAGAATCTCACGCGAAGGACATAATAAATACGGTGCAAAGGATAGGGGAATTTTAGCATTGTGCTGAAGACGCACAAATTGTGGCGTCGTCTCAACAAATGTTGAGAATGGAAAAACTGTTTGGATAAGGGGTAGATAAAAAAAGTGAGGTGCCCCTCAGCCGGGCGGCTGAGGGAACACCTCGGGGGGGGAGCCACGGATGAGTATAGCACACTTTTAATTCTTGTAAAGTAGATTAGAAAATATTTAACTGCATGAAAATTCCTTGCCAATTTATCTGTTTATGCAAAACAAGTTCTCATCTTCAAACTGTAATTTAGTTTGCTGGCTAATTGACCTTATTCAGCTATAATATTGGAACATATGTTTCGTGTCGCTGCTGGTAAGGGGCTGTTTCTCAAC
>JBAPRX010000399.1:0-2863 GCA_049281335.1 Promineifilaceae bacterium (SeqCode)
GGTGATTAGCTGCAAGTGCCAGGTTTGAGGCATCTCGGCCGTTACCCGATCAAATCCCTCTGCCACCCAACCATCGGCCAGCGTTTCGGCGTCGTCAAAGAAGCCGATTTCGGGGATGGAAATATCATCCACCGCCAGCCCACCAAAGGTCAAAATGGGATCGGTCATGTAGACAAAGCGGATCATGATGTTTTGCCCTGCATAAGGGGTCAGGTCAACCGATTCCTGCTGCCAGGCATCGCTGCGCCCGGTGTAAAAGCGGTCGGCCAACGCGGCGTCGGCTGGATTATCGGCTGGGATTAACCCCTGCATATGCTCCGCTACCAATGGCTCCCAGCTTTGCCCCTCATTGGTGGAGGCAAAGAGATAGGCGTAATCGTAGCCATATTCGATGTCATGGTAGACGCTGTATTGCAGCGTAGCGGCCGAAACGCCGGTCAGGTCAACGGCCCGCGTCAGGCGGCTGTGGCTGTAATTGGCCCGGTCAGCATACCACATATACTCCCCGGAAGCGGGTGACGTATCTATCACGGGAACCAACGCACTGCCAGAAAAGTTAATCGTGACATTGCCCGACCCGGTAATATCATAATAATCGGCCGCATACTGGTGAACGGTTTCCTGAAACGAGGAGGGAAAATTGGAAACCGGGACGGCCAGGGCGGTATCAATACCACTGCCCTGGATACGGTAAATTTCGGGCGCATTGTTCCGGTTGTGAATGGCTAAAGCTGCCAGCCAGTCCAGCCACACCTGTTCTCCATTCAAATCCAGCCCATTGGCAGCGGCAACCGAATCAACCGCCCGCAGCCCGCTTTCGGGACTGGTAGCAAACTGTTTGTACAGCTCCTCTCCCAGCCGGTCAAAGATGTAGCGGTTCATCAAGTAGCCCTGACCGTAAAAGGGGAGCGGAAAACCATCCGTCCAGGTATTCAACTGCTGATCCGGTGCGCTCAGGAAGAGGTTGGCTCTGGAGTAGGCGCTGTCATGGAAACCGTTCAAATCTTCTGCCAAAACGGCCGAGCCTTCCGTCTCCCAATCGGTGTCACCACGATCATAGTTGTCTTCGATCATGTGGCGGAATTCATGGGCCAGCACATTGAGATAAAAGCTGCTGCCGAAGTTGTCAACATTCATGACAAACATCTCCCGGCTGTTCGATTCGGCGTCCACGATGGTCGGAATCAGGTCGAAGGAGCTAAAGTAGCCCGCCAACCCACAGCCTGAAGCGGTATCAATGGTGACGTTGCAAAGGGCCAGGGGTGAGGCGTTGACAATGTGGACTCTTTGGTCGCCGTCCACGCCGGGATTGTCTTCCTGACCAAAGAGGCGGGTATCTGTCTCGTAGATCGTATCGAAAGCGGCCGAAACACCGGCCAAATCAGATTCGGAGGGCTGGAAAGACCCCTCGCCGGTATCGAACCAGAAATAAGCGTGGTCGCTGGCAGCCAGCAGTTCGACTTCGATGGTTGAAATGGTATTGTCGTCGTGGTTTAAGACATTTAGATGTTGAATTGTCCCGACGGAAATTGGGCCTTCAATTGGGGGAGGTGTCGGCAGCGGCCCGCTAAAGCCCTGGTAGAGTTGGGCCAGTTCGATGTCATCTCGTTCCGGTTGGTGGGCCTGGGTCAGGGTGTCGAAAGTGGTCTGTTGGGCTTCGGAGACGGCCGTGTTCACAGCAGGGGTCGAGGCGTCTGGTGGATTGGTCGTACCGGGCGTTGCGGTAAAGGTCTGTGGCGCAACGAGGGTCAGCGTTGGGGAAGGTTCCCCGGCAATGGTTGGCGACGAGGGGGTCACAACGGCCGACACTGCTGTGGGCGAGGTAGGCGGTGGGGGCGTGTTGTTGTTGAAACGGCCGGTTATGGCATTGCAAGCCAGACCAGCCAACGAAAGGATTAGAATCAAGGCAAGAAGCCGTTTATGCCGGAAGTGCATGGTTTAACTCCTGAAAGAATAGCAACGAATTAACACAAATTACCATGAATGATATTTTACCCTCATCATACACGGAGCCGTGTTGTATCCCTGTTTAAATATGAGGCAGAAATGATAACACGAACATTTTCCGACGCCATTTTGGGGAATTGGGCCGGATGCGTTAAAGTTCCGTTGACTTTGTTGACGTAGTGGACGGTTGGGCGGTAACAATTGCTTTCCTTAGACCGGCAGAATGAATTGAGGGAGCAATACCGGCAGGAACGGCCGGAATGGCAGCCAGCGACGGAATTTTACGCCGACCTGGTTCGCAGCCGACTAGAGCCGTCCAGCGTTGTGTTAGACCTGGGATGTGGTCGGGGCGGGTTGGTGGAGCAGCTTAATCATCCCCTGAATCAGATCGTTGGCGTGGATGCGGACATCGTTTCTCTGCGGGAGCATCGCCTGAGTGGGAAGCTGCCGTTGATGGCCGCTTTGAGCGACGCGCTACCCTTTGCGGAGGAATCGTTCGATGTGGTTTTTGCCAGTTGGGTGTTGGAGCATCTGGCCCAACCGGGCAAGATGATGGCCGAGATTGGGCGCGTTTTGCGGCCGGGAGGGGCTTTTCTTTTCATCACACCCAACAAGCGCCACCCGCTTATCTGGCTGAACAATCTCATAAATCGTTTCTCAAATTTACAAAGCGAGTTGGTCAATTTGATTTATGGGCGGGTTTCGGCCGATACTTTTCCCACCTTCTATCGGGTCAACACCAGCACTGAGATTCGGAAGCTGGCGGCTGAGGCGGGCATGACGCTGGTTGTTTCTCAGGCTATCCCTGACCCGACGTATCTGGCATTACGGCCGAACTGGTTTGATACGGCCGTTCGCCTGGAGGACAGGCTCCCTTCAGATCGCGCCGTTCATCTGGTTGGGATGGTGGAGAAAG
>JBAPRX010000400.1:0-5896 GCA_049281335.1 Promineifilaceae bacterium (SeqCode)
GTTGAAAATAACTGGTGGACAACGGCTATGATGATGGCGATGACGAAAGTTTTCTTCCAATTAGCCGGAGGGTGAAGCCCCACATCGCGCCAACGCAATCCCCGCAATCTGAGTGAGAGCCAACCCATGAGGAACAGGGGAATGGTTAAGGTTAGGGGGACTTGAATGAGGTCAAACTGGTCTGCTGCAATGAGCGCAACGATTATGGCTAGTTCACCAGCAATGAATAACCGGTCGTTGGCCAGTTTATCCTGAATCCGATTAAGCCTTGTCTCTTTTGCCATTTACCTGGTCCCTGTAAGATAACTCATTTGCCCAAGACGGCCGAACGGTTACGAACTCACACCGCTGTTGAATGCACCCACATTTGTGCTTTCTCGAGTGTGCAACAAAAACATATTGCCATCCGGATCAACAAAGTTGGCCTCTTGATCTCCCTCACCTTTGCCGTAACCATGCTGGATTAGTTCTTTCGTGAAGTGGATGCCGCGCTCTCACCCGCGTCCAACGCCCCATTTACATTTTCCCACCAACCCGGCCGTTTTGGGTTGGACAAGAAAAGGATTTCTTCATCCTCATTGACGATGTAGGCGATGACGGCTGCCGGGGAGCAGGCAAAGATGCGTTTGCTATCGGCCGTTTGAATCGTTGGCTGCGACATATAGATAACTCCTGGGAGGTAAATGAGCAATTAGGTAATCGGGTAATTACTGGCGCACAATTGCTCAATTATTCGCTTGTTCATGTTGAATTGTGTCTTCGACCTGTAAGCGCAGGGGAGTGACCAGGTTATCGGGGTCGTAATCGGTCAGGTCTTCCAGGGTGACGCGAAGATGGAGTTTCTCCACCTGGGGGTTGCTGGCAAGCTGGGCCATAATAGCCTCATCGGCCTGGATACCAAAGGTTTTTAACAATCGCCTGATGTCTTTTCGGCTTTGTTCATCCATAAGAATCCTCCAAAAAAAATTCAACGCAGAGACGCAGAGGAATTATTGCAGAAATTAACTCCTCATTCAGAGTAACGAACGGTTAGTTATGCAGTTTCCTCTAAGAATCATCACAAATAATAACGCTAAAGGACAGGGTTTATCTTATCCTTTGGGAGGTGAATCGTAAAGGTTGTTCCCCGCTCCGGTTGGCTTTCGACTTCGATGGTGCCATCGTGCGCCCGGACGAGCTGGCGGGCAATGGCGAGGCCGAGGCCAACGGCCCCGTCGCTGTGCGGCCGTGATCGGTCTGCCCGCCAGAAACGGTCGAAGATATAGGGCAGATCGGCCGAATCAATCCCCTCGCCGGTATCCTGTACCTGAATCCGGACGCCGTCACTGTCAGCCTCGACAGAGAGGTTAATCGTTCCCCCCGATTTGGTGTGGCGAATGGCATTGGCTACCAGATTGGTCATTACCTGGTCTAAACGGCCGATGTCACCATTGACAACCAGCCCTTTCCTTCGACCAGACCCTTGCCCGTTAACCGAGAGGGTTAAATCAATACCGGCGGCTTCGGCCTGCCCGCTGAAACTGGTCTGGACATCGGCCAGCAGTTCGCCAAGATCGACCGGCTCCAGCACCAGGGGCAGTTGTCCGGCTTCGGCCAGGAAGAGGGTGCGTAAATCTTCCACCAGCCGGGCCAGCAGGCGTGTTTCGTCCAGGGTGGTGTTGATATGTTCGTCGGTGGGCTGGTAAACTCCGTCCAGAATGCCTTCCAGGTTGCCCTGGATGATGTGCAGCGGCGTTCGTAATTCGTGGGCAATGTCGGCCGTCAGATTGCGGCGCTGCTGTTCGGCCCGTTCCAGTTCTTCAGCCATGCGGTTGAAGGAGCGGGCCAGTTGGGCAAATTCCCCCCGGCGATTCGCCGGGCGATACTCCCTCACGCGGACAGAAAAATCTCCTTCCGCAACGGCATCGGCCGCCGCCATGACATCGGCCAGGGGCGTAGTGATGCCTCGAAAGGTACGTATGGCAATGTAAAGCGCCGTGAGGGGCAGGAATATTGAAAGGCTGCACCCGCCGAGCCAAACGAGGAATGCCGTTGGCCCACTTCCCCCAATCTGATTGGTTAGCAGGAGAGCGATTCCGGCCATTCCGGCCACGACCAGCAAGGCCATCATGCCAAACAAGGTTGCCAAGCGGAAGAAGAGAAAACGCGGCCGTCTACGGTGACGGTGTCGCAAGTAGCGACGCCGCCAATGGGGTGGCGGCCAGTTGGGGTTTTCTTTCCAGTCAGACATTATTGGTTAGCGGGCATGTGGGCAAGGTGCAAGTTGCAAATGGCAAGTGAGCAACTTGCCCCTTGCCGCTTACTCATCGGCGAATTTGTAGCCTACGCCGTAGACGGTCAGGATGTATTGGGGATCGGCCGGATCGGGTTCTAGTTTGCGGCGCAGGTTTTTGACGTGGGCGTCAATGCTGCGATCAAAGCCATCGTAGGCGATGCCGTGCAGACGGTTGAGAAGCTGTGCCCTGGTGAAAGTCTGGCCGGGATGCTGGGCCAGGAGAGAAAGGAGATTGAATTCGGTGCGGGAGAGGGAAATATCTTCACCGTCGCGGTTGACCCGGTGGCCTTGCAAATCTATTTCCAGGTCGCCGGTTCGCACCAATCCAGGTTGGTAAACATCCCCTTGAACCCGGCGGAGGACAGCCCGCACCCGCGCCACCAGTTCGCGGGGTGAAAAAGGCTTGGTGATGTAATCATCTGCGCCTAATTCCAGCCCAATCAACCGGTCCATCTCTTCGACTCTGGCAGTTAACATGATGATGGGAACGCTGGACTCGCGGCGCAGTGTCCGGCAGACATCCAGCCCGTCCATACCGGGCAAGTTGAGGTCTAAAACGACCAAATCCGGCCGTTCGTCTCGTGCCACTGCCAGGGCGGTTCGGCCGTCACCGGCCGAGATGACCTGGTAGTTACTTCGTTCCAGGTAATCACGGGCCAGTTTGACCATTTTGGGTTCGTCTTCAACGACGAGAATCACTTCATTCATAGGATTTCATTGTAACACAGGATGCCAAGAGATTGGTGATTGGTGATTGGTAATTGGGGATTAGAAAATCAACCAATTGACCAATCACTACCTACGCCTTCATCACCGGTTCGCCGTTGGAATCATCATACCAGGGCGGGTTTTGGCCTTTGAATCCGTGCCAACCTTTACCATGCGGGCCTTCACCGAAGGGGCCTTCACCAAAGTGGCCCTCGTGATCTGGGCCATAGCCATGCCGACGCGCCCAACGTCTCCAATGTCGCCGTCTCCAGGGGCCAAAGGGACGGCCGAAACGACGACCGCGCCTGCCCCAGAACAGCAATCGGAAGATTGAGCCGACGAAGAAGAAGATGAAGCCGACTATAAAGAACGCCGCTAATCCTGTCCATAGGAAGGAGAAGATGCCGGGAAATCCGCCTCCTGGAACGAAGGGAGCGCCTGTAACGTTTCCTGCTGTTGGGCCATCGGCCGTTTGTGCGGAGAAATAACCTTGTGACCAGCCGGAATGATAAGCGGCGGTACTAATGAGACCACACAACCCCAGTAAGAGGATGGTGGTCAAGATAAAACTAAAGAAGCGTCGTCTACGTCTGTAAAACATTAATTTGACCTCCTGCTGTCAAATAAGAAAAACAAATGCCAGGCCCTCAAATAGTAAAAAGCCTGACAATTGAGGTAAGCGCCAGACAGTTGGGTAAAGTGCCAGGCATTAAGTTACATTCTTATTATGGCTGGAGATTGTGAACGAATTGTGAAATGTTTTGGGAAGTTTTGTGAAAAAGATTGAAGAAATGGCTTATTTCGGCCGATTTCTTCAGTCTTTTGTCGCCGTGATGGCGTAGGTCAAGGGGAGGCTAGGGAAGCCCTCGGGGGGATAGACTCGGCCGTCTTCCATCTGGCGCATGTCGTTCAGTAGTTTGGCTCCGTTGAAGTAGGGATACTCTTTGAAAGTGGTCAGGCGCAGACCGGCTTCCAAAAGCGCGGTGATTATTTCGCTGATGGGCCATTGAAATTCGTAGGAGGGGTTTGGGTTTACGAAGTCCTTCTCTCCGGGGAGGTAGCCGGAGGGGGCCAGTAATTCACCGGACATGGCGACGTAATCGCCAATGCCATCGTCCCAGGCTATCGGTTCCCCCTTGAAATAATCGTAGCCAAAGGACCAATCATCGTCGAAAATCATTGCGTAGGGGTGGAAGTCTACCAGGACAATACGGCCGTCTGGATTCAGAATGGCTTCTACCCCTTTGGCCCAGGTGCGTAAATCGGAGAGCCAGCACAACGCGCCGTAGGAGGAAAAGACAACGTCGAAACGCTGGCCGCCTGCGGCCGTATCTGCCAGCCAGTCGTAGACGTCGGAACGGTGGAAGGCGGCGGGGATGCCGGAATCGGCCGACAGCTTGCGGGCAAAGTCTATGGCAACGTCGCTGATGTCTACGCCGGTGACGGCTGCGCCTAACCGGGCAATGCTTAATGTGTCCTGTCCGGCATTGCATTGGAGGTGGACGAGGGAACGGCCGTGCAGGTCGCCCAGGAGTTCTATCTCTTCGGGGTAAAGGGTCTGGCCTCCTTCGCGGAAGAATTTTGCCTGGTCTGCTTTGTGGCTGTTGTGGGCCTGCGTGGCCGCATTCCAGGAGATGCGGTTGGCTTCGTGATATTCTTTATTGACCATTGTTTTCCTCTAATATTAGCAACGAATTTCACGAATTATACGAATTATTGGTTGGTTTTCATTGTGATTAAGGTTGCGATTTACCAAACCGCGGTACGGATTTTTGGTATTTTACTTGAAAATGGGTGGTTGTGGGTTATTCGGCCGATTTGAGGGCGGAGAGTTCGGCTTCGACCATGATTTGGACGAGTTCTTCAAAGGTGGTGGTTGCCTCCCAGCCAAGTTTTTCCTTTGCTTTGGACGGGTCGCCGACAAGGAGGTCAACGTCGGCGGGGCGGATGAGGCGGGGATCCTGGACGACGTAGTCCTGCCAGTTCAGGCCGACGACATCGAAGGCCAGGGAGACTAATCGCTGGACGGTCTGGGTCTGGCCGGTGGCGAGGACGTAGTCGTCGGGGCTGTCTTGCTGGAGCATGAGCCACATGCCGCGCACGTAGTCGGGAGCATAGCCCCAGTCTCGCTGCGATTCTATGTTGCCGAGGCGCAGTTCTTGTTGAAGCCCGCTTTTGATTCGGGCGACTGCCCTGGCGATTTTACGGGGGGCAAATTCTAACCCCCGGCGGGGGCTTTCGTGGTTGAAGCAGATGCCGGAACAGGCGAAGAGATCGTAGCTTTCACGGTAGTTGACGGTTATCCAGTGGCCGTAGACTTTGGCGACGCCGTAGGGGCTTCGGGGATAGAAGGGGGTCTGTTCATTTTGGGGGACTTCGCGGACTTTACCGAACATTTCACTGGAACTTGCCTGGTAGAAGCGAATGTCGGGGTCAACGAGGCGGACGGCGTCCAGAACGCGGGTGACGCCGAGGGCGGTGACGTCGCCGGTCAGGGCGGGCTGTTCCCAGGAGGTGGGGACGAAGGATTGGGCGGCGAGGTTGTAGACTTCGTTTGGCCGATATTTGTCTATGACGTTGATGAGGGAAATCTGGTCAATGAGATCGGCCGAGACGAGGGTGATTTTGTCCTGGATGTGTTCGATCCGTTCGAAGTTGACGGTGGAGGAACGGCGGATGGTTCCGATGACTTCATAATCCATTTCCAAAAGGAAATCGGCCAGGTAAGAACCGTCCTGGCCTGTGATTCCGGTGATTAAAGCACGTTTTTGAGGCATATTTTTCTCCTTTTTTTACCTAGAGACGCAAAGGCCGCATAAGAATGCGGGGCAGAGGCGCAGAGGATGATAAGTTTTATGTCACTGCCTTGTTTGGGCGTGTATAAGCATAGATTTCAACTCGATCAACTCGATC
>JBAPRX010000401.1:0-3913 GCA_049281335.1 Promineifilaceae bacterium (SeqCode)
TCAACCATCACTTCTGTCGCCTCAACGGCCGTTGTCGGACTGGGAACGGCCGTCCCCACATCCACCGTCGCCGCCAGTACCGCGAGGGTTGGCGGAACCACCGTTGCCGGATCGCCGCTAAAGCCGCAGGCCAGTGCGGTCAACACCCCCATGAAAATGAAAAATAGGAATGAGAGAGATGCTTTTTTCATGTTAATCTTCCTTATACTGTTGCGATAAATGATCCATTTCTGTCTGTAAAAATCTTGCTGCTTCATCAAACGAAGGAAATCCAACAACGGCCGACTGTGGCAGCGCTGTGCCAACTTCCTGCAGCGTCACGCGCCAGGAAAGAGCCTCCCGCCCCGGTTCGGCCCACAGCCGGATGATATAAATGAGGGTTGGTCGTATAATCTGTTCGTTCATCCGGTTTGATCCTATTTGCCAAACGTCAAAGGATCGTCAAAAGTGACAGCGTCATGTCAATATTAGAGATTCGACTGTTTGGCGGCTTTACAACCTGGCAGGAGGGAAAGGTTGTCGAGCCGTTTCGCACCCAAAAAGCACGCGCCCTGGTTGCCTACCTGCTCTTGCAGCCTGGACGGGCGCATTCTCGTGCCTCCCTGGCAGAACTGCTTTGGCCCGACGCGCCCCAAAAGCGGGCCGCCCATAACTTTCGGCAGGCGCTTACCTTTTTACGGCCGACCTTGAACCGCGAAGGATTCCCACCCCTGTTAAGCGTGACCCGTCAAAGTGTAAGCCTCTCTTCCAGCCGCTTCTTGCAGGTAGACGTCCTGGAAATCGAGAGACTATTGGCGCAGGACACTATTCCCGCCCTGGCCCAGGCAGTATCGCTTTATCACGGCCCGTTGCTGGAAGGCTTCTATCTGGACGGCTCCCCCGAATTTGAAATCTGGATGTCGGCCGAACGCGAAAAGTGGCAAAGCAGAGTGTTGGCGGCCTTAGACCAACTGGCCGAACATTGGCTCGATCAGGGCGATTACACCGCCGCGCAAGGCTATTTACAGCAGGCAATCAGCATAGACCCCTGGCACGAGCAGGCGTACCGGGAATTGATGGGTTTGTTGGCCTTGCAGGGAGATACAGCCGGTGCGCTGGCCCAATATGAGCGCTGCTGTCAGATTCTCATGGAAGGATTGGGCGTCGAGCCATTGGCGGAGACACAGGTGCTTGCCGACCAGATACAGGCAGGGCTGATTGCCCTTTCAGCTGCGGCCGTATCGGACAATTTTGAAGGCGGCATGACCTTGAAATTTGCCGGACGTGGGCCAGAACACGCCCGATTGGTCAGGATTCTTACGGAGCGTCACCCGCACCATCCCCATCTGGCCCTCCTTGAAGGGAATTTAGGCATTGGAAAGAGCCGCTTGATGGCCGAATTTAGCCGCTATGCGGCCATTCACGGCGCACTCTGCCTCTCAGGACGTTGCCTCTCCTACCAGGTTCCCGTTCCATACCAGCCGCTGGTCATGGCCTTAAGGCAGGGCTTACCCGCCCTGCGCGAACCGGTTCCAGAGGTCTGGTTGGCAGAATTAGCCCGGCTGCTGCCCGAAATCACGGCCGAAAACTCCCCCCTCCCGCTTCCCGCAGCGACCGGTGATGCCGCCGAACGACAGCGCTTATTCTCGGCCGTCGGTCACTTCATCGAACGAGTGGGAATGCCGGAACAGCCTCTTGTCATCTTCCTCGACGATCTGCATTGGGCCGATAACGCCTCCCTCGACCTACTCAAATTCTTGCTGTTCCAGGGGCCATCCCGGCTGCTGGTGGTCGGCGCGTACCGCCCCGAAGACGCCCCCGCCAACCATCCCTTGACCCAACTGCGGCGAACGCTTGGCCGAGATCGCCGCGTTGAACGGATCCTGCTCCAACCGCTGGAGGCAAAGGATATTGAATCAATGGTTGAAGCGCTGGTGCGAGAGCGGGATAGGGCTGCGTTGGCGAAATATCTCAGCCTTGAAAGCCAGGGCAACCCCTTTTTCATGACGGAACTGCTGTACAACTTGCAGGAGATTGTGACCCCCGGTTCCGATCTTTGGACACTGCCAACAGGGTGGCAGAATGCCGTTCAACCACTAACCAGCAGCATGCAGGATGTCGTTCTGGAACGGGTCGAACGGCTGTCTGCGGACAGTTTAGCGCTTTTTCAGGACGCGGCCGTTATCGGACAAACATTTGTGGAAGAGGCGCTGGCCGCCATTTCGGGAAAAGCAGTTTCCCCATACCTGGCCGATTGGCAGCAGCGACACCTCATTCGGCCGAATGAGCGTGGTTTTGAATTCGCCCACGACAAAATCCGGCAGGTCGTGTATGAGACGATTCCCTTATCCCACCGCCAGAGCCGCCATCTGGCAGTGGCCCAATATCTGGCAAATCAGGAAGAACAGGCCGCACTAACGGCCCAACTGGCCCATCATTACTTCCACTCGGCCGAACCGATTCTGGCATTGCCCTATTTCCTTCGTGCAGCCGAAGAAGCAATGCGGGTGCTGGCTTTTGAAGAGGCTGCTTCTCTCTGTACTCAGGCATTGGCCCTATCCCCCATTAAGCTGGAAGAACGTTATCAACTGCTCCAACTACGCCACAGCGCTTACCAATACATTGGTGACACAGAGAGGGAAGGGCAAGACGCCGCCGAAATGGTCAAAATCGCTCAAAACTCAGGCAATCCGCGCCAACTGGCCGACGCCGTCCAGCGATTAGGCCGCTACTACTACCTCCGAGGCGAGGTCGAAGAAGCGCGTCAGACCTTTGCCGAGGTCGTTGGTTTCGCCCGCGCCAACGGCGACCTCGGAACGGCCGCTCGTATTTTAGACACCCTGGCAATGTTATTCCGGGGATCAAGAAAAGGTCATCAGGAGGCGCTGCGCTTGCAGGACGAGGCATTGGCAATGGTTCGGGAGGCGGGCGTCCGGCCGTTTGAAGCCATGCTCCTGGCCGACAAATCCGTCATTCTGGCCGAAATAGGCGATTTGGGAACGGCCCTGGAAACAATTGAACGCGCCGTGAGCCTTCTGAGAGCGGAAGACGTAAAGCGTTACCTGCCTCATGTTCTCTATATTCGAGGCAGTATCTTCCGCCTCATTGGGCAGTACGAACTCGCACGGGCCGACTTCGACGAGGCGCTGGCGCTCTGCACGGCCTTGAATATCGGAACCTACCTGATGGTCATTTACTCCAATAAAGGGCGGCTGGGGCTGGCCTCGGCCGATCTCGAAATGGCGCGTCACGCTTATGGCGAGATGATGCGGCTGGCAGCGATAGACGCTCGGCCGTTAATGCGGGGAAAGGCCCATTTGGGGCTGGGCTGGGCCGCCTACCAGAGCGGCGACTTCCAGGCAGCCTTCGACCATCTAAGCCAGGCGGCCGATTTATGCAAGCAGGAAGACATTCAAAACCAGGTCTTGGCCCAATCACTGCTGGGGTTAGCGCTGGTAGGCTTAGGTGACAAAGAACAGGCCCTCCACATTATTGAAGCCGGGGTCAAATTGGTCGAGGCCGGAGAAATCGTGTTGATTGAAAAACCTCAGCTTTTTTGGAGCTACTATTGGATCTTTCAGGAAAACGGCCGTCCCGCAGAAGCAAAACAATGGCTCCAAAAAGGACGCCAATGGGTCACTACCCAAATGGAGACACTGCCGGAACAGTGGCGAAAAGATTTTTTACGGAGTTTGAACGGCCGTATAGGACAGAATTCCTTGGACTAAACCCTTAAATCTTGTATACTGTCTATATGGAGGAAGTTGAAATCTCTGTAATGTCCTACACGCCAGAGCGGGTAGAGAAATTACAGGGTCTGCTAGCAGAATTTGAGGCCAAAAATCGGGTTCACGTCCACGTTCGTACCTTGACGTGGGAGTCCAGTTGGTCAGAGATATTAAAATTTGTCTTTCAAGGGCATGGTCCTATTGTT
>JBAPRX010000402.1:0-3300 GCA_049281335.1 Promineifilaceae bacterium (SeqCode)
TGCTCAATCTGGCTGCGGAATTCATAACGGCCGCTTTCCTGTGCCAACCGCCAGGCCTGGGCGACGATCGCTTCGGGATCGGTGGATTCCTGGGCCTGAACGGTTGTGAACCGGACCAGCAGCAAGCCGGAAACGATCAAGGTAACGATCAGGAATAGAGACCATTTTGTACGGGGATGTTTTTTGAAACTCATGAAGGGTTCCTTCCTATTATGATGACGTATTTCAGCGCCCATACTGTTAAACCGTTGTAACTATTTAGGTGACAGTCACTTTGTATAGAGGTGGTACGGCAATAGCAGCTATTTTGAACTGACTGTCACCTCTAAAACTGTAGCGTTACAAATCGTTTTTATATATGAAATTGTGTTGCCCTCGCTTGCATTCCTTTCCGTGACCGTCTTTATAACTAATCAGTGATAATGGATATTAGGTCGCCGGTTGTGGTAATAGGGCGCTGCTCACTGTGGAAAACTCGTCCTACCGTTGTCTGGGGAGTCAGCTCTATCACGCGAAACCCATGTCGCAAGATGGCCCAACTGGTTGCCGTTTCCACAAAATCCTGCTCCAGGATAACGAGATCAGGCAGCGCGACTTTCAGACGTTCTACCAGATCGGATTGGTCATTATCAAACACAATAATGCTCAGATCGGGAATGTCACTGAATGCCGCTTGTATGCTTTGCATAAAGAGGGAAGTGCCACAAATGATAATGCGACGAGAACTGTGCATAGTATTACTTTAAGGAATGGGGGAATGGTTGTCTACTACCCGGAGAGTAGTTAACGGGTAGTTTTGCGCCTGTTCCAGGCGCGGGGAACTTCTTTTTTAGGGGTGTCGGCTGGGATTCTTAGTCCAGCAGCCCTTCTTCTTCCGCATAGACCGCCAGTTCGTAGCGGCTGCGAAGATGAAGTTGGGACAAAATCTGGCGCACGTGGTATTTGACGGTGTTTTCGCTGATGTGAAGGACTTCGCCAATTTCTTGATTCGTCTTGTCCTGAACAATCAGGTTGAGAACCTCTAGCTGCCGGGTTGTTAAGATTGGGGCGCTTTGCGGTTCGGCCGAATCTGGCGATTTCCCTCTGACAACATCGTTTAGGATATAGGCCGCTAAGGAAGGGGAGAGAACCGTTTCTCCGGCCAGCGCCTCGGCCAATAACTGGAAGAAGGTATCTCCTTGCAGGCTCTTCAAAAGATAGCCAGAGGCGCCATATTTTATAGCCTGGAAAAGCGTTTCGCTGTCGGTGGCAATGGTTAACATGACGATGCGAATATCTGGCTGTTCGGCTTTAATTATCCGGGTCGCGTCCAGGCCATTGCGTTCAGGCATCTCAACATCCATCAAGATCAAGTCTGGACGTAACTGACGGGCCGCCTCCTGAGCTTCCAGCCCATTTACGGCCGTTCCCACGACAATCATCCCTTTGGCTGTCAATAAATTACGCAGCCCCTCCAGATACAGTTGGTGGTCGTCCACCAACAACGTCCGAACCCCAACCAGATTGTAACCTTTTTGGGGCGTAACCAGCGGTAATTGGACAATGATCTGGACGCCGGAGCCAGGCTGGGAGCGAACCTCAAGCTGTCCGCCTACTTTTTCAGCCCGTTCGCGCATAATATCAAGACCAAAATGTCCTTCAGCAGCCGTTAAGACATAGCCGGGGTCAAAGCCCTGCCCTTTGTCGCTAATAAGAATCTGGACGTTATCGCCATGTTGGGTAAAAAACAGGTCAGCTTCTTTGACGGAAGCATATTTGCGGGCATTGGTTAGCGCTTCTTGAATGATGCGTAGAAGTTGGGTTTCAACTTCGGGGGCAAACACGCGCGGCTGGTAATCGGCGTCTCCTCGCCAATCGCTGGGAATGCTGAGATGCACTTCCAGGCCATAACGACTGTCCAACAGGTCAAGGTAACGGGCCAGAATATCGAAGAAGCTGCCCCTACCCCGAATGTCCTCGTGACGGATACCGAGGATATATTCCCGGACATCATCATGCGCGTCCTGGGTAACGTCGGCCAACTGACGCAGCACAGTCCGGGCCTGTTCGTCGTTCCCCTCATCCAGCAGGGTCAATGTGGCGTGAGATTGCACATTAACAAAGCCCAGTACCTGGCCCAAATCGTCATGCAGTTCCCGACCGATTCGCTCTCGTTCTTCCAGAACAGCCAGCCGCTGCTGGCGGGCCTCATTGGCCAGTCGGTCAGTTACGTCGTCAAAAACAACCACTATTTCATCTGGTAACAACCGGTAGGCTGTCACTTCTTGCCAGAGATTCCCTTTCTGGTTTAACAAAAGCGAGGGAAATTGTTTGAGCGGTTCGCTTTGATAGACCTGATCCAATAGCTCGATCAATTTTCTGGCTTCCAAGTCAGGCAAGAACCCTTCCAGGGGGCTGCCGATGGCGGATTTCAGGTTGGCGGCGCCAAATCGTTCCCCGGCCTGATTAAAATCGCGCAAAAAGAAACGGCCGTTCTCATCCACCGAAAAAACCATGACGCCGCTGGTTATGGTTTCAAATAGCTTTCGATAGCGGGCTTCGCTGGCTGTCAGTTGGGCCGTCCGGGTCCGAACCTGGCTCTCCAGGTGTTGGTCGGTCGCATAGACAGAGGCCACCATACGATTGAACGACTCCGTAATCAGTCCAATCTCATCCTGAGACTGTACCGGAACCTGGGTTTGCAGGTCGCCGTCATTGACAGCGCGAACCCCCGCCACCAGGCGGTTCAGCGGTTTTACCAGAACAATGTGGAAGAAATAGGGGAAGACAACGATGAGGAACAAGGCGGCAAATAGTTCGATATAAACCAGGGGCCGCAAATTCTGATGAAGAAACTGCTGCCGGAGAATGCCAAAATCGGTCATCAGCCCGTCTGCCATAACGGCCGTTTGGTCGTAGGCCCTATCGAATTCAAAGGGGGTAAATGCGCTGCCGCCGGAGCCGGATTGAATACCAATGCGGCGGGCCAGATTGCCGTCAATCCGGTCGTAATTCATATCTATCGCCCCGTCAGGATAAAGAACGATTTGAACGGCCGACTTATCTTCTGGCCCAATCTCCCAGGTAGCGACAAAGCGGTCTTCTCCTGAACTGATAGATAATTGAGAATCTTTTTGGCTGCCAAAGCGAAGGACGGTTGCAGCCGGGGAGAGATTGTAATGATAGGCGTTAGCCAACCAGTCGTCCCAAATGAGTATCCCCGTATCTCTTACACTGACCTCGTCCCAGCTTTGATTAAAAAATGGAAACGGGAAGGAGAGGGGGTAGGTATGGGTTTCGGCCGTTTGTTCAACCCCTGAC
>JBAPRX010000403.1:0-4128 GCA_049281335.1 Promineifilaceae bacterium (SeqCode)
CGGACATCGACTGGACCGGCCGCGGCTGGGACCGCGGCCTGCGCGGCATCGCATTTTACGGCGACGAGGTCTACATCGCGGCGAGCGACGAACTGTTCGTCTACGATCCCGGGTTCCGGACACGGCGTTCGTTTCGTAACCCGTATCTAAAGCATTGCCACGAGATCCACGTGCATCGGGGCGTGTTGTACCTGACGAGCACGGGTTTCGACAGCATCCTCGCCTTCGACCTCGAGAATCAGCACTTCAGCTTCGGAATACACATCGCCAGGACCGACGGCGCCTGGCACGCGCGACGTTTCGATCCGAACAGTGTGGCGGGTGACGCGGCTGGCCCGCGACCGTCGAACCTGCTGCATCTCAACA
Source organism: Promineifilaceae bacterium (SeqCode) (assembly GCA_049281335.1). Taxonomy (GTDB): domain Bacteria; phylum Chloroflexota; class Anaerolineae; order Promineifilales; family Promineifilaceae; genus JAKEFB01. The sequence continues at coordinate 367 of JBAPRX010000403.1, forward strand.
ACATCCGCTGCGATGACCAGGGCCTCATCATGTCGGGCCTGCGTACCCGGGGCATCGTCGGCCTCGGCGCCGAGATGCATCTCGTCCAGCACGTCGAGCTCCCTCCGGGCGTCCACAACGCCCGCCTCTTCGCCGACGGCGTACTGTTCAACGACACGGCCGCCGATTACCTGCGCTACGTGACTCGCGACGGGCAGGAACGCCGGTTCCCGTTCCCGAAGTACGACCCGGCGGAGATCGAATTCGCCGGCGTCGACGATTCGAAGCTCGCCAGGCAGGGCTTCGGGCGGGGCCTGTGCGTCATCGACGAGCGGCTGGTCGCCGCCGGTTCCTCGCCGTCGACGGTCAGCGTCTTCGATCTGGCGAGCGGCCAGCGCGTGTTCTCGGTGAACTTCTCGATGGACATACGCAACGCGATCCACGGCCTCGAGGTGTGGCCGTTTGCTTTGCCGGAATAAGGACCAGGCTCAGCGGCACTCCGCTATTAAGTTCTTCTAAATCCAGAACTATTCGAAACTCCGACTCCTCGTCGCGACCGCAAGTTACGAGTGCGCCGCTGAACGTGAAAGCTCCGCCGCATCGCTTTGCGGTGTCGGCTGGAGCGATTGGACAGGCACTTTATCGGCCAAGATGAATGCCAGAAAGACAAAAAGAACAGCCGGCAACACCAGATACCAGAACCTCACGATCACCGCCCCCTTGTATGAAGGATGCGGTCGGATTGTGTTTGGATCTGGCATTGGCAGCGTGCCTTTTATCCAACTGTAAGTGACAGCGCCGACAAAGGCTCCTAGAAAAATGGGGCCGAATGCCAGGCAATACAGTGCGAAGCCTTGAAAAAGCATTCCTACTTGTGGATTCCAGCGCTCACTGAGTAAGAACGAATCTTGTCCCAGCAGGTACACACCGCCGGAAAGCAACACAATTGTCAGCGCGATGTTCAAGATTACGCGAAGGATATTCATGGCCAAAACGCCTGGCGCTCAGCCTCGTCGGGGGCGCGCAGCGCCGTCTGCTGAACGCTGTTGTCGGCGCGCAACCTACCCCGACGGCCGGTTTCCTGGCTCATACCGCAATATCACTGCTCCCGAGTCTAACTCCAGCTGGCTCACGAGCTCCGCGTTCCAGTCGACTCGGTCCAAGGTGCTCGACACGACGTACTTCTTTGCCACGTCGATCGTCCGGGCGAATGACATCATCCAGGGTTCCATCCAATCAGGCCGCCCTCCGGTCTTCGCCGGCTGCCGCCACGCTTCCTGCATCATTTCATAAGTCACCCGCCCAAAGAGAAGGGCATCGGCCCTGGCGAGGTTCTCGGTTTGGTAATGATGCCTCTCCTAGTCGGGTTGAGCGCCGGGTTACGCCGCAGAGAGCGCACTGATACTGACGTAGTAGCCATCCGGATCTCGAATTGAGAATTCCATGGTGTGCGTGTTCGGATTTACATTCGGCTCCTCTTCAAGCCGCGCGACGAGTCCTCGTGCTCTTGGAACGGCAGCTTCGAAATCGTCTACGCGAAAGAATAGCAGCAGCCCATTGCCGGGCTGAATGCGCTCTGGACTCGTTAATGACGGATGTTCGTGACCGCCCCATTCGTGAAGGCATAGCAAGACGGTTCCATCCGGCTCTCGCACTTGCGCGAAGTAGCTATGCTCAGGCGCCGAGTGCGGTAGACCAAGGAGCGTTTGATACCAGGCGAGGCTGCGAGACACGTTACGAACCCCGACGATTGTCCAAAGATGCGTCATATAAGCATTCCTGCGGCCTAACGTCCGGTGCAGCGACTTGTTAGACGGCATACGCGCTTGCTACACCTCTCAAAGCAGCTGATCAAAGTTCGTAGGTTCAATAAATCTTAACTTTTCGCCTTGGCTTCAAAGACAACGATATCGGAGCCACCCTCGGTATCGATTTGAATGGCGTAGCAACCAGGCTCCGATAGTAGCATCGACGACGGCCAGAACCCCCACACCGCGCCCACTGCACGCTTCTGAGAGCTGGAAATCAAAGTTCCAACTCGTTCCGAGCGCAAAATCATGCTTGCTGTAACAGGCTCGGCTTGTGTGTTCTCCTGGAAGAGGATCTCTTGGGTATTCTCAACGCCGATCCGTGCGCCGCGTATCAACGCTGCGCCCGAATAGTCTGGATTCATAATCCATGGGGTTTTTAAACTATAACCGTCAGACGTCAGGGTCCTTGGGTCCAGTTCAAACCAGGCTTCGGCTCGGTCTGCGGGCTTCCAGCTTAGCGCCAGATACACTGGGCCGGATCCAAAAAAGTACCCGCCTGCGCCAAAGATATATGCATGCTCGGACGAGACAACGTTATTGTCACCTACGCTGATCGGACACTCGGCGTCTGCATCAAGTGCCGGCAGATTCAGTGCACGATCAATGTAAGGAGAACCTCCTTCGCCTGCGTCCACTCCAGCTGGAGGAAGGACCGAAAAAGTAATCGCGATAATGCTGAGCCAGAGCTGTTCTGAATGGTTCATCGACTGCTCCTTATGGTCACTAACGGCACGACCGGCTGCTTGTGGTGACATTGGCACACCGGAAGCCATGCCGTCTAATGCCGGGGATCAGCTGCAGCCGAAAGTGGCGCGGCCATTGCGTATGCAAAGGGCGTGACACTTTCGGCTGTCAGCTGCATGCCTTTGTTAGGCGGCAGCGCGCCATGGCCCTGGGCAAATCCAATGCTGATCGAAGTTGATCTGTTGCACTTCACAGCTGAACTCAAGCAGAACTTGTGTTGACCACTACTATGCCGGCCTGCAGAACATGTATGGTTCTGTTGTCCCCTTGCGGCCATGAAAAGACCGTCGCAGCACCTGCTGCACCATTCGCATCGCACCACATTCCTCTACATTATTTGGGAAGGTCCAAATAGATCCCAACAAATCAACACGACGAGCGTTATCGCGACGTAGATTCCTAACCCAAGTCCCAGCGCACCAGGCATCGTACTAGGTTTGAACTGTGTCCGAACAACGAATGTAAAGAGGCAAGAGGCAACGAATGAAGGCGCCGCTACGAATGCGGCTATTGCTGCGGCGATCGGTCCGCCGAGCGCTCCGGCAATTCCGAGGCCAGAAACGGTAATCAATATCGCCGGTGCGTAGGAAATCCAAGCCTTCGGTATCACGGAAAGTACCGATCTTCCGCCTAACGCCGCGCATCATTGGCAGGGCAAAGTGGCGCACGCCTTGCGCATGCAAGGCGCCTGACGCTTTGACCTGTCCGTTGCATGCGCTTGTTATGCGTCGCCGGTCACTGCTCGTGGCCGGGCAGAGTTACAACTCCGAGTTGTTGCCACATTCCCAGCATGTCGAGCTGCTCCCACGCTTCCACAATCTTGCCGCCCCTAAATCGATAAATCGTAATGCCGCCAATCCTGATACGCTTGCCAGTTGGCGGCACGCCGGGGAGCTCACCTGTATGCGTGCCCGTGGCTGTCCATCGGCCGACGACCGTATCGGCACCGGGAATGACCTCCTCGAACGTTACGTGCGCGTCGGGAAACGCACCACGATACATCCCGACCGCGCGTTTCCAGGTTTCCCGATTACCCACACCCTTCGGCATATGCGGGCCGTGGTACTTTCCGTCCGCCGACATCACCTCGTCCACAATGTTCAGCTGGCCATGATTCCAAATGTCGTGGGCAATGCGGGAAATCAATCTCTTGCGGTTCTCAAACTGCTGCGCTTCCACCGAATCCTCCTACCGCGCCGAGGCTGCACTACGGGTTGGGGCCGCATAA
>JBAPRX010000404.1:0-4213 GCA_049281335.1 Promineifilaceae bacterium (SeqCode)
GCCAATAAGGGGGCTGGGGATGAGGTCTTTGCGGGGACGGTGAATCGAGAGAATGCGCTTGAGGTTCGGGTGACGGTGCTGTCGGCCGATAATACCTTGAATCGAGTCATTCAGATGGTGGCAGAAGCACAGGCGCAGCAAAGTCCGACCCAACAGATGACGCAGCGTTTTACCCGTTATTTTGTTCCGGCCGTTTTGGTGCTGGTTGGGCTGGTGGTTGTCGTGCCGCCTTTGTTGGGCTGGATGACACTGGCGGGTAGTTTTTATCGGGGCATGCTGCTTTTGGTGGCGGCTTCGCCCTGTGCGTTGGCGATTGGAACGCCAGCGGCGGTCTTGACGGCCATCGCCCAGGCGGCGCGGAATGGGGTGATGATTAAGGGCGGCGTTCACCTGGAGAATTTGGGGGCATTGAAGGTGATGGCGTTCGATAAGACCGGGACGCTGACGGAAGGGCAGTTTAAGGTGACAGATATTGTGCCGTTGAATGGAACGGCCGAAGCTGATCTGCTGCGGCTGGCGGCGGGGGTTGAACGGCAGTCGGCCCATCCGCTGGCGGAGGCGATTGTTAAGGCGGCGGTGGAACGGGCGTTGGGTTCGCTGCCGGAGGTTGGCGGTCTGGAGAATATTGAGGGGCGCGGGGTGCGATGTGTGGTAGACGGCCGTCCGGTGATGATTGGTTCGTTGAAGCTGTTTGACGAGGTGGATTCGGATGTTCGTGAGATAGTTGAACGATTAGAAGGGCAGGGGCGGACGACGATGGTGGTGTGGCAGGACGGCCGTTTTCTGGGTATTCTGGCGCTGGCGGATACGGCGCGGGCTGGTGTGGGTGAGGTGCTGCAGCGGTTGATGGCGGCTGGCGTCGAACGGCTGGTGATGTTGACGGGGGATAATGAGGCGGCGGCAAATGAAGTCGGCCGTGAGGTTGGGATTACGGATGTGCGGGCGGGGCTGCTGCCGGAGGAGAAGCTGGCGGCGATCCGGGAGATTCAGGGCCAGTATGGGCCGGTGGCGATGACGGGGGATGGGGTGAATGATGCGCCTGCATTGGCGACAGCGACGGTTGGGATTGCGATGGGTGGGGCTGGAACGGCGGTGGCGTTGGAAACGGCCGATGTGGCGCTGATGGCGGATGATTTGGGGCAACTGCCTTTTGCGGTGGGGTTGAGTCATGCCAGCCGGGCGGTGATTAAGCAGAATGTAGCGATTGCGTTGGGGGTTATCGGGCTGCTGATTTTGACGTCGGTGACGGGCGTAGTGGAATTGAGTGGCGCGGTGGTGCTGCACGAGTGGAGTACGATTTTGGTGGTGTTGAATGCGCTGCGGTTGTTGAGGTATAAATGAAAATGTCTGGTGAACTGATTAATATCGCTTGTATGGGGGGACTAGGATTGTTTGTACTTGTCGGCGGAATTCTTGCTCGATTAGGTATCTACAAATCCTTGTATGCTATGAAGAGCAATCCTGCATTTGCTCCAACACCGCTTGCCTATACTCTGATTCCCGGCAGCATTTTATTTTTCTTATTTGCGGTTGTACCCTTATGGCCAACTATAGAAGCTCGCAGAAATTTCTTTTTTTATGGTATTTTGCCTTACCAAGTTCTTTTGATCTTGTTAGCGGTTCTACGGCCAAATTGGCTAAAACCGAGGTGGCTGCGTTGGTTGGAACAAGAACATGATAATATTATTGAATTATTATGGGAAGATGTACGTGATGATCGGTGGGGATGGGAGCGCCGGGTTCGGACACAAGAACAAATGGAAGAATGGGTAGCATCGGTACAAAACCGACATAAATGGGCTGAAAAGTTGGAAAAGGAAGCCAACGCAAGTGGTACAATCAAATATAGAAAGCCTGGTTAATCTGCCAACGGAACAACGGCTTTACTAGGTAGAAGTTGAAGCGAGTATGGATAGTACCACACACGAAAATAGTTTGAGCGGATGTTGTTTTTGGGAGGGAGAAAAGTTTTAATGGAGAAGGGATGGGGGTTGGGAAACTTTTGTTTTCTCGGTTTGTAGTAGCTGAAAGGTTATGGAGATGCCAAAAAACAAAAGTCGGTTGGCTATGTTGCGTGTTTCCGTTGTGGTATTTAATATAGTGTTGGGTTCGTAAAATTTTTCATCAGACGAGTGAGCAAAATGTTAGTAGAACCAATTCCTCAGGTTAAAAGTCGGCCGTATGAGCAGTTGCAGGCGCTTTATGATATGGCGGTTGAGTTGTCGGCTTTGCACAGCCTTGACTCTGTGTTGGATATGGCGCTGCGGCACTGCCTTGATTTGACCGGTTCTCAGTTTGGCTTCATTGGGTTGACGATGTCTGATGGGAAGGCGATGGATGTTGTTGCCATCCAGGGTTTTCATCCAGAGAAGAATTTTTATGAACACCACCACCTGATTCCACTTCGGCCGAATATTTTTTCCTGGACTGTGTTGGAAAACTGTCCGGTCCGGACGAATGATGCCAGAACTGATCCCCGGCGTATCGGCCAGCCAAAAGGCCATCCCCCTGTTGCAACATTTCTTGGCGTTCCGTTGCGAATCTATGGGGACCCTATCGGGATGATTGGGGTTGCCAACCGTGTGGAGCCGTATGATGATGAACACGAACAGCTTCTCATGACGTACGCGGCCCAGGTTGCTATTGCTATTCGGAATACGCAACTGTATGAGCAGCTTACTGTGGCAAATGAAGCGTTGGAACAAAAGGTTGTGCTGCGGACGGAGCAGCTTGAGGAGACGAAAGAGGCGCTGGCACGTAAGGCGACCCAACTGCAACAACTGCTGAGTGAGACGATGAGTGTGCAGGAGCATGAACGGCAGCGCATTGCCCAGGATATGCATGATGGCACCAACCAGTTGTTGATTGGGGCGATTTTGGAGCTGAAATCGGCCCATAAGCGGCTGGATAATAACGATTTGCCCCAGGCGGCGACTTCGATTAAGCGTGTTCAGAAAATTTTGCATCGGGTGGAAGAAGAGACGAAACGGATTATTCACCATTTGCGCCCTCCGACTCTTGATGCGCTGGGGTTGGCTCCGGCACTTCGGCGGTATGCGGAGCGGTACGAACAGTATACCGGGGTTCCCTGCCACGTGACTGTTTTGGGAACACCGGCTCGTCTTTCGTCAAAGGTTGAGATTAGCGTTTACCGGTTGATCCAGGAGGCGCTGCACAACGTTAGCGCCCATGCCAATGCGAATTGTATTGAGGTGATTGTCAATTTTGCACCTGACGCGCTTCAATTGAAAGTGATTGATGATGGGCAGGGGTTTGACCTGGAGACGGTGCTCCAAAACAATTATGGTCATCTGGGGTTGTTTGGGATGCAGGAACGGGCGGAGAGTCTTGGGGGGTCTGTCACCATTAATACGCGGCCCGGACAGGGAACGCGGATTGAGATGGTGATTCCTGTTTACATGAAAGAAGCTGCGGTTTAGGAACGGCCGATGGAACCGGTCCGTATTTTGCTCGTTGATGACCACCCGATTGTGCGCCAGGGCATCAACAGTTTGCTTTCAAATTACCCTGAGTTTGCCATTGTGGGGGAAGCAGAAGATGGCGCAGGCGCTATGGCCCTGATCGAAAGCACGGAGCCGGACGTTATTTTGCTGGATATTCGTATGCCGGGGGAGTCGGGGCTGGTTGTTCTGAAACGCATCTTACAGATAAGGCCAGAGGCCAGGGTGTTGATGCTGACTTCCTTTGATGAGGATGAATATGTTATTGGGGCGCTGCGGGCTGGGGCGCAGGGATTTGTCTTGAAAAGTGTTTCAGACGAGAAGCTGGTCAGCGCAATAAAGGCTGTCTGTCGGGGGGAACGGGTGTTTAGTCCCCAGATTACCGACCGGGTTGTCCAGTATCTTATCTCTGAGCAGCCAATTCCACCAGAGCAGCCACTGCTGGATGAAGATGAGTATCAGATATTACGGTTGTTGGCTAAGGGGGCTACGAACGCGGATATTGCCAGCGCGATGTATCTGAGTCCGACGACGGTAAAACGCAAACTTCGCCATATTTTTGACCAGATGGGTGTGAATAGCCGAACTGAGGCGGCTGTGGAAGCTGTACGCCGGGGTATGGTATAAACGTACAAAAAATTCACCCGATTTTTGTATGAATATTACAAATTGGTCCACTTGGGTCAGGCAAAGTGGACCAAGTGGTTCTTGTCGCCTTTCTATTGCAAGTTAGGATAGAGACTGACTAGAGA
>JBAPRX010000405.1:0-4547 GCA_049281335.1 Promineifilaceae bacterium (SeqCode)
ACTGTGCCCGGTTTACAATGAAGGACGGTTCTCTCTAATATCATGGAAATTCTCCTTTTTGTAACTATCTCGTGAGTAACATTTTTCAATACCAGAGACAGTACATTTTTCTGACGACTTCGTCAACTTATTAAGCCATCCGGGTCTCTGCAGCACTCAGACACGGCCGTTGTAAATAGCTCGTTTTCCGGCCAACGACAATTGGCCGCCAATGCTCGTTGTGTCCGGATCATTATACAGCTCGTCAGGAGAGATAATGAGATCCGGATCGTCCCCCAGGCTGTTACGGTTAAGGTGCCCTCTAAAAGGAACCGGCAATTTATTTGTGAGCCGACATTTGCTGACTTTGCTATTATGACCGACAGGCTATAATCCGGCGGCAGGAGGCGCGAGCAATAGGCCTTAAAGCGAGCTATCAGGAAGCGAACCAGCCTCTGTTCCGGGGATAATGAAAGAATGGGTTAAAGTACCTATCAGACAGTATTGGCTGCTTTTGCGCCGCTACTTACGGCCGCAATGGCTGCCTGTTTTGGTGCTGGCTTTTTTGCTCCTGACCCAGATTGGCTTGCAGCTGGTAACGCCTCAAATCCTGCGCCTGTTCATTGATACCGCCACCGGCAGCGCCGACCAGACCACCTTAACCCATGCCGCCATCCTCTTTTTAGCAGCCGGATTGGCCGGGCAGTTGTTGGTCATCGCCGTCACCTATCTAAGCCAGCGAGTAGCCTGGACGGCGACCAATCATCTGCGGCTGGACCTCATCCTCCACTGCCTCCGATTGGACCAGTCTTTTCACAAGAAGCACTCGTCGGGCGAGTTAATCGAACGGGTGGATGGCGATGTCAACTCCCTCACTAACTTCTTCTCCCAATTCGTTATTGATGTGGCCGGAAATGGACTGTTGTTGGTTGGCATTCTGGTGCTCCTTTTTTTGGAAGATTGGTGGGTGGGACTGGTTCTTTCACTATTTACGGCCGTTACCCTGTTCATCCTAATTCGGGTTCGCAGCGCCACCGTCGCCCCCTGGGCTGTTGTGCGCCAGATCAACGCCGAATTCTATGGTTTTTTGCGGATAAACCCTCCCCCACCCAACCACCAGTTCCACGGCGAGACTTCTTTTAAGTTAATTTGTGTTGATTATAATTGCGAATATTATTATAATACAAACAATTATAATTAGCATTCAAGGAACAAGTGATGGACTTTGTAGGCAGGCAGCGCGAACTGCAAACATTGGAAAACTTCTACCAGTCGGCCGAGGCTGGTCTGCTGATCCTTTACGGCCGCCGGCGGATTGGCAAAACCCGCCTGGTCACCCGCTTTCTGGAACAACACCAGGATGCCCTCACTTTCTATTGGGTGGCTACCACTCACAATGAGGCTTACCAGCTGCGGGACTTCTCCCAGGCCATCCTGCGCCACGACCCACGTCTCGCCAGCCCTCCGACAGATGATTTTGCCTTTGCTGGCTGGGAAGAGGCCTTGAATCATCTGGCGGATGTGGCGGCGCTTAATGAGCAGCCCCACCTGGTTGTATTAGACGAGTTTACCTACCTGCTGCGGAATGAACCGGCCATCAGCAGCATTTTCCAAAAAGTGTGGGACCACCGGCTGTCCCAGATTAACCAGCTCAAGCTCATCCTGACTGGTTCGCTCATCGGCATGATGGCCCGGGAAGTATTCTCCTACCAGGCACCGCTCTATGGCCGGGCTACGGCTCAAATCCGGCTTCGTCCCCTACCTTACTCGGCCGTGATAGAGATGTTCCCCAACCGAAGGGCCGATGAAAGGGTCGCCATTTACGGCGTGACTGGTGGCGTGCCGGCCTACCTGGAATTTTTCACCCGCACCGGCGATTTCGTCAGCGCCCTCCGTGACCACTGCCTGGTGCCGGGCAACATGATGATGTCCGACCCGGCTGTGATTCTCTACGAGCAGCTCCAGGAACCGCAGACCTACGAATCGGTGCTGTCGGCCGTTGCCTCCGGCTTTCACCAATGGTCCGACATTGCCAAAATGGCCGGGCTGCCGGACACGGCGCTGGGCCATTATTTGAAGGTGTTGCAGGAACTGGAAATTATCGAACGGCGCGAGCCGGTGTTGGCCAAACCGAGGAGCAAAAGCGGCCGTTACTATGTCCGGGATCACTTTCTCCGCTTCTACTATCGCTTCGTCGTTCCCCAGATTGGCCTCATCGAGCGCGGCTATCAGGAAGCGGCGGCCGACAAGATTTACGCTGAGTTACGGCCGTTTTTGGGTGAGAATGTCTTCGAGGAGTTATGTCGGGAATGGGTCTGGGCGGCGGCCATGGGCGGGCAGCTTGACTTTGTTCCTGAAATGGTTGGTGCTTACTGGCGAACGTATCGAGGGAAAGGGGTCCAGCTGGACGTGGTCGCGGCCGCGCCTAGAGATAAGCGGTTGCTTATTGGGGAGGCTAAGTGGGGGCGCGATAAGCTGAGCCGCCGCTTGTTGCCGGACCTTGTTCGGCGTAGCAAGCGAATGCCGCAGGTAGCTGGAGGGTGGAAGACACATTACGTGTTATTCGCCAGGGAGGGATTTACCAGCGCGTTGCAGCAAGAAGCCCGAGAAATGAGTGCTTTGTTGGTTTCTCTGGAGCAATTGGAAGAGACACTCCGACGAGTCTAAGAGGAGCCAGGATTAAACCGTGGGCTCTGGAACCGTCGATAATCTGTCGACAGTTTAGGTCAAGCATCTTGTCTAATTGCCGAGAAATAGCTCTCCATGAGCGGGTGTCCAATCAACTGCGGGATTTCCATCATCAGGTCAGCCTAAGACTGGTCAACAGCTACGGCACCATTGCTCTGGAGACGCTTCATGTCAAGGGAATGCTGGCCAATCATGCTCTGGCCAAATCCATCGCCGATGCCGGCTGGTCTCAGTTTGTCACTTTCCTGCAGTACAAGCAGCAGTGGGCTGGGGGCGAGGTCGTGCAGGCCGGTAGATGGTTTCCTTCTTCAAAGTGCTGCTCGGTCTGTGGCGCCATCTATCAGAGGTTAAGCCTGTCGGAGCGACATTGGACTTGCACCTGTTGTGGCACCCAAGAAGCCATCGCATTTTGAACCAAGGATTGGTATAGTTGCCCTTGAAGGCATGCTGTTTTAAATGCCCTGAAACTATAAAGAAGAAAACCTCATAGTGTGGTAAATCCACCAGTGTTCGAGATAATTGTAGCGCGATTCGGCCGATCGCTTGTCGAATTGTCGATTCGATTTAAAAGGAGTTGACCATGGTTAATGCAGTTGTATTGATTAATACTGAACGAGAAAAGATTAATGACGTGGCGCAAACGTTAGCGGCAATGAGTGGTATCTCCGAGGTTTTTTCGGTGGGCGGCCGTTTTGACCTGGTGGCTATCATCAGGGTCAATACGAATGATAAAATGGCCGACCTGGTAACGAACGAAATGCTCCAGGTTGACGGCATCACCAACTCGGAAACATTGATTGCCTTCCGGGTCTTTTCACGCCACGATCTGGAGCGGATGTTTTCAATTGGGTTTGATGAGGTTTAGGACCATCAATTAAGGGTAGAGTGCCAGGCATTTTTCATTTAAGGTGCCTGTCACTCATATTGGGAGCCATTTTCTTAACAACAAAACGTATCGAATATATTCCACCGGCTGCATCTATTCGCAGGAATAATGGTCGTCCGGGATTTATCTGGGGCCAGGTTGGAAGGATCCTCAAACCGGGGCGTCGTTCAGTGATTCGGGAGCCTGCCAGCCCTGATTGGGGTTTTGGGAGCAGATGGGTCGGGTAGTACGAGGCCATTGCTGGTCCCCCGCCCCCTAAGAACGGCCCGCGAAAGTTTCCCTTCAAGCCGCTCAAGCATTTCTAACGCCTAAGATGGACGCGGCTTAACAACGGATAACTTTTGGCTGTGGACTTGCATGGGAAAGGTTGGATGTAACAGAACGAGATTATCGAGCGTATCGCCGCCACCGGGAGAGCGCCAGATGATATGATGTTTGGCCCAACCGGTTGTTTCCGTGATTTTCTATTGACAGATGGGACAGAATCCTCGTTGGGAACGCCAAAGGGAAAGCAGCTGTTGTTTACTCCAGAGCTTTTCGCCCATACGGGTATCCAGTCGTTTCTCGAAGTAGGCTTCCCATTCTGAGTCGTAAGGGCTAGGGTTCGCTTTGACTTTGACGTTGAGCGGGATGGGAGTGTGGGCAGCACGGGTTAGGTAGATGGTGACGGGTTTATCGTCTTTGTCTGTTGTATTTGGCAAGAACCACTTTTAGAATATCGTAAACAGCTATCGAGAGGAAATACTTGTTTTTAATTTTTCAGCGACTTGACTGAGGTTCGTTCGATTGCCGAAGAATGGCTTGAAGTTTACAATGGCGTCCGGTCGTACGAGGCGCTGGCAGGTATGAGACACCGTACCAATTTGCGGCAGTTAATTTTCACGAGTTAGAATCTGTCCACTTATGACTGGCAGTAAAAATGGGATCTTTACGGCGTTTTTTATGAGCCTAATCGTGAAAGTCCAAAGAAACGACCGTATAAATTGACTTTTAG
>JBAPRX010000406.1:0-5605 GCA_049281335.1 Promineifilaceae bacterium (SeqCode)
GTTCAACAGCTTTCCAATGCTTATCTTGTTCCAGTTGGAAGTTATCCCACAATGCACGGAGGCGGTTTGCCTCAACGCGGGCAATTTCGCCCGCTTCGCGCTGCTGGGACTCGATTTGGGTTTGCCATTCACCCAATGTCTGAACTGCCATCTGGGCTTCCTTATACTGATCCGAAAACTTGATCCACTCCTTATTAAAATACTCCAGCCGATCTTGCTGTTCGTCTATCACACGACGCCAATTTTCCAGCCGTTGGTTCCGTTCGTGTTCCCCGATTTGAACCTGTTCCGACCAGGTCTTTATACTCTGCCGTGTTTCAGAGATCAAATCTGCCAGTTCGAGCGTATTCGTTTCCACTTTGCCAACTTTGAAAGCCAGTACCTCAAGGCGATTATCAATTGGCTCAAATTTCTTGCCTCGTTCAAAAAAGTCACTTTGAAGTTCGGTAATTGTTCGGGCGTTCTTTCGCTCCGCCTCTTCCAGAAACTTGAGGTCGCGGCTCCAATTCTCAAGTTGATTTTCTACTCCGGAAACGCGCCCTTTCAGCAGGCCAATAAGATTAGCCAGCCGTGCTTCTTCTGCTTGACGTAGGTCCATATCATTTTGAAGTCGGGTTAGGGCATCAATCTCCTTATGTATTTCGGCGATTTCGCGGGTATGGATTTCATACTCAACACGCCGCAGTTTGGTAGCCTCTTCAGTGGCCTTCACATGCCGTTCGTCATATTGCTCAATGAGCAAAACAAGCTCATCCTTAAACTGCCGTAGTTGGGCATCCAGTTGGGAGAGACGCGCCAGTTGGGAAGTGGTTTTAGAGAGTTTGTCTTCCAACTCCTGAATACGCTGTTCCCGCCCTTCAATCTCCCGTTCTTGATAATTGAGGCGTTGTTCCATTTCCGCCAATTTACGGCCGGTTTTCCGCCGTTCTTCATCCATCCATTCCAGGCGACTGACGAGTTCGCTCAGTTCTTCCTGGTTGAGTTTTCCGTTCGTTGCCATTCCTGTTCTCCTGAATCAGTTACCAGTAAGGCGTAAACAGTAAACAGTATTGATAAACTGGCCTCGCTGATGGGGAGTTCTGTACTCTTCACTGTTTGCTTTCCACTTTTCAATTTTGACTGTTAACTGTCGTTACCAAATTGTTGATTACAGTTTAGTATACCACGCATACGCCGAAAATCGTCTATAATGGGACGCTATGCGTGTTGGTATAGACTGCCGGTTGCCCTATTATCAAATGGGCGGCATCAGCCAGTATATCTTACAACTGCTGCCTGCGCTGGCTGTTTTGGATAAAGAAAATGAATATCTCATTTTTCACAGCCGCAAGGACGGCCGTTCTTACCTGCCACCTCACGCTCCCAACTTCCGCCCGGTTGATCTGTGGACGCCCTGCCACCATCGGCTGGAACGCTGGTCCCTCTCGGCCGAACTCCTGCCCTACAACCTCGACATCTACCACAGCCCCGATTTCATTCCACCTCAATGGGGGGGCAAAAAACAGGCTATTACCATCCACGACCTCAACTTTCTTTACTACCCCCAATTCCTGACGGCCGATAGCCGCCGCTACTATGCTGGTCAAATCGAATGGGCTGTCCGGCGGGCCGACCATGTTTCGGCCGACAGCCATCACACCCGCCAGGACTTGATCGAACGGCTCAATGTTCCAGCGGAGCAGGTGACGGCCGTTCCTCTGGCTGCCAACCCGGTCTACAGTCGCCCACAATTAGAAGGAGCAGTCCGAGAAACCCTGGCCGATTTCAATCTTCCATCAGGGTTTCTACTCTTTGTTGGAACATTAGAACCGCGCAAAAATGTACCACTCTTGCTCGCTGCCTACCACCAACTGCTGCAAGAGAAAGTCACTGATTTGCCACTAGTGTTGGTCGGCCGAAAAGGCTGGCTCTACGACGAGATCTTCGACCAGATAAAACAACTTGATCTGGAAAAACAGGTTCGCCATCTAACCGGTGTTAACGACGACCGCCTGGCTCATCTCTATTCGGCCGCTTCCCTGCTGGCCTTGCCCTCCTTCTACGAAGGCTTCGGTCTACCGCCCTTAGAGGCCATGCACTGTGGCTGTCCCGTCATCGTTAGTGATCGCGGCTCCCTGCCGGAGATTGTAGGACAGGCCGGTATCATCCTGCCCCCTGAGAGACCGGAAGCCTGGGCTTCTGCGATGACCCAACTACTCACAGATGAAGCAAGACGCCAAGAGATGATCGCCAACGGCTATATCCAGGCGGAGAAATTTAGTTGGCAAACCGCCGCCGCACAAACAGTTGAAATATATCAAAACCTTACCCTTACGTAACTGTAACCCACACCCATTTTCTTGATCGCCTTGATCATCTTGATAATGATGAAAATTTTACTACTGACACCCCAAGAACCTTATCCGCCACATCAAGGCACAAGCCTGCGGAACTTCTACATCCTTAAAGGATTGTCTCTGCAACATGAAATCACGCTGTTAACCTTCCGCGACTTTTTGACGGGTTTCAAACCCGCCACTACAACTATCCTTGACGACCTGTGTCAGGAAATTTACACCGTCCCCGCTCCCAACCGGACAATGGCAACCCGACTTAAACGCCTCTTTGTCGATAGACGCCCAGATATGGCTCACCGTCTGGAGAGTCCGGCTTTTAATACCGCCTTGACTCAACTCTTAACAGAACAATCCTTTGATGTCGTCCAGATTGAAGGGATTGAACTGGCCCAAAGCATGGCGCTTGTCCGCCAACACAGCCCCCACAGCCGCCTCATCTTTGATGATCATAACGCTGAAACGGAGTTACAGCGCCGCGCTTTCCTCACTGACCTGCGCCATCCGACCCGTTGGCCTGCCGCCCTCTACTCATGGATTCAAGTCGGCCGTCTTCGTCGTTTTGAACGATGGGCCTGCCAGACGGCCGATGCTGTCACCGTCGTCAGCGAAACCGATGCTGCCCATATTCGCAGCTTGGGAGTCACAACCTCGGTGACTGTCATCCCCAACTCCCTGGACATAATGGAATACCGCACTAGGGAAACAGAACCAGCCTTTGACTATGACCTTATTTTCAGCGGCAAGATGGATTATCGGCCGAATATCGATGCCGTTTTATGGTTCGCTGATGAAATCTGGCCTTTCCTCAAGGAAAAACGGCCGCAAATAACCTGGGTCATCGTTGGTCAAAAGCCCCATGCCCGCCTGGAGAGGCTCAAAGAGATGTCGGGCATCACCATCACGGGATGGGTCGAATCGGTACAGCCATATCTGGCAGGTGCGGCCGTTTATGTCATGCCTTTTCGGATGGGCAGTGGAACCCGCCTTAAACTTATTGAGGCAATGGCGGCAGGCAAAGCCATCGTCAGCACCCCCGTTGGAGCCGAAGGCTTCCCCGTGACTCATGATCGGGAACTCCTGTTGGCTGACGACCCGGTTCAGTTTGCAGAAAGCGTACTGGCTTTATTGGAGGCGGGGGAACGACGAGAAGAATTGGGGAAAAAAGCGGCCGAATTTGCAGAACAGTACGATTGGCGGGTTATTGTTCCTGCGTTTGAAGAGGCTTACAAACTGTAATATCTAACTTTATAGCCACTACCTTAATTCATCGATTACCTGTTCATTCTGTTCTGGTCTCCCGTTCAATAAAGTGGGTTGTGCCGAGTAGGATTACGTGTTACGCTAACAAATGTGAAGTGCAGACCATGAAAGAGCAAAGTACCACTCATTTCCCGATTTCCTTTGACCTACCCGTGTAGATAAAATGTCATTCGAAACGCCCCTGCTGGCAACTAAAATGCGAGTTCCGCCACAACCGCACCATGTCGTTCGCCGTCCGCAGTTGGTTAATTTGCTTGAAAGCGAACTGCCCCATTATAAACTTATCTTGCTGGCCGCTCCTGCCGGTTATGGTAAAACCACCCTTCTATCACAATGGAGTCAAACTGCACACTACTCTGTTAGCTGGCTTTCCCTTAGTGAAGAGGATAATAACTTACCCCGTTTCTTCCGTTATCTCCTGACCGGCTGGGAACAGATTCAGCCCGAAATTGGCGATACCGATCTGGCTCTCCTTCTCAGCGGAGCCTCATCCGACGAACAGATACTCCTATCGGCATTTATCAACGCGGCTATCGATCTCACCGACCACCTTGTTTTCGTCCTTGACGACTATCATCTGATTACCGATCCATCCATTCACCAGAGCCTTACCTTCCTCCTCGACCATTTGCCTCCTCTCCTTCATTTTGTCCTTGCTTGTCGCGGGGAGCCACCTTTGCCTCTTGCCCGTTACCGGGCACGCCAGGAGTTGCTAGAACTCCCTACGCAGACGCTGAGTTTCCAGCTTGAGGAAACGGCCGACTACCTCACCAAAGCAATGGGCTTTGAGTTATCTTCCGAAGCGGTTCAGAAGTTGCAAGACCAGCTAGAAGGTTGGGTTGCTGGGATCCAACTGGCCGCACTCAGTCGTCAATACAATCTCAGCGAAGCGGCCGATCCCACTATTAGCGGCCGTCATCGTTTCATTGCCGATTACCTCAGCCAGGATGTATTGGCTCAGTTACCAATCGAAAGACGCCACTTCCTGCTCCAGACCAGCATCCTTGGCCAACTCAATTCCTCTCTATGCCATGCCGTCACAGCAAAAGCGGACAGTCAGGAACGGCTCGAAAGTCTGGAGCGGGACAATTTGTTCCTGACAGCCCTCGATGCTGACCGCACCTGGTTTCGCTATCATCCTGTCTTTGCCGATTTTCTCCGAGAACGGCTAGAAAGAAGCTATCCTCAAGAAGTTACCATTCTTCATCGCCGAGCTGCCGCCTGGTATTTGGCCCAAGACCTTTCCCAAGAAGCGTTCGACCATGCGTTGGCCGGTGAAGATATGGACCTCGTTGCCCAAATTATCGAACGCTTTTTCCCTGGCCGTCTCCTCGCCGGTGAGTTAAATGTTGTCACTCAATGGGTGGAAACCATTCCTGATAAATGGTACAAAAATCTTCCTGTTGTTGGTCTGGCAGAAGCCGGCGTGCTGCTCTTCACCGGCCGATTAGAGGCTTGTGCTGACCGCCTGGACGAAATTGAAGAACTGACAGTCCGAGCACGCCCTGACCAGGAGCAACAGATGGCCAAGGTGGCCGCCATGCGTTGCAGCATTGCCTGTTTTCAAAACAACATTCCCCAGGCTGAAGCATTAGGGCGTGAGGCGCTCAAGCATTTGCCTGAGGATGATCTGAGTTTTCAACCGGTGGTCTATGGCGCTCTTGGCGATACCTATCGTAGTAACGGCCGTTGGCAGGAAGCCAAAGATTGCTATCTAAAATTGCTGGATTTCAGTCATTCCCCCGCTTTCCAAACCCAGGCAGCCCATGTTTACGGAGCATTGGCTGACCTAGATCTGCGTCAGGGACATCTAAAGAGTGCAGCCGCTTACTGGAAGAAGGCACTGGCCACCACCCAAAAACGGGAAAACTGGGGGAGCTTTCCACTGCCTGTGATCGGCTGGGTTTACTTGCGCATGGCCGAACTGCTCTATGAGTGGAACGACCTTGAAGAAGCCCTGGATCACCTCACTCCGGGTCTGGAACGGGTCGAACTGGGTGGGGACGTAC